>CALSBN010000026.1:0-33023 GCA_943373185.1 Opitutus sp. GAS368 | reverse complement strand
GTTTCCTCGGCCGCCATCTCGTCGAGCGCCTGCTCGCGGCCGGGCGCCCCGTTACGGTCCTCGGCCGCACCCCCGCACCCGACCTCGAAAAACGCGGCGTCCGTTTCATCCGCGCATCCCTCGACGACGCCACCGCCGTCGCCGCCGCCTGCACCGGCATCGATACCATTTTCCACGTCGCCGCCAAAGTCGGCGTCTGGGGCCCCTACCAGGACTTCTTCAAGACCAACGTTCTCGGCACCCGCTCGCTCCTCGACGGCGCCCGCACCCACGGCGTCCGCCGCTTTGTCCACACCAGCACTCCGAGCGTGGTCTACAACGGCCAAGCCCTCGCCAATGCGGATGAATCCCTGCCTCTCACCACGGATTGCCCCAGCCCGTATCCCCTCACCAAAGCCATCGCCGAATGCGAAGTTCTCGCCGCCAATTCTCCCAACCTACGCACCGTCGCCCTTCGACCACATCTCATCTGGGGTGTAGGTGACCCGCACCTCGTTCCCCGCGTGCTCGCCCGCGCTCGCGCCGGCCGCTTGCACATCGTCGGCGACGGCCAAAACAAAGTGGACATGGTCCACGTCGAGAACGCCGCCGACGCCCACCTGCTCGCCGAGCATGCTCTCACCGAGCACCCTCACGACCGGTGTCACCCAAAAGATGACACTCGTCCCGTGGCCGGCCGGGCTTATTTTATCACCAACGGCGAGCCCGTGCTCCTCTGGGATTGGATCAACGCCCTCCTCACCGCCCTCGGTGAACCACCGATCACCCGACACCTCTCCCTCCGCACCGCCTCCACCATCGGGACCGTGTGCGAAACTCTCTGGCGCACCTTCCCCCTCCGCGGCGAGCCGCCCATGACAAGCTTCATCGCCGCCGAGCTCGCCAAAGATCATTGGTTCAACCTCGACGCCGCCCGACGCGATCTCGGTTACGTTCCCCGCATCTCGATGGCCGCCGGCACTGCGGCTCTCGTCGCTTCCCTCCGCGCCTCCCGCCCATGACCACCGCCCGCCAGATTCTCCCGCCCGCGCTCGCGATGTCGGCCATCGTGCTCGTTTCCAACCTCCTCGTGCAATTCCCCATCAACCCATGGCTCACGTGGGGCGCGTTCTCCTATCCCGTCGCCTATTTTGTAACCGATGTGTGCAACCGCACCTCCGGTCCCGCCGTTGCCCGCCGCGTGGCTTGGGTTGGTTTCGCCGTCGGCCTCATTCTTTCGGCCATCTTCGCGCCGGTCCGCATCGCGCTCGCTTCCGGCACCGCCTTCATCGTCTCCCAACTGTTGGACGTCTCCATCTTCAACCGCCTCCGCCAAAAGACCTGGTGGCAGGCTCCGCTCTTCGGTTCCGCGGCCGCCTCCATCGTGGATACCTCCCTCTTCTTCGGCATCGCTTTTGCCGGTTCGGCCATCGTCTGGCTCCCGCTCGCCGCCGGCGATCTTGGCGTGAAACTCTTTATGGCGCTCGCCCTTTTGCCGCCCTACCGGTTGCTCGTCACCCGGCTCACCGGCCGAAATTAGTCATCAGCTCGGCGTAAATTTTTGCGCTGGCGATCAACTCCTTCACCTTCGCCCGTTCGTCGACCGCGTGGTAATCCACGCCGCCCGGGCCGTAGCCGACCGTCGGAATCTTCAACTCCGAGGCGAAGAAGTGCATGTCGTTAAAACCGGTCGAAACATTAAACACCGACGGCGCCCGCCTCACTCGCGCCACGGTCTCCGCCATCGCCGCAAAAAACGGATGCTCCGGCGGCGTGAAGCAGGCAAAATTCTCCGAGATCTTCACCACCGATATCCGACACTCCGGGATCTTTTTCGCCGCCGCCGCCAGCGCCGCCCTCAACTCCCGTTCCGCCGCCGCGTGGTTTTCGATCGCGAGCACGCGCCGATCAATCGTGAACGTCGCCTTTGCCGGCACAGTGTTGATTTTCGCGCCATCGCCGCAGCCAAAGACTCCTCCCACGTTGATCGTCGGCACCATCGTCTTGCCTTCCGGAGTCTTGAATTTCCGCCGCGCAAGGTCCCGTTTGTGTCCCTCCAATCCGAGCACCAACGCTGCCATTTTTTCGAGCGCATTGATCCCGCGCTCCGGCATCGAACCGTGCGCCGGCTTGCCGTGCACCGTCACTTCGAGCCACACCACGCCATTGTGCCCGCAACACACGGTCGCGCCTTCGCCCCCTTCCATCACCACCGCGTAGTCCGGCTTGATCGGCGCGTGCCGCACCAGCCAACCCGTGCCCAACGCCGAATCGGTCTCCTCGTCGGCGGTGAACGAGACTTCGATATTCAACTTTGGCGTCGTCCTTGTCGCCCGCATCGCCTCCAGCGCCATCAACAGACTCGCGATCGAACCCTTCATGTCCGCCGTGCCGCGGCCATACATCCAACCGTTTTCCACCGCACCGCTGAACGCGCTGCCGTGCTTCCACTTTCCCGAAACGGGAACCACATCATAGTGCGCATTGAAGTGCAGCGACTGCTTCGCTCCACGCACCGCAAGTTTTCCCAACACGTTAAAACGCGGGAACGCGTGTTGAACCGCCGGCAATGAGCGCTTGAGCAACGCGGTCGGGATCGGAAACCGCTGCGCCTTGAGCCCCAACTCCGCGAGGTCACGGGTCAGTCCGGCCGTGATCAGGTCGTAATTTTCCCCCGGTGGGTTGACCGTCGAAATCCCGATCAGTTTCCGCAGCCGGCGGAGCAACCCGGCGATATTTTGATCGATGTAGGCGGCGGGCGTCATGGCAAAAAAGGGGACTACTGCGGCCGCGTCAGCTCGATGTAAGCGAGACGGCCGATGATAAGAGCCACCATTGTCAGAAATACCGGCCGGATGAAGCGAGTGCCTTTTTTAACCACCAATCCCGCGCCGACCCGAGCCCCCAACAATTGGCCTACCGCCATCACCCCGCCCGCCAGCCAGTGAATTTGCCCGCCCGCCGCAAAAACGAACACCGCCGTCAGATTGCTCGCCGCGTTCATGACCTTGGTCTGACCCGTCGCCGCCATAAAATCCTGCCCCAGCAACAACACCAGCGCGATGGTCCAAAACGATCCCGTGCCCGGTCCGAATACGCCGTCGTAGAACCCCAGGCCCAAACCAGCCACGCCCCAGAAAACGTTCGGCGTCAGCCGTGGCTTCCGTTTCTCGCGGCCCAGTTCCGGTTTGAAAATCGTGTAGACAAGAATCGCCGCCAACAGCCACGGAATCATCACCGCGAGCCGGCTTGCATCGATTCGCTGCACCGTCCAAGCCCCGATCAGCGCTCCGATCAGCGTCCATACGACGCCTTGGCGGCAACTCCGCCAATCAATCACACCGCTTTTGGCATAGTGCGCCGCCGCCGCCGCACTGCCAAAGAACGCCTGAAGTTTGTTGGTCCCCAACGCGAGCGGCACCGGAAAACCGGCCGTCAGCAGCGCAGGCAAAGCAATCAAACCACCTCCCCCGGCGATGGCATCCACCAAACCCGCCACCAAGGCGGCAAGAAACAGCAACAAATACACCCACGCTTCCAGCTCCATGGCCTCAAGCTCCACGAGTTTTTTCCGAAACGAAAGCTCCGAGCACGCCGGGAACTGGCGTCGTAGTAATTTGCCTTACTTTTCCGCGATGATTTTTGACAGGCATCGCCGCGCCCAACAGAACGACGCTCAACATGAGTTTGGCCGATCTCCGCAAAGACTACACCCTCGCCGGTCTCACCGAAAAAGACCTCGCGCGCGATCCGTTCCGCCAATTCGAAAAATGGTTCCAGGAAGCCGAAGCCGCCAAACTTGCCGAACCCAACGCCATGACGTTGGCCACCGCGTCGCGGGACGGTCGGCCTTCCGCCCGCACCGTGCTGCTGAAGGGCCTCGATGGCCGGGGATTTGTTTTCTACTCGAACTACGAAAGCCGCAAAGGCCGCGAGCTCGAACTCAACGCGCGCGTCGCGCTCGTTTTCCCGTGGATCGCCCTTGAACGCCAAGTCCTGATCGAAGGCACCGTCACCAAAGTCGCCCGCGAAGAGAGCGCGGCTTATTTTCACTCAAGACCGCGCGCCAGCCAACTCGGGGCTTGGGTGGCGCAGCAAAGCTCCGTCATTCCGGGTCGTGCCACCCTCGAAGAAGCGATGAAAGCTCTGGAGAAAAAACACGCGGGGGCCGAAATCCCGCTTCCCCCCAACTGGGGCGGCTACCGCGTGGCACCCGAGACCATCGAGTTCTGGCAAGGCCGTCGCAGTCGGCTCCACGACCGCCTCCGCTATCGCCGGGACAAAGAAGGTGGCTGGCTCGTCGAGCGCCTGTCACCCTGACCGCTCTCCCACTCTCCACCCCATTGCGAACCCCACCCCCAGATTCGTTGCTCGCCGCTGCCTTCCGGGCGCAAAGCGAAGGCGTATTCATAGCCAAAGCCGATTCCAACTCGGGAAGCCTGCAGATTGTTTTCGTCAACGACAGTCTCTCGGCCATCACCGGATACGGCGCCCAACTGCTCATTGGTCAGACGCACGGTTTGCTTCACGCCGATCCTGCCGACTTGGAGCCCTTGATTCGCTGGTTGCCCAACGCGCAACCCGGCCAACCGTTGCTCGGCGAAGGATATTTGCGCCGCGCCGACGGACGTTCGATCTACGCCGCATGGAGTTTTGACCCGCTCTGCGATGCTTCCGGGCAACCGACCCATATCATCGCCGCCTACCGCGACATTACCGAGAAACGCCGCCTGCAAGAAGCTCTGGTCCACGCGCAGCGCCTTGATGCGGTCGGCCGTCTCGCCGGTGGAGTGGCCCACGATTTCAACAATCTCTTGGCCGTCATCAACGGCTACTGCGAAGTCCTTGCGACCAAACTCGCCGACCAGTCTTTCGGTCGCGAGGAAATCAACGCCATCCATACCGCCGGCCGCCGCGGAGCGACCCTTGCCCAACAGTTGCTCGTCTTCGGCCGTCGCCAAGCCCTGCAACCGCTGGTGCTGAATTTGAACCAACTGGTGAGCGATCATGCCGCCATTTTTGGACGCTTGATCGGCGACGCCGGTCGGTTGGATCTCAATCTCTGTGCCGAGCCTTTGCATGTGCGCGTGGACCCCGCCCAATTCACTCAAGTGCTGCTGAATCTCGTGATCAACGCCCGCGACGCCCTCCGTGAAAACGGCGTCGTCACTCTCACGACTTCCCTGATCACCCTTCCCGCCGAGAAAAACCGCCGGCAGACCGACCTTCCTCCCGGCAACTATGTTCAGCTGAGCGTCCGTGACAACGGCACCGGGATGGATGCGTCCACCCAAGCCCAATTGTTCGAGCCCTTCTTTACGACGAAGCCCGTGGGCAAAGGCACCGGACTGGGACTCGCCCTTGTTTACGGCGTAATTCAACAAAGCGCCGGTCAGATCACCGTGCGCAGCGAACTCAACCTGGGCACGACGTTCAATATTCTGCTGCCCCGCGACAACGCCCCGGTCGACGCCGCTTCCAACGCGGAAACCATTGCGACTCTGCCGGTCACCCGCGGCAGCGAACGGGTCCTTTTGCTCGAGCCCGACGACGTCGTGCGAAAAATGGTGGCCGGCATTCTCACCGCCGATGGCTACCACGTCTACGCCGCCGCCAACGCCACCGAAGCGCTCGGTCTCGCGAAAGAAGCCACCCAGCCCATCCAGCTGCTGATCGCCGCTCTCGCCGAATCGGAGACCGCCGCGGTCGCCCGCACGTTGCTCGCCCGGCGCGCCACGACCCGTTTGCTCGACATCGGCTCAACCGAAACCTCGCACTCCTTCAAAGACTTCCCCGCCCAACAAGTCGCCCACCTGCCGAAGCCCTTTGCGCTGAGCCAACTGCTCAACGTTTCCAGGCAACTTCTGGATACTTAAGCCTCTTTTTTTGTTTCAGCGATGCAGCTCTACTTGATTCGTCACGCTCACGCCCTCGCCGAGGAAATCGATCCGGATCGACCCCTCAGTCCCAAAGGGCGCGCTCAAATCAAAAAACTCGCCCGCTTTCTCCAGGCCAAATCCACCTTCGCACCTGCCGAACTCTGGCACAGCCCTCTGGCCCGATCCCGCCAGACGGCCCGATTGCTCGCCGTCGCCGTCTCGCCCGCCGCAAAAATTTCCGAGATCCCCCACCTCGAACCCGAGGCAAAACCGTCCGCCGTCGCCGCCCGCCTGAAAACGCTCCGGCGCGATCTCGCGATTGTTGGCCACGAACCCCATCTGAGCTCACTCGCGGCTCTGCTCGTTACGGGAACGGTTCGCGCCGACGTTTTTAAACTCCGCAAGTCGGCGGTGCTTTGTCTCGATCGGTCCGGTCCGCAAGCGGCCTTTTGGCGTGTGCGTTGGTTGCTGGCACCGGAGCTTTTGGACTAACTTCGTTCGGTTTTGGACCATGAGAATTTTTCTCACCGGCGCATCCGGTCTAGTGGGCTCCGCGTTCGCCCGCGCCTCCGCCCGTCGCGGCCATACCGTCACCGGAATTGTCGGTAATTTTTCAGACGCCATTCCCGGTCTTGCCGCCCGCCGCCCTTTGGATCTCACCGATGAATCGGCGCTCTCTTCCGCGCTCCTGGATGTTTTCCCCGATGCCATCGTCAATTGCGCCGCCGTTTCCGAACCCGCCGCCGTCGACCAAGATCCCGCCCGCTCTCAGGCGCTCAATGTCGCGCTGCCCGCCGCTCTCGCCCGCTTGGCCCATCATCTGAGCGCACGGCTGGTCCACGTCTCTTCTGAACAAGCCTTCGATGGCACCCGGTCGTCGCCTTACACGGTGACCGACCTCCCCGCTCCACTTAATCTCTACGGCCGACAAAAAGTCGCCAGCGAACGGATCGTTCGGGCCTTGGCGCCCGAGTTCAGCGCCGTAGTTCGCGCCCCGTTGCTGATGGGCAACAGTCCCGGAGGGCGCCGCAGCTTGCACGAGCGCTTATTGGGCGATTGGACTGCCGGGAAAACGGCCCGACTTTATCTCGACGAGCATCGCCAGCCTTGCACCGCCGAAAATCTGGCCGAGGTCTTGCTCGAACTATGCGAACGTCCCGAATGTCGCGGCACGTTTCATTGGGCGGGGGCCGATTTGATCTCGCGCCATGACCTCGGCTTGGCGCTCCGGTCCCACTTCAACTTATCACCCGAACAGGCACCCATCGTTGCGGTGCGCCGAACCGACCAGCCCGAGATCGCCCAGACCCGGCCTGCCTGCCTCGCGCTCGATCTCGCGCCACTTTTGGGGGTGGTTAAAACCCGTCCCCAAACCCTTGCGGAACAACTCGCCGAATTGCACGTTCCACCTGCCTATCGCGATTGGTGTTTGAAATCCTGACCGCCTGTTCACCTTCAATCCATGCGCACGATCAGCTGTTTTCTATTGGTTCCCTTGATGCCCACCGCCGTGTTTATCGTGATCACCCTGGCGCGGAATAAGGCCGAGGTGGCGGAAATTTTGCCCGCGTTCCTGATGATCTGTTACCCGTGGTGTTGGTCGGTCGGTGGCATGGTCTATGTGGGCTTGCGGCACTTTCGCCGGGACGGCTTCGTGGCTTGTGGCTTCGCCGGGGCCTGCATTGCCGTCCTCTATTTTCTGATCCCTTTTGCACTGGGACCCGACCGATTCGAGATCTCCCGATCGTTGCTCCAATTCCCGCTGCTCTTGGCGGTGACCGGAGTTTTTTCCGGGATTTTCTTTCGGAGTTTGCGGGGACCTTTTGCCCGATCCGAGAAGACGCCCCGCCAAGCATGACCATGAGATTGGATGTCTTGCCTCATCACACTGCAGGCGCGGCCGAAAACATGGCCAATGATTTTCTCCTGCTCCAACGTTATCCCGAATCTGCGGCTGCCCGTTTCCGCACTTATAGCTGGCGGGGATCGTCTTGGACTTTCGGTTACAGCCAGAAAATCGCGTTCGTCCGCAGCCAACTCCCTGCCGCCGCCGGGCCAAACAATATCTGTCGGCGCGTGACCGGAGGCGGCGTGGTGGATCACCGCGAAGACTGGACCTATGCTCTCGTGATTCCGCGGGGCTTTGCCTTGGAAGAATTGCGGGCGAGTGAAAGCTATCGGCACATCCACGAGTGCATGGCGGCGGCCTTGCGAACCGCCGGCGTGCCTGCTAGCGTCAAAGTAAACTGTGAACCTCCCGGGGACGGTGAGCTCGCTTGCGGACCCGCAGGCGTCTGCTTTCAGCGAGCTGAACTCTACGATATAATCAATGAAACCACCGGCCAAAAGATCGCCGGGGCAGCTCAAAAGCGAAACAAGCACGGTCTATTGTTTCAGGGATCACTTTGGCGACCCGCCGTGGCCCCAATCACCGTCGATTGGGACAGTCTGGCCGTAAATTTTGCAACCGCGCTGGCGGCAACGCTGGAAGCTGAGGTCGTTGAAAAACCTTGGCCCGACTTCAACGAAGAGGAGCTCTCGGCTTTGGTGGAACACTACAGCTCAACCGAGTGGATCGAGCACCGTTAAACCGACTATTCGTAGCGTTGCGCCCTGCCCAAGTAGTTAAGCATCCAAATCTCCTTCCACACGCGGTAACGGCCCTCGTGGGTTATCTTACCGAAGTCTTCGCGTTCAGGGTGTGGGTGGAGAAAGCCCAACTCGGTGTTCAAACGGTCCAACTCGGTTTGCGCGGAGTTGAGATCGTTTAAAGGCTCGGTTGAAAACGGAACTGCAGTTATCTTCGCTGCGGATAGGCGAGCGCGATGTCGCTCAAGTAATCCCGCCAAGGAACGGCTCCATGGGCGCCGTTCAACAAACCAATTCTCGGGATAAAAACCGGCGAAAGGAACCGTAAGATTGTCGGTGATGTAGCGCTCACCCGCGCCCGTGATGGACGTCAGCGTGTAACAGAGTCCAATTGCTCCGTTGTTCTGCGGAAGAAACATCACTTGAACCCGCAAAGTGCTCGCAGCGTCCTGATAAACTGAAACTCGAAGATAAAGACCGCCCCCGACCTCCGCCTTGAGTGCCTGCACCTGCCGTAAACCCTGAGCCCTGAGCCATTCTCGCACCTTCAGAAGTCGGGGCTGCACCGGCCATTCCTCACCGGATGTATTGATCGCATAACGCGGAAAAAGAGGCAGCGGACTCACGCTTAACGCAGAAATCGCCAGCCAATTATAAAGCGTCTCCCCGAGAAACCAGATGAAGAAAAAGGTCGCGACCAACACCCAATAGGGCCGGTTCACCAATTCGAGAAAGAGGCAAAAATGCGCCGCACCAAACGAAAAAATCAGCCACCGCAACCAACGATCCGCGATCGCCAATAAAGGTGAAGCGAAACGAAAATTTAGCTGCACGATCGCCAATGAAAGCACGATCGCCGCCAAAAGCATGTATTGCACGATCATCTAGGAATATCGGATCACCGGGCTTTGGGCGGTTCGAAAAAACCAAAAATAGGCGGCCGCCGATGATCGGAATCCTTTCAAACTCAACTTAGCCGCACTGGCATGATCACACAAATGAAGCTTTCGAGCGTTTTGAAAACTCCGGGGCTCACTTCATCTTTCACTTCGAAAAACACTTCGTCTTTGGTGAGAGCTTTCAACGGATCCATCAGGAAGGCCGGATTAAACGCCACCTGAAGATCGGGACCATTGTAACCGATCGCCATCGATTCATGCGCTTCGCCGAAGTCGGAACTCGCGGCAAAAATTTCGAGCAGGTTGCTGCTGATTTTGATTTTTACCGAGTTGGCTTTTTCGGAACAAACCAACTGCGCCCGGTGCACGCACTGCAGTAACAGCTCACGCTCCAACTTGATTCGCTGATGAGTTTCTTTTGGAACCACCTGCTGATAATTTGGGTAATTTCCCTCAACTACCTTGGAATAAAGATAAACATGATCGATCAACCCGCTGGTATCTTTGTCGGTTGAAATTTGAAACGCCGCCCGGCGTTCGTTAAAATTGATTTTTACCTTCGTTCCTTTGTCCAAAAGACGGTTCAACTCGGACACGGTCTTCGCCGGCAAAATGATCGCTCCCGCATTGGTTGCCGGCACTTCCATTTCTTTGGCAATCAGCGCTAGTCGACGCCCGTCCGTCGCGACCAGAGTGAGTTTCTCGTCCCGGAAATTGAAATAAACTCCGTTTAAAATGTAACGGGTTTCATCGGTCGATTGTGCGTAGGAGACGCTTCTCAACATGCTGACCAGCTCGCTTTGGTCCAGAGTGTAGGCTTTTTCATCTCCGAATTCCGGCAATGGAGGGAATTCTTCTTTGCCGATGCCCATGATCTTAAACGTCGAACCACCCGACGTTAGTTTCACCTGATGGTTGGGCGAACCGTCAAAAGTCACATCCACACTCGGCAATTCACGCACAATCGTCGCGAGTCGCTTCACCGGAAGCGTAACCGAACCGCCTTCTTTGATCTCTGCCTTGATCTTACAACGAATCCCCAAATCAAGATTGGTTGTTGAAAGTGAAATCTGGTCTTTCTCCGCCTCAATCAACACGTTGCTCAAAATGGGCATCGTTGCTTTGGATCCGACGACATTGAGCACTTGGGCAAGGCCGTTGGCAAAATGATCGCGATTGATTTTGAATTTCATGAAGAGGGAGCAGGGGTCGGAACGTGGCGCTGGAAGAAGTTAACAAATGCCAAAAGAATAGAGGTTCAATAATGAATTATATCCGTATCACTATGGGCTGTGAGCAACTCCAACAACCTGGCTTTTTCACTCGGAAAGTAAGCGAAATCTGGCCGTGAAGAACCAAGGGTTGGGCTTTGATAAGGGCGGGGTTATTCGGAGAGTGAAAGTTGTTGGGCGGTCATCGGCACGTTGCTCACACGGAATTAGCCGGGATCTGTTTGCGGGCCGCCCGAGCTCGTCGCCAATGCCGGATCAGGCCGAAGAAAATATAACTCAGGGTGCAGGCCAAAAGACCGAACTCCTTGAAAATGATGAGCGCTCCGGCCACCACGACGATAACCACAAATGTCGAAAGTCGCGTGCTTGTTTGTAGATCTACTTTTTTGCCGCTGGGATACCGCACGGTGCTGACCATCAGAACAGCAATCAGCACGAGTAGAGGCGGCAAAATCACCGCCCAACGATGAATATCTCGGTCGCTCTCCGCTAAACTCAGCAGTGCCAAAACCAAAGAAGCGACCGTCCCGGCCGCCGCCGGCACCGGCAAACCCAGAAAATCTTTACTCGAATCTTTGGCGTCTCGCCGAACCAACGGATTGGTGATGACGTTAAAACGAGCGAGACGCACCGCGGCACAGAGGAGATAAATGAAACTGAGAAACCCGCCGAGTTGTTGGAAAATAGGATATCCGTGGGTGGGCGACAGAATCAGGAAAAAGACCAACAACGCAGGCACCAACCCGAAAGAAACGACGTCGGCCAGTGAATCAAACTCCGCGCCAAAAAGAGACTCACGACCACCCATCCGTGCCAGCCGACCATCAAGGGTATCAAATGCCGCGGCGCCCAAAATCAACCAAACGGCCCATTTGAAATAACCGATAGCAACCGGCGACAATTCTGAAACCACCTGCATCCCGGAGTAACGCATCTCATAGTTCGCCTTGATGCAAAAAATGATCGCGACGAAACCACAGCAAAGATTTCCCGCGGTCATCAAATTCGGCAGGAAATAAATCCTGCTCGCATTCGTGACGTTATAAGGATCCTCCGGATCAGATTGGTTGGAACGGCGCGGCGAAATCATTTCTTGGTGAGACTCTCGAGATACTTCCAGAATTTGGAGTGTTGCTCGACCAGTTGTTGTTCCGAAACGGGCAGTTTGTTGCGCAGCAGGAAATCTTCGAGCGAGTTTTTGTGGAGGATGTAGTTCACGTGCAGCTTTTCGCCGTGCGCATCGAAGTAGAAGCGGAAATCTCCGGCTCTTAACCGGTAAAATGCTTTGCCGGCCCGCGTGAAGCGACCCAGCGGTTCTCTTGGATGCAGCAAATTTTCGGGTTTCAGCCCGGTGATGGGCTCGACCACATCGAGCTGAGTCAGCTGATCCAGCTGATTGAGCTCATGCATCGCCTGTGAAGAAAAAGTGACCTGATACATGGGACGCTTAGAGCTACCGTTCGGGATGCGTGCGGCAACGCTATTTCCCCTGTCTGGTCCGCGTGTGTGCCGGAGAAATGATTCGAAGGTGATGAGAACGCCGCGAACTTCATTCTGATTCGCCCCGATCGTGAAACGGGTCAGCGTCGGAGTCATGGCCGTCACCCTTGCTGATGTTCGAGCGGCGCGGCGCCGAATCGCCGGCGGCGTGATCGTTACGCCCTGCCCGGTATCGATTCCTCTGAGCGAAATCACCGGTGCGCGGATTGTGTGCAAGTTGGATAACTTCCAACGCACGGGATCGTTCAAAGAACGCGGAGCCCGCAATGCGCTGCTGCTCTTGTCACCCACCCAACAGCGGCGGGGTGTGATCGCGGCCAGCGCGGGCAACCATGCTCTCGGGCTCGCTTATCACGGCAAACTGCTCGGGATACCAGTTACAGTGGTCATGCCTGATTACGCGCCGCTGATCAAAATTTCGACCTGCGAAAAACTGGGGGCGCGGGTGGTCTTGGGCGGACCGGATTTTGCCGCGGCCCGCAGAGTAGCTGATCACTTGGCCGTGAGCGAGGGCCTGGCTTACATCCACGGTTTTGACGACCCTGCGATCATCGCCGGCCAAGGCAGCCTCGGGCTCGAACTGCTCGACCAAGTGAAAGACTTGGACGCCATCGTTTGCCCGATCGGGGGCGGGGGACTGATTGCCGGAGTAGCCTTGGCGGTAAAATCCCTGCGGCCGGAAATCAGGATCATCGGGGTCGAAAGCAGAGCGACCGGAAATTTCACCGCCGCGCTTCGCGCGGGCAAACCCGTGACCATCGCTCGCCGTGCCACGCTGGCCGATGGTTTGGCGACACTCACCGTGGGGGCCAATGCCTTTGCCCTCGCTCGTGACCGTGTGGATAAAATCGTGAAAGTAGACGAAGCCGCGATCGCCCTCGCGATCCTGCGAATGATGGAGCTGGAAAAAACCGTGGTAGAGGGAGCGGCCGCCACACCGCTTGCCGCCTTGATGTCAGGTCAGTTGCCCGAACTTGCCGGGTGCCGGGTGGCGCTCGTCGTTTGTGGCGGAAACATAGATCCGGCGATCTTGAGCCGCGTGATCGACAAGGGGTTGGTTCACGATGGCCGGTTGACCCGTTTTACTGCACTCATCAGCGACCGTCCGGGAGGGTTGGCGGTGTTGTGCCGGGTGATTGCCGATGCGGGCGCAAGCATCAAGGACATCGCCCACGATCGCGCATTTAGCGGGCCGGATGTCAGCGCGGCTCACGCCGTATGCACCGTCGAAACGCGCGGCCATGCCCACGTGAAGGCGCTGCGGATGGCGTTGATAAAAAATGGGTTTCCGGTGTCGGTGCAGACTTGATCGAAATCAGAGTTCAGCCGCCAATCGGAGGAAACAGGGATAGAATCGCGGGAGAATCGCGCCAATGTCCTACCGCGTGCAGTCTTCGGCGGTTTTGGCGTCCGGTGCGGAACAAGCGTAAAGTAAACCGCCGCCCGGAGCGATGGCTCCGAAGCGGCGGGTTGCGGTGAACGACTCGCCGTTTGGACGAATCAAGGTTGCGTGCGGGTGACGGTGAACGTTTCGGTGCGGCTTTCTTTGGTGCCGTCGGCCTTCGTGACTTCGAGCGTGCGGGTAGCGGTGCCGTCACCGTTCAGTTTGGTGGCGGTGATTCTTTCGGTGGATTTTCCGTTGGGTCCGACGACCGTCGTGTCCTTCGAAATTTGACCGTCGGCGCGGCTGGTTGATGAATTGATCGTCGACGTTTTGCCGTTGGGGCCGGTGAACGTGCCAACCGTTGACGAACCGGTCTCGGTTTTGCTCGTGGTGGTCGCATAGTTGGCGCTTTTGCCGTTGAACCCGGTCGTGGTGCCCGCCGCGCTTATGGTGCCGTCGGCATTTTTGGTCACATTGCCGTCGCGGGTGGCGGTGCGGCCGTCAGCGCGGGTGGTGATGGTGTTGATGGTGCCGGTGCCGGAAGTGGTGTCGAATTTGCGATCGGCGGTGCGGGAACCGGTTTGGCCGTTTTGATTCGTCCAGGTGGCGGAGCGTTGGGTTTCACCTTTGGCGCGGTTAACCGTGCCGGTGGCGGTGCCGGATTTTCCATCGCTCGTGGCGAAGGTGCCGGTGCGGGTGCGGGATTTTTCCGGTGCGGCGTGGGCGGAGGGGAGGCAGGCGGCGATCAGGCCGGCGACGATAATGACGGCGAGGAGTTTGAAGGAGAGATCTTCGTTTTTCATGGAGGTTGGTTTTTGTTTACCAGAGTCGAGACGCCGCCGCCGTGGGGAGCGGTTGCAAGACGGGCATGAATTTCTGCGGCGAAATTTTTGGCCGCGCTGTAACCGTGGCGCCTGTTCCGGCGTAGCGGAGTTCGATCAGACGATCAGTCCGCAAAAAACTTCAGGCGTTTTGAGCGCGCTCAGCTCAAAATGATGAACTCGCTCCGCGGGAGGCGGAGTTACTGACTCCCTGGTCAGGCCGGCGGGATCGCGGCGATGATTTCCCGCGCGGCGTCGGCATCATCGTCTTCAACTTGCACGCGAATGCCGCCGATTGCGAAAGCGTAGGGGCTCGCGGCCTGCACGGTGAGTTCGTCCGGAATGTAGGCCGCGATCCCGCTTCCTTCGAGCGCGGCACGGATGAGGTGGGCCTCGATCAGGAGGTTGACGTTGGCGATGGTGGTCATCGGTTAAGGTTGTAACTGCGAAGCCGCGGCGCAAGTGACCTTGATCCATTCGTTGTTTGAGCGGGAGAGAATATATTTGGTTGATCGCGGCGGCGGTTCAGACGTTCGTTTTACCGATGCTTCGGGATTGAAAATCCATCGGAGCGAACAAAATCTTATGGCTCTTTTTTCAATGACGGGTCGTTTGGCGCGGGTCGCATCTGCGGTAACCGCGTGGATCGTCTTCGGCACGGCGGTGGGAGGAGCGGAGGTTTCAAGTCCGCCGCATCCCACGGTTCTCTTGGTGGAGTCGGGTGAGTCGCGGCTACCGGTGTGGAATGTGGCGGGAGCGAGCCCGATCGTTGATCGTGATGGCAAAAAGACCAAGTTGAGAAGTGATGCCGTTTTCTTTGCCGAACGCGCGCCCCACTTTGCCGATGGCGACGTGAAAATCGCCAAGTTGACCGTCAACGGCATGTCTCTGGTTGCGACGGTTGATAGCATGGCGGATGTGTCCCGCGTCGGCGGCAGACTTGGGGGCACCGCATATTTTGAATTCACGGCGAATGCATCGGTGGATCTGAAGGGTGCGTTTGTCGCTGTGTTGATTTACGACAAAAGCTTTCTTACCGACGACCGGGTCAACCCGGCGCCCGAAATCGTGGTGCGGGAACTGCCGACGCTTTTGGCGGGCGAGGACACGAAGATTGGGTTCAGCAGCCCCTTGTCCGATCCGAAAGCTCGGCCCGGAGTGTTGATGCTTGTTTTTGCAGCGGGCGGCGCCGAGGTGCAGACCAACTTTTCGGCTTATGCCGGGCGTTATTTCCAACGTATGGCTCAAGCGCGTCTCGCCGCCGCGTTGCCAAAGTATTTGGCGGAGCCGGGACCTTTGGACCGGGCGGCCGTTCCCGCCCTGCGCTTCAACCCGATTCTGCCAGAAAACGTCATCAAACCCAAAGCACCCATCGAAGCGATGTTGGCGGTCAGCGAAAAAGGTTGGGTGACCGAGGTAGAACTGCCCGAGGAAATCGATCCGAGACTTGCGACGTCGCTAAGGGCCAATTTGCAGGGATGGATGTTTTTGCCGCGAATCGTCGCGGGCGCACCGGTAGCTACGCGAATCAAGTTACCCCTTAAATTCTAGGCGCCGGGGCGATGGTGAAGCGGGCGGCAGCTATTTCACCTTCGCGCACAAAATGCAGTCGCGGGGTTCGGGGCCCACGTTGGGGGAGACGTGCCAGCGGCGGAGCAAGGCCTCGCGGGTGAGGCCGGATTTCTCCATCACGCGGGCGGAGGCGGGATTGGCGGCATCGCAATAGGCCCACACGCGGTAGACGTCCGGTTGGGAATCGGCCCAGGTTACGACGTGGCTCAGGGCTTCGGTCATCATGCCGCGGCCCCAGAATTTTTTCGCGAGCACATAGCCGCACATGACTTTGCCGCCGTCGGGCATCAGGCCGATGGACCCGATCGGCGTATCCGTGCCGCGCAGACAGAGCAACCAAGCGTAATGCTGGCTGGTGGGACGCTCCCAATCCGCCGCCCGGTCCCGCAAGAAGTCGGCGAGAAGTTCAACACGGGTATACGGGGCCCAAGAAAGGTAGCGGGTTACGTCGGGGTCGTTGGCGTAGGCGTCAAAAACGGCGGGTGCATCCTCGGCGCGCGGGCGGCGCGCGGAAAGGCGGGCGGTGGCGAAGGTCTCAGGCGGGCGGATCATGCGTAGTGGGCGACAGGCGACACAGCAAGAGACGCGGGCCGTGGTCAAACGTTGTGCGCAGTCGCGGTCGGGTTTGCACCGTGCGGTCCGGATGACATCGTCTCAGGCGTATGCACTACGATGTCGTGATCGCAGGCGGGGGCTTTGCCGGGGCGTATTGTGCGCGGGCCTTGGGGGCGGCTCTCGGCGCCGAGGAAGGCGAGCGGCGCGTGGCGTTGGTCGCGGAGCGCAACGTGCTCGTTTTCCAGCCGATGCTGGCTGAAGTGGTGGGCTCGGCGCTCAACGCGACGGATGTGGTGAACCCGCTGCGGCAATTCTGCAAAGGCGTGAACGTGCTGCAGGGCGCGATCCAAAATATCGATTGGGCGAAAAAGGAACTCACGCTCGACGGCGGCCGGTTCACGCGAAACCACGTGGTGACGTTCAAGCACCTGGTGCTCGCACTCGGCAGCGTGACGGATCTGAGCGCGGTGCCGGGCATGGCGGATCACGGTTGGCCGATGAAGCACGTCGCGGACGCGCTGCGGCTGCGCGCGGTGATCATCAACCGGCTGGAGGAAGCGAATCTCGTCGAAGACGCGGCGGTGCGGCGGCGATTGCTGACCTTTGTCGTGGTGGGCGGCGGCTACACGGGCGTCGAGACGGCGGGACAGCTGCTGGATTTTGTGCGCGAGGCGCGCGGGTTCTACTCCAACCTGCGCGACACGGAGCCGCGGGTCATTTTGGTCCACAGCCGCGGGCAATTGCTGGCCGAGATCGGCGCCGATCTCGGGGACTACGCGGCGGCGGTTTTGGAACGCAATGGCGTGGGGGTGCGGCTCAACACGCGCGTCGCCGAAGTCACGTCCACCCGCGTGATTTTCGAGGGCGGCGAATCGGTCGACGCCAACACCGTGGTCACAACCATCGGCAGTGCGCCGAATCCGATCGTGCTGGATGTGTGTCGTCAGCTCGGGATCGAAGCGGTGAAGGGCCGGGTGCCGACGGCGCCGACGATGCGGGTGCCGGGCTTCGACGACCTGTGGGTCGCGGGGGATTGCGCGGCGGTGCCGTGGAACGACCGCGGTGAAATGAAGATCGCTCCACCCACGGCCCAACTCGCCTTGCGGCAGGGCACGCTGCTCGGGCGGAATCTGGCGCGCGTGCTGCGCGGCGGCGAGCCGGTGGCGTTCACCTATCGCTACATGGGCCAGCTCGCGACGATCGGGCGGCGCGAGGCGGTTGCGGAAGTGATGGGGTTTCATTTCCGTGGGTTTTTCGCGTGGTGGCTCTGGCGCACGATTTATCTGGGCAAGTTGCCCGGCACGCTGCGCAAGCTGCACGTCGTGATCGATTGGACCTTTGAGCTGCTTTTCCCCCGTGACATCAGCCTCCTTCTGCCGCCGCCCGACGAGCCGCTGCGTTCGATCCACTTGGAGCAAGGCGAGTCGCTCGTAGCCGCGGGTGATCGGTGTCGGGCGTTTTTCTATCTCAAGAACGGCAGTCTGATTTGGGATCGGCCAGGCGTCGGGCCGGAAGTTTTGCCGGCGGGCACCGTGATCGACCAAGTGCGAGCGGGCGCGGACAACTGCTGGGCGGGCACGGCCACCGCGCGTGAAAGTAGCGACGTCGTGGTGTTTCGCGGGCGGGCGCTGGAGCTGTTGCGGGGCGACCTGCGGCTGGTGAAGCGCTGAGAAAATCCGGGGTTCGGGCTGGTTTCCCGGCGTGGTGGGTTGCAGGATTTTCCTGTATGACTTTCCCCAATCTCGGTCGTTTCCTGCTGTTGCTCGCCGGAGCCTCGATGCTCGTGGCCCAAGAGCGGCCGCGCCACGTAGTGCTCATCACGATCGACGGCCTGCGGTGGCAGGAAGTGTTTCGGGGCGCGGAGGAGGCGCTGATGACGACCGACAAGACCGCGGGCGGCGGCGTGCCCACGGGTTCGCTCACGGCGCTGAAAGCGGATTTTTTGGCGGACACGCCGGAAGAGCGGAGGAGAAAGTTGATGCCGTTTTTGTGGGGCACGCTGGTGCCGGCCGGCCAGGCGTTCGGCAACCGTGACCTCGGCAGTGCCGCCCGGGTGCTCAACTCCGAGCATATTTCGTATCCGGGCTACAACGAGCTGCTCACGGGTGCGCCGGATCCTCTGATCACATCGAATGTGCCGATTCCCAACCGCAACGTGACCGTGTTGGAGTGGCTGCACGGCCGGCCAGGTTTCGCCGGCCGCGTCGGAGCGGCGGCGGCGTGGCGGGTGTTTGCGCCGATCATCAACGTCGGCCGCAGCCGGTTGCCGGTTTTTGTTACGCAACAGCACTCGGCCCCCGGAACCGTCTCACCGCGGATCGTGGAGTTGGAGCGGATGATGGACGACATTCCGCCGATCACGCCCGACGAGAATTTCGACGCCTTCGTCCATTACGCGACGCTCGACATGATCGATACCCTGCGACCGCGGGTGTTTCTTTTCGCCCTCGGCGAACCGGACGAGTGGGCCCACGCCCGCCGCTATGACCGTTACTTGTATTCGATCCAACGGTGCGACCGGTTCATCCGGCAGCTCTGGGAAAAACTGCAGGCGGACCCCGAGTATCGCGGCACGACGAGCTTCGTCCTCTCGTCAGATCACGGGCGGGGTGTCACGCCGGACGATTGGACCGGGCACAACAAAAAGATCCCGCACTCCGAAGAAACGTGGATCGCCGCGATGGGCCCGGCTGTGCCGGCGCTCGGTGAACGGCGCAGTGTGGCCGAGGTCCATCAAGCGCAGATTGCGGCGACCGTGGCCGCGTTGGTCGGCGAAGACTTTCGGGCGGCGTTTCCGACGGCGGCGGAACCGATCGCGGATGTCGTGCGCGACCCGGTGGCGAAGTGAAGCGCGGCCGCAGCCTTTAGCCCAACGCCTCGCGGACCAGGTCGGCGATAGCGGGCGGGAGCGCGAGGCCGGCGGCGGCCTGTTGGGCGGCGGGGCTGAGTTTGCGCCAGGTTTTCTTCAAAATATCGACGAACTTTTCGCGCGGGTAATCGGCGTGTTGGGCGGCGAAGGCGGTGATTTCGTTTTCCAAAAATACGAGCACGGCGGCGTCTTCGAGCGCTTGGGTGCCGGGGTTGATCTTGAGCCCTGATTTGGAAACCCAAGTGGCGGCTTCGGCGGCTTCTTTGGTCGAAACGCCCGCTTCGAGCAGCAGGGTGCGGGCGCGTTCGGCTTGTTTCACGTAGAGCGAGCGGCGCCATGCGAGGTAGCCGGGCTTGCCCTCGGGAAACGTGGCGCGGGGCGTGAGCCAACGTTCGAGGTGTTGGCAGCGGGCGGCGAGGCGGAGAATCGGCGCGGCGTCGGGGACCAGACGCACCACCCAAGCCTCGACGCGTTCGCCGTAGACGAGTTCGGCGGGGCGACCGTCGGGGGTGCGCGCAGGGTCGGCGGCGTGGGCGTCGTCGATGAGTTGGCGGGCGCGGGCGTAGGGCTCCATGGCGGAGTGAGAGCCGAAACGGTTGCGTGCGGCGCGGCAAGCGGCAGGTTTTTTTCTCATGTTCCCGCCCCCGGACTGCCAACGCTGTGGTGTCTGTTGTTTCTCGAAACTGGAAACGTATGTCCGCGTAAGCGGCGACGATTGGTCCCGGCTCGGGGCCGAAGCGGAACGTGTGGCGCACTTCATCGGCCATCGCGCCTACATGAAAATGGAGCGTGGCCGCTGCGCGGCGTTGGCCGTGCGTGAATGTGCCGACGGTGCGCACGAGTTTTTTTGCACGGTCTACGCCACGCGCCCGCAGACCTGCCGTGATCTCGGGCGTGGCTCGCCCGAATGTGAGGGCGAAATCGCGTTGAAAGGTTCGCGGCCCGCCATCGAAGGTTTTCAGGCCCGGGTCGCTGAATGAGCTGGCTTCCCCGTGGCCAAGAAAAACGATTTCACCATGACTACGCGCCGCGATTTTCTCCGCACCGCCGTTGGCGCGACCGCCTTCCCCGTTCTCGCCTCGGCCGCCTCAACTTCGGTGCCGGTGACTCCGGCCGCAGCCACCGCGACGCCACCCGCCCGCGACGCGCTCCTCGCCCGCCACCGCAATCTCTTCAACGGCGATACCTGCGTCTATTTCTACAATCCGGAAAAATGGCAGCCCGAGGGCGGGCCGTTCTCCGCCAAGGCGATCCACCGCTACGTCGACCTGCTCGCCGACCACGGCGTCGACACCTTCGTCATCAACGCCAACGCCTCCCGCGCCTGGTATCCGAGCAAAACCGTCCCGAGCATCCTCGACGGTTACCGCCGCGGCGATCGTGAGTTTTTCCGTGGCCACGCCATCTGCGCCGGCGCCACCGAGCCCGCCGCCGTCGAGAAGTATATCGATACGATCATGGCGTTCATGAATCTCTATCAGGATCTCATCGACGCCGGCGTCGATTGGCTCGCCGAGACCGCCACCGCCTGCCGCCGCCGCGGCGTTGCCCCGTGGGTCAGCGTCCGCATGAACGACCTGCATGGCCACCTCAACTACGCCGGCAGCTTTTTCAACGCCCCCCTACTCGCGCAGCCCGCGATGCGTCTCCATCACAGCGCCTATTCGCCCACGATGCGCCTGCCCGACTACCGCTCGGGCCTGAACTACGAAAAACCCGAGGTGCGCGCCTTCATGTCCGCGCAGATCAAGGAAGTCGTCGAAGCCTACGACTTCGCCGGCCTCGAACTCGACTGGTGGCGCAACGCCCTCTGCTGCGAACCCACCGCCTCGCCCGCCACCGTCGCGCTCATGAACGACTGGTTCCGCTCCATCCGCGCGCTCACGCAACGCCGCGCCGCGCAGACCGGCCGCGCCTATCCGTTTGGCTTCCGCATTCCCGGCCGCATCGGCGAACTCAAAGCCATTGGCATCGACGTCGAGACGCTCTGCCGCGAGGGCACGCTCGACTACGTCATCGTCTCCAATTTCTGGCGCACCTCGTGGGACATGCCGCACGACGCTCTGCGTGAGCAACTCGGCCCGCGCGTCGCGATCTACGGCGGCATCGAAAACGGCGCCAACCGCCTCGCCGCGTTTTCCCCCGCCGCCAACGTCACCCAGGAAATCCGTCTCACCGCCGCCAGCCGTCCGATGCTCCACGCCAACGCCGCCGGTAAGCTCGCTCTCGGGGCCGACGGTATCGAGTGGTATAATTTCTTCTGCACCGATCAGGCGAAAATCCCCGGCGTGGTCTGCGACTACCGCGCCCTCCGCGACATCCACCGCCTCGACCACCTCCGCGGTAAACCGAAGCACTACACGTTCTCCGACAAAGGCGGCACCCGCGAACAGATCCCGTTCGAGCTCGTCCCGCAGCTTCCCGTAGCCCTTGAGCGCGGTTGGCCCCACGCCTTCCGCCTCCCCATGTGTGCTGAGCCCGCCGACCGCGGCTTGGAACTGATCGTGCAAGTCGTGCTGAAGAAAACCGACACCTTCGCCCAACTTCCCGTCGCCTTCAACGGCAGCTGGCCGCAGCTCACTGCCATGCGCTCCGATCTGCTCCTCTTCCCCTGCGGCTCCTTCACGCACCACAGCGCCGAACACACCGGCTACAACTACCGCTTCCCCGTCTCCCTCCTGCGCGACGGCTGGAACGAAATCGTCGTCGAAAACGGCGGCGATAAAACCATCACGGTCGTCGCGCTCGAACTGGCGGTGCGTTCGACCGCCGCCTGAAGAACACCGCCCGTCGGTTGATGGAGCCGGGCTCGCCAAGCCCGGTCAGATTGTAGGCGGGGTGACCCCACCCCGCTCTGCAGCCGTTGCTGCCTCCGATCACTCCTTCGCCGAAGCGGCAAATTGAAATCGCCACGGCCAAGAATTCCGTAAGCTTCGGCGCGCGGAGATGCCCAGCAACAATCCCATCCTCAACAACCCTTTCGAGGAACCGTGCTTCCACTACGCAACCAACCTCAAGGGCGAACACGACTACGGGCGGGTCGTATCGGGACTTCGTCTTTTTAGTCCGGAGATATTGAAGAAACCCAAACGCATCGGTTCGCAGCGCAAATCAGGCTTCGAGAAAGTGAGCGCCCCACAGAAGTTTAAACCCATGAAGTCGGCTCTAGATAGCGAGAACTTGAAGTTCAAGATGCTTGGATAACGAAAGCTCCGACCTCCGTCACAATGAAGTTTTACGTCGGCGTCACGGACAACAAATGGTTCCGGTTTCTGTCGGAGCGGAGTCCAGAAGAGGTTAATTTCTGGCGTCCAAAAAACCAAAACGATTTCAAGGCCATCAGGCGCGGCGACCTGTTCCTCTTTAAGCTGCACTCACCGCTGAATTTCATCGTAGGGGGAGGCTTTCTTTTGAAGCACGAGTTCCTTCCTCTCGCGATGGCGTGGTCAACTTTCGGCGAGAACAACGGACTTCCGGATTTTTTGAGTTTTGAGCGAGCCATCCTTAATCACCGCAAGGCGGGCGAGGAAACCAACCACCTTGGCTGCACAGTGCTTGTAGAGCCGTTCTTTTGGCCACGAGAGCAATGGATCCCGATTCCGACGGACTGGAGCGGCAACATTGTAACCGGAAAGACCTACGACACCGGAACTGCTGTCGGCGAAGGCCTTTGGATCCAGGTCAAAGAGCGCCTCGAACGCGGCGCAAACTCGGATCGCTGGACCTTGGCGGAAGCCGCGCCAACCGAACGTTACGGGCAACCGCACCTTGTTAAGCCTCGGCTTGGCCAAGGGTCGTTTCGAATTGCGGTCGCGGATGTTTATCAACGCCGGTGCGCCATCACGGGCGAGAAAACCCTGCCGGCACTTGAAGCTTCGCATATCCAACCATTCAGCAAAATGGGGCCGCATTATACCAACAACGGGATATTGCTGCGCTCGGACCTTCACAATTTGTTCGATCAGGGTTATCTCACGGTGACCCTCGACCATCGGGTGGAAGTCAGTGGGCGCATTCGGAAGGAGTTCGAAAACGGGCGCCATTACTACGCCCTGCACGGCCAAAAATTGGCCACAATACCCCGCGCTCAAGAAGATCAGCCGGCGAAGCAGTTTCTGGAGTGGCACCAACAGAATTGTTACAGAGCTTGAAATCGCTGTCGGCTCGGCCTCCGCGGGTGTGAGGCTGGTTGCTTACGCTTCCCCCTCGCGACCCCCAAGCCCACGGGCCGCCAATTCTTCCGCACCGCCATTGTTGGCACCATCGCGACGTCATCCGCCCGCGACGCGTTCCTTGGTGAATCCGTGTCAATCCGCGGTTCAATTGAATCGCCCCTAGCCTAGGCGAGGGACGGGGTCCTTTGGACCTCGCACTTGAACGTCGCGCGGCCCTCTGCTCACCTTCGACCCCGATGGCGAATCACCCCACGACTCCCGGCGCGCGCGAGCACACGTTTGACGCGATCGTCATCGGTTCCGGCATCAGCGGCGGCTGGGCGGCGAAGGAACTCTGCGAGGCCGGCCTGCGCACTCTCGTGCTGGAGCGCGGCCGCGACGTGAAGCACCGCGAAGACTATCCGACCGCGTTGAAAAACCCGTGGGACTTCCCGCACCGCAACAAGACGCCCCGCGCCGTCGCCACCGCGAATCCCATCGCGAAGAAATGCTACGCCTTCGACGAAGCCACCGCGCATTTCTTCGTCAAAGACGACGAACATCCCTACGTGCAGGATCGGCCCTTCGACTGGATTCGCGGCTATCAGGTCGGCGGCAAATCCCTCATCTGGGCCCGTCAGACGCAGCGTTGGAGCCGCTTTGATTTCGAGGGCCCGGCCCGCGACGGCTTCGGCGAATGGCCGATCACTTACGACGAACTCGCGCCGTGGTATTCCCACGTCGAGCGCTTCGCCGGCATCAGCGGCAACTACGACGGCCTCGAGACTCTGCCCGACGGCGAATTTCTCCCCGCATGGGAGATGAACGACGTCGAGAAACACGCGCAGGGCAAAATCATGGCCGCCTTCCCCGGCCGCCACGTGATTCAGGGCCGTTGCGCCCACCTCACCGCGCCCCAGCCCCAACACCTCGCTCAAAATCGCGGCCAGTGTCAGGCGCGCAACCTCTGCTATCGCGGCTGTCCGTTCGGCGCCTACTTCAGTTCCAACTCGTCGACCTTGCCTGCCGCAGCCGCCACCGGCCGGCTCACGCTCCGGCCGCACTCCGTCGTGGAGTCGATCTTGCACGATCCCGTCACGGGTCGTGCCAGCGGAGTGCGCGTGATCGATGCCGTCACGAAACAGGCCACGGAATTTTTCGCGCGCGTCATTTTCGCCAACGCCTCCTGCCTCAACACCAACCTCCTGCTCCTCAATTCCACCTCCACGCGTTTCCCCGCGGGCCTCGGCAACGACCACGGCTTGCTCGGCCGCTACGTCGCGTTCCACAACTACCGCGGCAGTCTCTACGCGTCCGTCGAGGGTTTTGCCGATTCCTACTACTCCGGTCGGCGCCCCACGCAGTTGATGATGCCCAATTTTCGCAACGTGCGGAAGCAGGAGACCGATTTCCAGCGCGGCTATATGGTGTTCTTCGGCGCATCGCGCGCCGGCTGGCAGCAGGGCAATTACACGCCCGGAGTGGGCGCGGCCTTCAAAGACCGGATCACCCGCCCGGGCCCGTGGGGGATCTCGATGATGATGCAGGGCGAGACCGTCCCGCGGAAAGAAAACCACGTCCGCCTCTCGCCCGACCGCAAGGATGCCTGGGGCATCCCCCAGCTCGTCACCGCCATCGGCTACGACGACAACGACGAGAAGCTCATGCGCGACTTTCTCGCCCGCGGCCAGGAGATGCTGGAAGCCGTCGGCGCCAAGAAAATCTCCGCCCGCGATTCGAAACAAAACCCCGGCCTCGACATCCACGAGATGGGAGGCGCGCGCATGGGCCACGACCCGAAAACTTCGTTGCTCAACCGTTGGAATCAACTCCACGCCTGCACCAACGTCTTCGTGACCGACGGCGCCTGCATGACCTCGACCGGCACCCAAAATCCCTCGCTCACGTTTATGGCGCTCACCGCCCGCGCCGCGCAGCACGCCGTGGCCGAGCTGAAGAAAGGCAACCTGTGAACCGCCGCGAAGCCCTCCGCCAAACCGCGCTCGCCGCCGGCGCCGCCGCGCTCTGGGCAAGTCTGCCCGCCCGCACCTGGGCTGCACTCGCCGCTCCCGCAGACTGGTCCGCCGCCGATGAAGCGCTGCTCACTCTCATCGGCGACACCATCATCCCGGCCACCGCTAGTTCGCCCGGTGCGGGCTCCGTCGCCATCGGCCGCTTCATCATCACGCAGGCCACCGACTGTTACCCGCCCCAGTCTGTCGATACGCTCCGCCGCACGCTCCGCGAAATCGACGCCGCCAGCCGCCAACGTTTCAACCAACCGTTCCCCGCGCTCAGCGTTGACGAACGCGAGCAAGTCCTCACCGCCTATGAAGCCGCCCCACAATCCGGCGCCCATCCGTTCCGCCTCATCAAGGAGCTGACGCTGCTCGGTTATTTCACGTCTGAACCCGGCGCCACGCAGGCCCTGCGCTACGACCCGATCCCCGGCGCCTTCCATGGCTCCGTGAAACTCGCCCCCGCGGACCGCAGTTGGGCGCTCTAGCGCCGCGCCTGAATTGTGAATTTTGGTCCGCTATTTCCGTCATGAAAAAATCTCAGATTCCTCCAGTCCCCGTCGCCTATCCCGGCCTGGTGGGCGGCATCGGCGACCTGCTCGAAACCTCCCGCCACACCGCCGCTCGCACCGTCAATTCTCTCATGACTGCTACCTACTGGGAAATCGGTCGCCGCATCGTCGAGTTTGAACAGGGCGGCAAGAAACGCGCCGGCTATGGTGATGAACTGCTCCAGAAATTGGCGTTCGATTTGACCGCGCATTTTGGCAAGGGGCTTTCCTAAACGAACCTGAAGAAATTTCGTCTATTCGCGCTCGCCTATCCTATCGAAAAGATTCGTCCGACAGTGTCGGACGAATTGATCGCCAAAAAAGGGCCCGACACTGTCGGGCCAATCTGCGGGGCGACCAATTTCGACGACAGTGTCGATAGAATTGGAGGTGCTCCCGATTCGTCCGACACCGTCGGACCAAACCGGAGCCGCGTCCCGAAAACTGACGCTCGCCGATGTCGCGCGAGCCTTCCAATTGCCTTGGTCGCACTACGTCCTTCTCACGTCCGCACGGTCGCCCGAGGCCCGTGATTTCTACCACACCGAGGCCCTCCGCGGCGGCTGGAGCGTCCGCCAGCTCGACCGGCAGATCAACTCACTCTTCTACGAGCGGACCGCCCTCTCCAAAAACAAAGCCGCCATGCTGCAAAAAGGCGCTAAGCCCCGGCCCGGCGACGCCCTCACGGCAGCGGAAGCCATCCGAGATCCGCTCGTCCTCGAATTTCTCAACCTCCGCGACGAATACTCGGAGACCGAACTGGAGTCCGCGCTCATCCGGCATCTCGAATCCTTTTTGCTGGAGCTCGGCAGTGACTTCACCTTCGTCGGCCGCCAACGCCGGCTGCGAATCGACGATGTGTGGTATCGTGTGGACCTGCTCTTCTTCCACCGCCGTTTGCGCTGCTTGGTCATCGTCGATTTGAAACTCGGCAAGTTCACCCACGCCGACGCCGGTCAGATGCACCTCTACTTGAGCTATGCGAAAGAACACTGGACGCACCCGGACGAAAATCCCCCCGTCGGCCTGATCCTCTGCTCCGGCGCGGGAGAAAATATGGTGCGATACACCCTCGATACGCTCCCCACCAAAGTCATGGCCCGTGACTACCAACTGGCCTTGCCCGGTGAGAAACAACTGATGAAAGCACTCGCCCAAGCTAGGAAACAAATCGAGGCCCACCCCCGGGCGGTAAGTTTGTAGCGAGCGCACCCGCGTCTAGTGGCGCGTCGGATTGTCGGCACCAATCCATTTTTACCGACCCGCGAGAAACGCCATGTCGAGCGCCAGCTTTGCCGTCCGGCCGTTGGCCGCCGTGATCAAAATACCTGTGCCATCCGCCTGCGCCTGCACATCCGCGACGATATCGAAACTCCGTGGAATCGCCGCGACCGCGAAAATGTGCGGCACGCGCAGCGGCAATTTCGGCGAGAGTTTCACGGTCGTGGGATAACCCGCCGCGCTGAGAGGATTGGGTTTAGCGGACTCCGCTTGGCCGAAGTGGAAATACGACGTCGTCTCCTCCAGCCCGAGCACGTTGCGGTGCCGACTGCTCCACGGCGCGTAGTGGCGGCCGCCGTTGGAGTGCCAGAGGATCGTGTGCCGCAGCACCTCCGGGTTTTTCAATTGGAGAAACACCCAGCCGTCTTTCGGAAACGTCACCGCGGTCCAGCCCAGCGTGCGGCCGGGCTTGCCCATGAGCATCACGAGATCGTCGAATCCCGCGCGCGCCGGATAGCGCGTGAGGTCGGCGGTGCCACCGTTGGCGAGCGGCACCGCGTTCAATTTCTCAAACTGCGCACCCGGCTTGAGCGACGAGTAGCCGCCTCCGGCAGGATTCTCAAAGGGCACAGGCAACACTTGCCCGTGGTCCCAGCCGCCCGCCGACACCCGCGCCGCGCCCTCCGGTCCGGGCACGTGCAGACACGGATGCGTGCCGAGCGCCAGCGGACCGCTGAAGCCGCTTAAGGTGTGTTCGCAGTAAATCGCGGTATGCCCCGGGCGCAGCGTGATGCGCTTGTCGATCACTCCAGCCCGCACCTTCGTCTTCAGCCGCAGGTGCAGCGACGTCGCTTCCTTGCCAAGAGCGGCGTCCACGAGCGTCCAATCCGCGTTGGCCGACTCGCCGTGCGGCGGGTGTTTTTCGCCGCGCCACGCCACGCCGTTGCCGCCGAAGGGAGCGCAGAAAAAATCTCCGCGCAGCGCGTGCAACAGCGGCGGCAGGTCGTCGTCGATTTTTTCTCCGGCCCACGGCGCGACAGCAAACGGCTGCACGGTGCGCCCGCCCGGTAGTTGAAACGTCGCCGGGGCCAACATCCCGGCGGTGCGGGTGACGAAAAGGTCGACGGCGTTGCTTTTGAGCCGCCAGCTGGGTTGACCAAATTTTGAAACCAAGGGTGCCTTCATGGGGAAAAGCACAGGCACGGCAACGCGCCGAGGCAAGCGGCGGCGCTTGAGCTGTAGAACCGACCGGTGGTCGGTTGCTCCGTTGAGGGAAAGCCCGACCACCGGTCGGGCCTACAAGGGCGTGTTTTAAAATGAAATCATCCGGTTCATTGCTCGCGCGGCACGGGCATCTTGCCCGGTCGTTTTCGACCCATGGGCGGCGGCGCTTGAGCTGTAGAACCGACCGGTGGTCGGTTGCTCCGTTGAGGGAAAGCCCGACCACCGGTCGGGCCTACAGTTTGGGGCCGATGGCTCGGCCTACCGGCGCGCTTGCCTGCATTGCGGCGGGCTTCCACCGTGCGCAATGTCCGTCCCGATCCCATCCACCGCTCCGGCCTCCCGGCCGGGCTTGGTGCGTCGACTCGGGGCGGCCGGACCGTTTGCGCTGATGCTCACGTTTTGCCCGCCGCTCGGGGCGTTGGTGCTGTTGTCCACGCTCACGAGTTTTGGACCGTGGCTGCGGGATCACGGTGCGCTCGGGATGTTGTTTTTCTTTTTGGTCATCGGGTTGCTGCTGGGGGTCTCGTTCGTGCCGACGTATACGAGCGCGATTTTGGCGGGCTGGGCGTTTGGTTTTTGGGTGGGCTGGCCGTTGGCGTTGGCGACGCTCACCGCAGCATCGCTTTTGGCGCGCGTGCTCGGGACGTGGGTCGCCCGCGATCGCGTGATGGCGATCATCCGGGAAAAGCCCTCGCTCTACGCGGTGCACCAGGCGCTGCTCGGCGCGCCGACCGGGAAAACGGCGTTGGTGGTGACGTTGCTCCGGGTGTCGCCGATGTCGCCGTTTGCGCTGACGAACTTTGCGTTTTCGGCGGCCCACGTGCCGTTGGGCGCCTATCTTTTTGGCACCGTCGTCGGGCTGGCGCCGCGCACGGCGTTGGCGGCGTATGCGGCGGCGGGGGTCGAGCAACTCATGTTCAAACAGGTCGGCGACCGCATGACGGTGATCGCCGGGATCGCGGTGACGGTGGTGGCGTTTGGGATCGTGGGGCTTTTGGCCAAACGCGCGCTGCGCGGCCTGACGGCCCCGCCGGCCAAGATCGGCGGGTGATCGTTACAGCCCGGCCGCGGCCAGCTCGAGATTGCCGCGCGTGAGCGACACGCTTTGCCCACCGACGACGACTGCATCGCCTTCGACCCGGATCACAGGCGGTTGGTCGGTGTTGGGAAAGAAGAAGGTGAATTCGGTGTCGCCCGCGCGCACGGTTTGGCCCTCGGCTTTGCCGGTGGTGACGAGCATGAGGTCGGCTCCGCTCGCGCCGGAGAAATCGACCGCGAAACCGGTGCCGTCGGCGAGGGTGAGCGAACTGGTCTGGCCGCGAGGTGAAGCAGACCAGAAGCGCACGGGGCCCTCGGTGACGGTGCCCCAGTGCAGTTGGCGGCCGCGGGAGTTGAGGGCGAGGGCGCGGTCGGCTTTGGCGCCCATGTAGCCGCGGACTTCGTTGGTAAGGACGGTGATCACGGTGTCGTCGCCGTCCTGCCATCGGTCGCGCCAGCAGAAGAAGCCCGTGGTCGCGTCGCGGTAAACATGGGGCAACAGCTTGTTCGGGTCCCGCGAGGATTCCCCGACCGGCCAGTTCACAAATGCGGCGACGGCATACTGCGGATAGACGCTCGCAGTGTCGTAAGGCGTGCCGGCAGTGGCGTCGGTCTCGGCGAGAAACCGGTCGTAGCACCATTTGAGGGCGCCGCGCTCGGCGGGGGAGACGGCGGCCATCCCGAGGGCAAAATACGCGGCGCCGCTCATGCCGGCGCGGGACCAGACGTTGTGACCATAGCCGCCGCGAATCGGCCAGAAGACGGGCTTACCTTCGCGAAACACGGTTTGGTAAATCCATTTGAGGGTGAGCATCCGGGCGTTGGGCCGGGGGCTGTTGATGAAGTCGAGCCCGGCGGCGTGGCGCCAACCTTGGAGGGCGCTGAGAAAAACAATCTGTGACGCCATCGAGCCGGTGCCGTCGCCTTCGGCGAAAAATCCGCCATCGCCGAAGCCCTCGTCGAGGTTGCGGATCATGCCGTAGGCGGTCGTGGCAAGGAGCGGGTCGAAGCGGTCGCGGTCGATCCACGGCTCATTTTTCAGGGCGAGCAACACGAGCGCGGCGCCGCCGACTTGCATGGAAAAGTGGTTGCTGAACGGCGGCATCGTGCCGCGGGCGAGGCCGGCGAGATGGACCTCGGTTTGGCCGTCGCGAACAGATTTCAGCACCTCGCGATATTCCCACAAGGCCCGGCCGAGTCGCTCGCGGGTGGCGGCGTCCCAGCCGTCGTAGCAAAGATCGTAGCCCACGGCCATCCACCCCAGCGTGGGGCCGGCGCGCAACGCCCCGCCGGGTTGGCGGAAACTGTAGCGGCCGTCGCGATCGCGCGTGCCGGCCAGCGCCCGCTCGAAACACTGGCGGCCGAACTCCGCGAATTTCGGGTCACCCGTGAGCTGATACAACAGCCCGTAGCCTGCGGCGTGGCCGATGGTAAAAGTGCCATCGAGCGGCGGGGTTTTGGAAGTTTCGCCAAACTTCGTCGCGGGGTTGAACCGCGTGGTCATCGTCTCGCCGTCGGCCCCATCGAGGAGAAACCGCAGGCGTTGCAAGATTGCCCGGCCTTCGGGTGTGGCTGCTTTCGCGCGCAGGGCCGGCAGGTCGCTGCGGCGAAACAACAGCCGCGGGTGTTCGCCGGCGACGATGGGCACGTGGCCTGCGACCGGGACGTGCCACGGGCCGGAGCTCGCGGGCGACATCGCCCGGAAGCCGTCGGGCACGGCGCCGCCAGGTTTGTGTTGCACGGCGGCGCGCTCCGGGCCGACGGCGGGTTCCCAGACGAGGCGTAGGCCGAGGTTGGTTTGGCGCGATTCGGGCTCGTGGCGGTGACGGTTGGCGCTGCGCAGGGCTTCGGGTTCGTTGAACCAACTGCCGCCACGGATGATCCGCTGCGTGCCCTCGGCCGGGCCGCGCGGGTCGGTCACCGCGCCGTTCGGGTAGGGGCCGAACCAATCGGCGCACCATTCCCACACGCCGCCGAAGATATCGTGCAGGCCGAAAGCATTGGGCAGCTTTTCGCCGACGGGATGGCTGCGGCCCTCGGCGCGCGAGTAAAACCAGGCGTGGCGCGGGAGTTCGCGGTAGTCGGGGTCGTCGCCCCACGGGAAACGGGTGCTGCTGTCGGCGCGCGCGGCATATTCCCACTCGGCCTCCGTCGGCAGGCGAAAGCGGCCGACGCCGCGGGCGTTGAGCCGGGCGATGAAAGCCTGCGCGTCGCCCCAGGAAACCCCCTCGACGGGATGAGCCGCCGATGTGGCGAAATCCTGAAACGTTGCCGGATTCACCTCCATCACCCCGCGCCACTGGGCCTGCGTGATTTCAAATTTTCCGAGCCAGAATGGGCGCGAGATCGTGACCTCGTGCACCGGACCTTCGTCGCGCACGCGGCCGACCTCGGTCTCCGGGCTGCCCATGGCAAACTTGCCCGCCGGGATTTCCACGAAGGTGAACGCGGTGCCCTCGGCGAGCGTGACGACGCGCTCGGCCGGCGCGGCGGTGACGGCGACGGTCATCCCGAGGCCGAGGGCGAGAATAGGCAGGAAGAAACGCGGGCTCATGGTGCGGCCTCCGGAGTGAACGCGAGACGCAGGCCGATGGCGGTGTAACGGCCGTCGGGCGCGTGCCGGTGGCGGTTGGCCGAGCGCAGACTCACGGGAAAATCATACCAACTGCCGCCGCGGAAGACGCGGTCACGCCCGGTGGTCGGCCCGGCGGGATCGCGTTGCGGACCTTCGGCGTAGGGAGCGTAGAAGTCGGCGCACCATTCCCAGACGTTGCCGTGGAGATCGAACAGGCCCCACGCGTTGGCGGGCTTTTGACCGACCGGATGGGTGATCGCGAAGGAGCGGCTGTTGGCCCACGCGTGGCGGTGGATTTCGGCGTCGCGCGGGTCATCGCCCCACGGGAAACGCGTCAAGGTGCCGGCACGCGCGGCGTATTCCCACTCGGCTTCGGTGGGCAGGCGAAATTTTCCGGGGGCGAGATTGAGCGCGTTGAGGCGGGCGATGAAGCGTTGGCAATCGTCCCAGGAGACGGATTCGACCGGGCGTTGCGGAGCATCGGCGCCGCGCTTGAAGACGGCGGGATTGGTTCCCATCACCGCGGTCCACTGCGCTTGGGTGACTTCATGGACACCGAGGAAAAAACTGCGGGTGAGCGTGACCTCGTGGCGCGGGCTTTCGTCGCGGTCGCGGCCAGCCTCGCTCGGTTCGCTCCCGCGTGGGTAGGTGCCGGGAGTGATCTCGACGAAGCGAAGCGGCACCCCGCCGGGCAGGGTCACGGATTTTTCCGTCGGCGCCGCCGAGGTAGGCGTGCCGGCCAGCAGGAGCAGGGCGGAGAGCGCGGGCAAAATGGAGAACAAGGCGCGGGGCATCACGAGTCCTGGGTGGCGGGTTTCTTGGCGGAAATTTTGGTGGCGGAAAGCAGTTTGGCAACCCGCGGCGGAATAGCTGGTCGGCAGAGTGGCCATGCGTCCTACTGCAGGTCCACGAGTGGCCGGGGTGCACGCGCGGATGGCCCATCCCTTATGACCACTCAACGAC
>CALSBN010000025.1:0-33342 GCA_943373185.1 Opitutus sp. GAS368 | reverse complement strand
AATCCGCCGGAGGCTGTCTTGCCATGGTCGAGGTGGTCATCATCTCGCCACAGCCCTCGCTGGACCGTGCCAACGACCGGTTGGCGGTCGGCCCGACCGTCGGCGAAGAAAGCGCTCGTTCCTTGAGCGTAGGGCTTGGGTCCATGCTTCATGCCGGGAAATGCCCATTCAGGGAACACGTCCATCGGCGCCGAAGTGAACTTGGTGCCGCGCAGTCCTAAAATGGAGAGGCCGAGCACAACGACAAAGAATGTTACGAGGTAGACGTGGCGCATAGCTCAGGCTTCCAACTCCGTGATCGACTTGCCGCCGGCCTGCTCAAGCAAGGCTTTCGTATTGGCGAGGTTGAAACGCGGATCACGTGTCTCGATCACAATGAAAAACGTGTCGTCCATGCCGCGCTTAATGTGCTCATATTTCAGCACCGGATGATAGTGCATCGGCAGCCCATTGAGAAAAAACATACCGCCGATTGTCGCAAAAGCGGTGAACAGAATCGTGAGTTCGTAGCTCACAGGAAAGGCGAACATTGGACTGAAGTAGGGCTTGCCGCCGACGATGAGTGGGTAGTCCACTGCACCGGTCCAATAGATCATCGACATGCCGGTGATAAACCCTATGATCCCGCCGCCAAGGGAGATGCGGGGCACCAGCGAGCGACCCATTCCCATTGCTCCATCGAGTCCGTGGACGGGAAACGGCGTGATGCAGTCCCAGTGCTTGTATCCTGCATCACGCACTTTCTGCGCGGCTTGGTATATCTGCGGTGCAGTCTCGAATGTGGCGATCAGGCCGTAGGAAGAAGTGGGCATGGTCGGATCGATTTAGTGCTTTTCTCCGCCGTGAACATCGGCCTGGGGTGTGACGGCCTTCAACTCAGCCATGGGCATGATGGGCAGGAAGCGGATAAACAGGAGGAACAGCACGGAAAAGACGCCGAAAGTCCCGAAGAAGGTGAAAATCTCGACGATACTCGGCGAGTAGTAGCCCCAGCTTGACGGCAAAAAGTCGCGTGCGAGTGAGGTCACAATAATTACGAAACGCTCGAACCACATACCAACGTTTACGAAGATCGACAGGATCCAGACGAGGCTGGTGTTATGGCGGATCGACTTGAACCAGAAGAACTGTGGCGTAATGACGTTGCAGGAAATCATGATCCAGTAGGCCCAAGCGTAATGCCCAAACGCCCGATTCACGAAAGCGAAACCCTCGTTCGGATTGGCACCATACCAGGCGATGAAAAATTCCATGCCGTAGGCATAGCCCACAATCGTCCCTGTCGCCAAAGTGATCTTACACATACAGTCGATGTGATACTGCGTAATCAGATCCTCGAGGCCGTAGATCGCCCGCAACGGCAACATAAGTGTAAGAACCATACCGAAGCCGGAAAAAATCGCGCCCGCTACGAAATAAGGCGGGAAAATCGTCGTATGCCAGCCGGGCAACAGCGACACGGCGAAGTCGAACGAGACGATGGTGTGGACGGAGAGAACCAGCGGAGTCGAAATACCAGCTAACACGAGATAGGCCATTTCGTAATTGCTCCAGTGGCGATTCGATCCGCGCCAACCCATCGCAAAGAAACCGTAGATGAACGAACGGGTCCGCTTGCCCACCGCCTCGAAGCGATCCCGCAAAATCGCAAGGTCGGGCAACAGACCGACATACCAGAAGAGCACCGAAACCGTGCCATAGGTTGAGACCGCGAAGACGTCCCACTCAAGCGGCGAACGGAAATTCTGCCAAATTGCGTTCGAATTCGGGATCGGAAAGAGATAGAAGGCATACCAAACGCGACCGACGTGAAACACCGGGAAGATACCGGCGCATACAACGGCGAAAATCGTCATGGCCTCCGCTGCGCGGTTGATTGACGTGCGCCATTTCTGGCGCAGCAAGCAAAGGATCGCGGAGATCAACGTGCCCGCGTGGCCGATACCGATCCAGAAAACGAAGTTAACGATGTCCCAAGCCCAATTGACAGGATTGGCATGGCCCCAAACGCCGACGCCGGTGGCGACGAGATAAGCAATACCTGCCACGGTGAACGACGCGACGAAACAGGCCAGAGCGAAGCAAATCCACCACCAAGTCGGTGTTTTGCCCTCGATGATGCCGCAGATCTTATCTGTAATCCACGAATAGCTACGGTTGTTCTCCACCAAGATCGCTCGCGGGAGCGGCGTCGGATTGACCTCGGCGAGAATCGCCGGGGCGGTGGCAGATGAATCATGATGGTGGGCCATTAGCTGAGCCCTCCAATCGAGCTACTCCGGAGAATGGAGGAGTGGCCGTCGCTCTTCTTCGCAGGCTTCTCAGGCTTCTTCCCGGGACTCGAACCGTGGTCACCATGATCACCGTGGCCAGCCGGATAATTCTTATTGTTATACTCAATGCGACTGAGCGGCAGCGTGGCGTAGTCTGGCATCTTGGGATTCGGGTTGCGCAGTTTGCCTAGATAAGTCGTTCGCGGGCGGATGTTCAGATAGCCGAGCAACGCGTAGTCTTGCTGCCGCGCTTTCGCGAGGGAAACTTCGCTCTTGGGATCAAGAATATCGCCAAAGACAATCGACTCGGCAGGACACACCTGTTGGCAAGCGGTCTTGATGGTGCCATCGGGCACAACCACATCGGAAGGCCGGCCAGCTTGGGCAGATTTGACCTTGTGCTGGATTTTTCCGTTTTGGATGCGCTGCACACAGTAAGTGCACTTCTCCATGACGCCGCGCATTCGAACGGTAACCTCCGGGTTCTTAACCATCTTGACCAATTCGGGCATTCCCTTCGGAGCAACCTGACCGAGATACAAGCTATCGAGAGACCGAAGGTTGTAATCAAAGAAATTGAAACGACGAACCTTGTAAGGACAGTTGTTCGCGCAATACCGGGTTCCGATGCAGCGATTATACGCCATCGTGTTAAGCCCCTCGTCGTCGTGAACCGTCGCGTTGACCGGACAAACGATTTCGCAGGGAGCGAGTTCGCATTGGGCACAAGCAATGGGTTGAAGCGAAATTTGAGGATCCTCGGGCAGAATACTGTTACCGCTTGGCTCACCGCCAAAGAGATCGGCCATAGCCCGGCCATCGGCCTTGCCATCGGAGTAATAACGATCGAGCCGGATCCAATGCATCTCGCGACCACGCATGACCTGATCTTTGCCGACGATCGGAATATTGTTCTCCGCCTGACAAGCGACGACACACGCATTGCAGCCGATGCATGTGTTGAGATCAATCGACATACCCCACTGGTGCATCCCGTCGAATTTGGGTGTTTCGTAAAGAGAACCACCGCGGGGAATCAATGACGCACGCTGGGCGGGCGTCATGGCCTCTCCTGTCTTTCCCAAGTTTGACGGAGCATGCGACTCGATACCTATTCCACGAACATAGGAAGGATTCTCCTGATACTCGGAGAGATTAGCTTCGCGAACGAGATCCCTCCCTTCCATCGACCAGTGCTCTTGGGTATTCGCCAGCTTCATCCGCGTGCCAGTGGCCACTAAAGTCGCACCCGCAACGAATCCAGGAGATTGAGATGTGCGAAGCGCATAGGCACTAAATCCGGCGCCAGTGCCCACGTGGCCGGACTTGGTGCGACCGTAACCGAGTGCCACCACAACAGTGTAATTGGAAAGACCGGGCTGGATATGAACGGGCCCCCGGATTGAGCGACCCCCAACCGTCAGCGTGAACACGTGAGCGTTCTCGGCGCCTTGAGAGAAATCAGCCTCTTCTTTGCGTGCGACTTGGATCAACGAGCCCTTGGGTTCAATATTAAGTTCTTTCCCAAGTCGCGGACTGACGAGGATCACATTGTCCCAAGAAATCTTGGTGATCGGATCGGGGCATTCTTGGAGCCAGCCGTTGTTGGCGAAGCGCCCATCGTCCATTTTGTGATCAGTTACGAAACGCACTTCGAGATTGGCTTTGGAAAGCACACCGACCGCGGAAGCTGCCTTACTGAGCAACAGGCCGAGACTACGGCCTGAAAGATTCACTGAGACTAGCGGGTAGCCAGAATTGACCAATAATCCGTCGTGCAGAAACCGCCGGAACGTTTTCGCGGGATCTCCGCCGCCGAGCGCAGTGACCGTATCGTAAACGAGAGAATAGCCGTCGGGCTTGGGCAGGCCCAAAACACGGGCAAGCACTTCAATCTCCGTAACTCCTCCAAATAGGGGTAAGATCATCGGCTGCACCGGCACTACGACGCCGTCAACTGTGCGAGCATCTCCCCATGATTCGAGATAGTGCGCACCGGCGATATGAGTGCCGGCGAGAGCCGAGGTTTCGTCCAAGTGGTAACCAAGGCGGATGACTTCGCCCACAGACTTTTGTAAGGCAGGCCAGTTGAGATCCGCTGGTGCATTGTAGCCAGGATTTCCGCCTAGGATTACGAGGGTCTTCACCGCGTTGGAGGCGATTATCTTCGCGAGATCGACGATGCTAGAGGCCTCCTCCGGAGGAACTTCCACGAAATCTAAGGTGCGGCCGATGTTGCCGAGGGCTGCATTTATGGCGTAAGCAATCGCATGAACCTCAGCCGGCTGATGCGCTCCGGCGACCACAAGACTGCTGCCCTTATGTTGGGAGAGATCGGCTGCGCACTCGGCGATCCACTCTGGCTTGATGTCGAGCCCTCGAGCCAAGCCGCCAAAGACTGCGTCGCCCGTGATCTTGCTCGCGAGAGCGGCTGCGAACGCAAGGATGTGGCTGCTGGCAAGGCGGAGGCGATGGTCAGCCATCGAACCGGTGAGCGTCAGCGCACTTTCGACGACGTAGAGCCGATTCATCGGATCTTCTTTCTTCGTGACGCGGCGACCCTTGGAGAACTCGCGCGTGTAGTAGAGGCTTCCCGACTCGGCGATGAGAAAATCAGCATCGAGGGAAACAATCCGTTCGGCTTTAGCGAATCGGTAGATTGGCTTAACCGACGTTCCGAATAGGGAAAGTGCGGCCGCTAACGGCGGTTCATCACTGACCGGCTCATATTCCGACCAGATGGCCTTTGGAAACTTTACCCGAAGTTGAGCGACAAGTCGGGCGCGTGTGGGCGAAGAGGAGTGTTCCGCGAGAAAAGCAAGTCCGGTGCCTTGGGAAGAGGCGTAAGTCTTCCCAACATTGGCCAGAAGATCATTCACTGCAGCAGCATTGAGCACATTGCCGTCTTTCGAATGACCGGTGGCCCGCTCGGGATCGTAGAGGTCGAGCACCGAAGCTTGGGCGATGAGCGAACTCGCGCCGCCGTGAGGCGCGTAGGTTGGATTTCCTTCAAGCTTTGTCGGACGGCCTTGATGGGTTTCGGCAAGCAACGGAATTGCAGACTTCCGCAGCGGCATAGCGGTCGCGTAATACTGCGGCAGCCCAGGGATCACGCCTTCGACGGATTTACCGAAGGGCAGAATAAACTTCTCCGGGCGGCGGCAACCGGCGAGCCCAAGTCCGCCCAATGCAAACGACGCCGCCATCAGCTTCATGAAGTTCCGGCGATCTACACCGTCGAGATTTGAGGCGCCCTCAGGAAACTCCCTTTCAAGGTGTTGTTGAAAGCCAGGGGTCGCCGCAAGTTCATCGAGGCTACGCCAATACTGAGGCCCGGTGAGCGCTCGCTCGGAGGGTGCGGGATGATCAAATTTGCGTTTCATCGGTGACAGCCGGAGCAGCTTTGGGGCGGCTTAATTTTCCAATCATGAACGAACTTAAGACCAGCCTCTACGCCCGACTTGGCCGCAATCGTCGGAGAATTGAGGTCATAGATATCCTTGGAGTCGCGCACCCGTGTCTCGGGGTTACGGTGACACTCAAGGCAGAACGCCATACTGAGGGACTGGCTGTGCGCGACAACCTCCATTTGGTTAACCTTGCCATGACACTCAACGCAGCTGACACCGCGATTCACGTGAGCCGCGTGGTTAAAATACGCATAATCGGGCGTCTTGTGGATCCAAACCCACGGCACCGACTCGCCGCTTGCATAGCTGTCTCGAACCGGAGCGAGCAAGGGGCTGTTGGTCTTGATCTGGTTATGGCAGTTCATGCACGTCTGCGAAGTCGGAACATTGGAGTGGCCCGACTTGTCGACGTTGCTGTGGCAAAAGCGGCAATCAATTCCTAGTTCGGTAACGTGCTTTTCGTGACTGAAGGGCACCGGCTGCACCGGAGCATAGCCCACACGGGTATACTTCGGGGTCATGTAATAAGTCACGCCAGCCGTTGCAATCCCTCCCAAAAAAACCAAATAGAGGATGATTTGCAACGGGAGCTTATTGGCAGTTTTCGGAAAAATTTTCGACATGGAACTAAAGATTCGGGCAACTCACCCACAGTTCAGCCCAAGTGATCTAGTCAAACAATGACCAACTTTGAATTTTAGCCCGAAGCCTACACTCACTGACTTCGTCGCGAAGGAAGCGAGGCAATCAACCAGAAGATTCATTGAGCGGGAGAACCTAATGAACCAATCCAAACGAACCAATAGTGTTTTTAGCGATGCGATTTGCCTCACAGGAATTAAAGTTGGCAGCGAAAGAAACGCTAGAAAATGAGAATGGCCTTTCCATTGTAAACCAAAAATTCCCATTTGCGCCCTTTCTGATTCTTAATAAGCGGCGAACAGGTTTTGCCGCAAAAAACTAATTCAAACCCACCGCCGTCGTCATTTTTTTAGGCCGAGAGCGAACTCTCGTTTTCGGGAAAAACCCCCTCAAAATCAATGACTGCATGAGGAGCATCCTCTAGGGATGCCGGCATCAAACAAAAAGCCCGTCTCGCATCGGGCGAGTAAAGTCGCATCGGGCAGCAATATCAGGATTGTGAGTTACCAAGATTACAGCCTGTCCGTTATCTTTCGCTAAAGACGTCAACAGATCAAAAACCAAACCCGAGTTCTTTACATCGAGGTTTCCTGTGGGTTCGTCTGCCAAAATAATCGACGGCTGATTGGCGAGAGCTCGAGCAACTGCAACACGTTGCTGCTCGCCACCGGAAAGCTGAGTTCCCAACCGATGTGTTTTCTCACCCAGACCAACCGACGTGAGAAGGCTATGCGCCCTTGCGACCATTTCGACGGACGTAAGGCGCCCTAGTTTTCGCATAGGCATCATTACATTTTCGAGCGCGGAGAACTCCAGCATCAGAAAGTGAAACTGGAAAACGAATCCAATATGCTCACAGCGTGCTGCTGTGCGGGCAACGTCGTCAGAGTTCGACATGATTTGGCCACCAATCGCAATTTCCCCACCGTCAGGTTGATCGAGTAAGCCAAGCAGATACAACAGTGTTGATTTCCCGCAGCCGGAAGGCCCCACGATGGCGTAAACTTGACCCCGCCGAGCCTCAAATGACACGCCCTTTAAAACGTGCACTCGCCCGTCACCCTGCCCTAAAGAGCGGTGAAGATTCGAGCATCGAAGTGCGATTTCTGGAGGAGCAGTCATGACACCAGAGACTATTGCGCCGTGCCGCGAATGATATCGCCGGGCTCAAGTCGGGCCGCCCTCCTAGCGGGCAGCAAACTCGCGACCATCACCATCACAACCGCAGTAGAAACTGCTTGGACGTAGTGCCAAAAAGACCACGCCACAATGAACGTCTCAGTTTTGAAGATGCCGGTGATGGTTAGCGGCATAGTCGAAACCGCATAAGTGGCGCTTGCGCCGAACAGCGCCCCACCAATCGTCCCGATTATTAATACTATAACCGCCTGCCAAATAAATATTTGAGAGATATCATCTCGCCCATAACCCATGGATCGCAGGATCGCGATATCCTTGGTTTTCTCCATCACAATCAACGCGAGGGTATTATACATCGCTAGACCCGCAATCAAGGTAAAGACTGACACTGTGATCGCGGTCGAGATACGGAGTGCCCTGAAAACCTCCAGCCAAGTTTTCTCGCGGACCTGCCAAGGTTTGGCGCTGTGCTTAAGCACATCTTCCAACCGGGAAGCATCTTGAGGAGCTCGATCTTTGTTGAAAAGATTAAGCTGAATGAAGCTTATGCCCGTTGATTTTTTCAATAGAGACCGAGCCTCATTCAATTGAATATACACTCTAACTTTATCGATGTCACTGACGCCGGTTTCGTAAATCGCACAAATCCGATACCGCCGGAGCTGGTTGTTCGCAGCGTCAAGCAAGATTGAACTCCCTACCTGCAATCGCAAGCGATCGGCCAGCTCTTTACCAATCAGAACCCCAGAAGGCGTGGCGCGAAATTCTTCGAGACTACCAAAAACAACCTGGGAGCCTAAATCTGAAACCTTAAGATGATCATCAATGTTGATTCCGAAAACCTGAGCACTCTCATTTTTGAATGAGCTACGAACCAAAACATTACCTCGAAGGACGGGCGATGCAGCCGCAACATTTCCGAAGTTCTTGAGAGCTTCCAGAATCAGTTTGGGTTCCTGCACGCCTTCAATGTATTTTCGACCCTCCTCCCGTTGGCTCAACGTAAACTCTGAGTTTTCAGAAATCTTCATCTCCGCCAACGTATCTTGGATTTCATCCTCAATTCGCATGGCTCCGTTAGTCCCCAAGATCGTCTTAATGAAAAACTCCTCGAAACCACTTGTTGTCGCCTGAGTGACAACAAAGAGACCCACACCCAAAACGGTGCAGGAAAGACTCATCGTCATTGCCCGTTTTTTGGCCGTAAGAAACCGAAATGCGATGCGGAGATTCGGCGACATGGAACTCAAACAGACCAAAATTGCTCGACTATTTGAGCGTGACCACCCGGACCCGGTCTCCATCACGAAACTTATCCAGCTCTTCTACAATAACTTGCTCGCCTTCAACCAAGCCCTTGGTGATCTCGGCCACATTTAGAGCCACATAGCCGACCTCAACGCGGCGCATTTTCACTTGGCTGTCGGATACGACGTATACGCGGTTATCAAACAAAGCCCGACGCGGAATCAGCGTAGCATTCGGGCGCTCTGCAACAATGATGCTGACCTCTCCAGTGATTCCAGGGACCAGTTTCTCTGCATCAATTTTGACATCTAAGTGAACGATGTATCGCTGCGTCTCAGGGTCCGCAGTTGGCAAAATCTTGATTACATAGGCATCGTAATTTGTGCCGCCATACCCGAGGAATCTAACCGTGCACTTTTGACCTATCTTTATGCCCGAGAAATTTTCTTCGCTTATCTTCGCTTCGACAGTTCGGCTCGTCGAAATCAGAGTCGCCATCGTCGCCTTTGCCCCAAGTAAATCCCCGGGGCGGGCAACGACCGTTGAGACAACGCCGTCGAAGGGCGCCAACACTGTCATTTTCCTCAACTGATTTTGCTTAACCTTCAGCGTGTTTTCCAAGCCCTCAATCAACTGCCGATTGTTTACCTCTTCAAGCGCAGCTCTCTGCTCAATCATTTTGAACGATCTACGCTGCTTGATCAACTCGGCTTCGGAAAGACTGCCCAACCCTTTCAAACGCTCAGATTGATCGAGGGCATCCCGAGCATTTAGAAGTTCGATTGCGATCGAAGAACCAATCGCGAGGCGCTTCTTCGCCGACTCAAACTCGCTCTGCAAGTGCTCAACCTCCAAGTGCAAATCGGCCGGGTCGATTTGGGCCAAAATCTCGCCCGACTTAACTTTTTTTCCAGGATCAAGCTCGCTTGATAAAAGCCGACCCTCAGCCTCGCTCTTCAGTTCCATTACATACTCGGCCTGAACGACAACGCTCCCCGGAACCGCATTAATCGCGATTCCTTTGCGGGCTCCCTCAGTCCGCGCGAGCGGCCTCAAAGAAAAAAAGACCGCAACAAAAATTGAAGCCCCGACAAGGAGAAACAACCCCAACTTTAGTCCGAAGGAATAGATCGAAGATTTAGCGGGCATATCGAGGATTCACCAATTTGAGAGCAGGATCAGACCCGACCATAGAGATAAACTCAGCCCAACGGGAGAGAAACTCAGCCCGTCCAGCCGCCAAGCCTGCTTGGCTGACAATGTGAGCCGCGATCAACTCGTCTACCGCCGTTTTTGGAACATTTCCGAGCCGGGACTCCTCTTTGGCTCGGTCCATAGCCGCCTCTGCCAATTTTGAGCGGGTCTCGGTTAATTCAAGCGCTCGATAGCTCAGGGCCAAACTTGACTCGAGATTCCTCGCTGAATCTAGGGTCGTTTCGATCTGAGTCTGCAGCAAGCGCTCATAAAGACGCTTGGTTGCGAGCGCACTACGTTTCGAACCACTGGTCGCAAATCCATCAAAAATGGACCATGTTCCCGTGATGCTCACCGAGTTCGAATTCACGGCATCTTGCGAGACTAACCCGTTGATGACGGTGGCCGAATTACTTTGAACAGCACTGGCACCCGCAGAGAACTTCGGCAGGAGTCCGACTCTCGCAACTTTATATGATAGATCGGCTTGGCGGACGTAAAGGGCTGAAATCTGAGTAGCCGGAATATTCGCGGCGTTATCACGTCGGAGCTCAGCTCCCAATCGTTCGGGTATTCCTGCGTAAAAATTGGGCTTTCCAATCTCCACCGGGATCGATTCGTCGGATAACTCCTTCAACCCGGCCAACCTAGCGAGGACAAGGCGCGCATTCGCATAATCGAGTTCTGCCCGGGCTACGGCGAGACGAGATTCGTCAACGGCATACCTAGGCGCAATTATCTCGCCTGGAGAGATGGTTCCTAGCTTGAGTTTCTGCTCCTCACTCTCCAAAGACCCCTCAGTTATCTGCACCCGATTCCGAAGACCGACCAATGTCGCTTTTCGAACCACCAATTGCAGATATTGCTGCCGCAGATTCAGGGCGAGGTTCCTATAACCTTCCAGGTGACTTTTCTCGGCAATCAAGACCCCGATCCGCGAAACTGCGCTCTGATTCTTTACAGCCCCAAACTGAAACAGGGACTGCGAGACGCTTAAACTGTAAAAAATACCGTCCGACTTGATTTTGGAGGTCGGATTTGAAGCCGCCGCAATCGATGACAGGGTGTAACTAGCCGACCCACTAAGGTTCGGATACCATCTTGAATCGCCAATGATTCGCGCAGAGTCCGCTTGAGCGATGGCTATGCCACTCAGAATCATCTGCGGTGATTGCCTGAGCGCCGATTCTAAAATTGGCCTTAAACTCGGCAACAAATCCTCCGGCATCGTTCCCTCGATCGGCGGCGTAGCAGCCCAAGACACATTCACACAAAACATTAGAAATAAACATTTAACAAATCCGACCGGGAGATTTAGCTTAGATTTGTTTTTATTCAGGCACGACATAGTTTCGAAAAATTCCGGGAAAAATAAAGGGCGAGAAAAAGAATAGGTTGGCAATATCTTATTCGTCCGTTCGAGCCAATGAAGACCGAGAATTCAGGAGGATGTCGCAAAAATGTTCTCAATTATTGCTTCCTCTTTACCCCTCACTTGGCTTCACGTTGATTGTGAAGATCCCCATTTTGGACCTGAAGCCGGGCTACGAAGAGCTGAAGACGGAAATCGACAAAGCCTACCACCGCGTCATGGATTCGGGCCATTTCCTTTTGGGGAACGAGCTTTCGACCTTTGAGGCCGCATATGCAAACTCAGTCGGGGTAGCCCACTGCGTTGGAGTCGCAAATGGACTTGAGGCTTTGCAACTTGCGTTAAGTGCTCGAGGCATCACGGGGGGGGATGAAGTCATCGTCCCTGCGCACGGTTACATCGCCACCTGGCTTGCCGTCACGCATGTCGGAGCCCGTCCAGTGCCTTGCGAATGTGATCCGAGGACATTCAATCTCGACGAGAGTCACGCGCGCGCCCTGATAACCGAACGCACTCGGGCCATCCTACCGATTCATCTTTACGGGCAGTGCGCTGACATGGAATCGATAAACTCACTCGCGTCACGATATTCCCTTTTTGTTCTTGAAGATTCCGCACAGGCCCACGGTGCCAGAACTCCGGCCGGAGCTTCAGGCTCTCTTGGGCACGCGGCCGGAATTAGCTTTTACCCCAGCAAGAATTTAGGCGCCTTTGCCGACGCCGGGGCCGTTACAACCAACGACCCGAATCTCGCGGAGAGAATCCGCTCACTGAGAAATTACGGATCTCGCGAGCGATACCATCACGAAGATTTCGGCCTAAATTCGCGACTCGATGAGCTTTCGGCTGCGGTTTTGAGCGTAAAGCTGCGATACCTGAACGAGTGGAATTCGAGAAGAGCCGCACTCGCCAAGCGCTACATCGCGCAACTCGACGGTATTGGCGACCTTCAACTACCCTATGTGCCAGATTGGTCCAAACCTGTTTGGCACCTTTTTGTCATTAAGACGGCCCATCGATCCGCGCTCCAAAAGCACCTAACCGCCCAAGGTATTGGAACGCAGATTCATTACCCCATCCCACCCCACCTTTCCGGAGCATATCGACACTTCGGCTGGAAACGCGGTGATTTTCCGATCGCCGAGCGGCTGGCGGACGAAGTCCTGAGCCTTCCGATTGGTCCGCACCACTCCTCTGAACAAATTGACACGGTCTGTGCCTCCGTGCGCTCGTTCTTTTCGCGAACATGAGCAACCTCGCCCCTATTTCGGCACCCACCGCGGCCGGCCCGAGTTTCGCTCGGCGCCGAGATCTTTTGTGGCAATTCACCGTCCGGACGATTGAGCAGCGTCATCGAGGTAGCCACTTCGGGCTCATCTGGGCGGTATTGAACCCATTGCTCATGCTGGCAGTCTATTTCGTCGCATTTGGAATGATCTTCGGAGGCAGCTTTGGAGTTCTCCCGACCGAAACGCCCGTCGACTATGCGTTGGCGATTTTCCTTGGTTTGATTCTCTACCAACTCCTTGCAGAAACCTTGTCCGCGACACCCAACATCATTGTCGCCAATCCAAACCTCGTGAAGAAAGTCGTCTTCCCGTTGGAGATCCTTCCCTTAGCCCACTTGGGTGCGTTTTGGTTCAACACCGCAATCAACCTGGGCTTACTCGTGCTCGGGAACACCCTTTTTGGCCACGGAATCTCCGTGATCGGGCTGGCCTGGCTTCCACTCATCTTGGCTCCACTACTTTTGTTAACGGTAGGGTTTTCATTTCTACTTTCAGCTTTGGGCGTTTTCTTTCGCGACGTGGGCCAAGCCATGCCCTTTTTCACGCAGATTCTTCTATATGCCAGCGCCGTCTTTTACCCCGTCTCAAAGATCACTGAAACGCCTTGGCTCTGGGATATCCTTAAATGGAATCCGTTGCTTCATACCATCTCGTTGGCGCGAGACACCGTTCTTTGGGACCTCCCCCTCAATCAACTTCACCTCGCCTACACTTATTCGACGGGTATCATCGTTTTTCTTTTTGGTCGTTGGGCTTTTTCGAAACTAAAGCCGACATTCGCCGACGTGCTTTGAAGAGCCTGGTGCGTCTATTCGGTATCGTGAGTTCTTTAGAGATTGCCGTCCTGCAGCGCCAAAGGCATCCCCCCTTTTCCGTCCATGTCGAAGAGTCTCCTTGCTCCAATTAATGTTATGCTAAGAACACCGCGCTCTGCCGGGCGAATCCGGGTCATTTCCGCATTCGGGTGCGCCATCGCTCTTCTGCTTTTCAGCACATCCGGCTGCACGAAACAGACTGAGCCGCCCGCTGCGCAAGCTGACGAGGCCCGGCGCCTTTACGAGCGAGCCGATCTTTTCGTAAAGAAAATCGACGAGGGGCAATACACTTACGACTACATCAATTTTCACTACAATCAGGCCTTGAAGAATGTTGATCGAATCTTGTTGGCCTACCCGGAGACTGAACTGGGGCAAAAGTTACGGCGCGGAGAGCTGAAACTCGGCAAGTTCACACTCGATCACTTTAGAGACACAGTGTTGGTCCAGCTCGGTGACATGAAGGAGGCAACCGAAAGCATCGTTAATTGCGCCATCTACCTGCACACGCTTCCAGAAGCGAGCCGGCCCGAATCGAAAGAGGCGCTCGGCCTTATTCTTGAAACGCTTTGTCGGCTAGTCCGTTCGGACGAAGCCTTGATTTTCCCGACTCTGCCCGAGGATAGAATTTTTGCGCAGCGAACCATCATCCGCACCATCTCGCGCTATCTTCAAGGTGGTATCTCCCTTAGCCTGGTGCAAGGAGCAGATGAAGACTCTCAGCCCATTCTAGCCGGAGCCTATCTCGAAGGACTCGCCGTGGGCGGCCTGCAACTTGAAAACATCGAGGACTTGATTGAACGCTACAAATCGGCTGGTCGCGACGTGGAACTTGGAGCGCTTAGAGGGATGATCGAGCGAGAAACTCAGATTTACCGCGACCAATTCGACAAAGTGAAAAAAGAACGTGAACGCGCTGCCTTGGAGGCGGCAAAGAGCGCCGGCACATTACCCGACCAACCCAAAGAGGATTCGGTGCGATACGATATCGGAGCCTTTTACGCGACGCACTTCGGCGCGAGGGCGCTACCCGCAGCAAGTCAGGCTTTCGCCTCTTTCAGAGCACTTCAGGGTCACCTGGAAGAGGCATTAAGGATGGCTGGCCCACTAAATGAATCAGCCAAAGTCGATGTGATCGGCGCCCATTTTGAACACCTGGCACTCACAGGAAAGCTCTCCGGCGGAGAAACCCTCCACCGCGAACATCGCCTGAATCCGGACAGTATTGCAAGAGCCCAAATGAAATTGATCGAGCTGCTGGCTCAAAACGCGAAATATGAAGCGGCTGACGCTCTTCAATTGGCTGGGACCACCGAAAGTCCGAAGTTCCGTGACCATTTTATTCGCGCCCGTTGGCGCGGGCGTTTTTACTCCCGGGAGGAGCTCTTTTACCTCGATGCCAAAACAATTCCGAACCTTGGGATCAAGGATCCGGCGATTTGCGCTCAAGTCCTCTTGGACTGGTTCCTTTCACCCAATCGTTTGCTTCGGGGATCATCTTGGGGCGCGGATGCGATCGTTTACAAATATTTCTCGATGCAGAAAGAAGGACGTCCTCCCTCACGACAGCTACTGAACAAGAACAAGAAAACCGGGTCCTAAGATGATTCCAGCTTCGAGCCCGGCTGCCTAAGCCTCATTCGATCAAATTTCTGGAAACGTCGCTCCGCTTCGCTATCCGCCCGGTATGATCTTCAACACCTATTGGTTTGTAGCGTTCGCCGCCATTGTGGTGCCCGTTTATTGGCTGCTCCAGAAGCCGTTTCTGCGGATCCCCTTCCTGGGAGTCGCCTGCGTTATCTTTCATTTTCAATTCGCCGGGCCGGCCGGAATGATGCCGGTGATCGCGTTGGGCCTTGTAACCTACCTTCTCGCACTTACTCGCAACCCGGCGGCCTGTATTTTCGGAATTATCCTAAGCGTCGCGGCTCTTTGCTTCTACAAATATACTCATTTTATCGTCGTCGATCTGCTCGGTGTGTTCAATCCGGCTTGGGCCACCGCCGCGCAAACTTCCGCCAACAAGCTCCTGCCGGGGGCACCGCCCTTGGCGATGAGCTTCTTTGCCTTCGAATTCGTTCACTATCTTTTCGAAATCAAACGAGGGGGAACGCCGCTCAAGAATCCCCTTCATTTTTTGATCTTCTCTCTGTTTTTCCCGTCGCTGGTGGCCGGTCCGATAAAGCGCTATGGCCAGTTCATTCCTGCAATGCTTGAAGGCGCCACGAAGATTCGAGCCGACGATCTTTCGGAAGGCTTTCGCCGCATAGCCATAGGATTCTTCAAAAAGGTCGTCATTGCGGATAACCTCACGCTTGCGATTGATCACTACGTTCCCCAGTTCGGCACGTTGGATCTCGGCGTGCGCTGGTTCGTTTTTTCGCTTATTGCCCTGCGCATTTTGATGGATTTCAGCGGCTACAGCGACATCGCGATCGGACTCGCTCGGCTGCTCGGGGTAAAATTGCCCGAGAACTTCAACTGGCCTTACGCCGCGTTGAGCATCCAAGAGTTTTGGCAGCGCTGGCACATCTCACTCAGTTCCTGGATCCGAGACTATGTCTATATTCCACTTGGCGGCAATCGCCACGGCGTGGTCCGTAAGATCATTAACGGCCTCTTGGCATTCGGGCTTTGCGGTCTTTGGCATGGGCCTGCGTGGCACTTCGTCATCTGGGGTGTCTACCACGGCCTTGGGCTCGCCGTGTGCTCCAATTATTCAGCCATCCCAAAGCTCGGACCTTGGCTCTCGGCCCTGTTAAACCGCCGGCCGACCATCTGCTGGATTTCCACCCAGTTGTTCGTTTGGTTCGGTTGGCTGATCTTCTTTTATCCGTTGCCGGAAGCCCTTCGTTTGGCCCGCCTTCTGTTTAATCAGTAACCCACCGCCATGCGTTTCCTAGAATTCTTGGCCGCTCTCCGGCACTTCCCTCTTTCGCCGAAAATCCTCGTGGTTGGAGTCCTCATCGGATTCGGGACGCTTTGCTTCCTTGGACGCAAGGCCGCCGTCACCGATAAACACGAGGGGTTCGTTCGCCTGACCCAGTGGGTCGCTCCCGAGACAAAATATTATCCCACAGTCAACGAACTCATGTCGATTGTGCGCTCCGCCATCAAACCCGACCAGATTCTGGTGATAGTCGGGGGCAATTCGGTCACTCGGGGTGTTGGACAACCCGCCGACAAAATCTGGACCAAGCGCCTCCAAACTTTGCTCGGTGATGGCTACTGCGTCGTAAATCTAGCTTTTAACGGCTCCCTCCCAACCGATGGCGGAGCCGTAGTCGCTGAGGCGCTCCGATTCGAATTCCCCCGCCAGATCTACATCGCCAACGCCGCTCCTACCCAAGCACCCAATCCAGAGGGATCACTGGTTTACCGTTTCGTGTTTTGGGATGCGTGGGCCAAAGGTTTGCTCGTCACAGATGACGCCGACAGAAATGCCATGATTAAGGAGAGCCATTCGAATCCGGCCTTCGGCTATCTTCCCGGATTCGAAGAGTTGCGCATCCGCAACTTCTTGGATCGTTGGTTCTACTTCCAAGATTATTGGAACGACATAACCCTCACTCGTTTCAACACGGTATGGGCTCCGTATTTCCCCGGCCTGAGCCAATTTCTCCGCGCCCGAAACACTTTTCCCGATCCTGAGCCTGATTTCCTGGCGATGCCGATCGAGAATCGCTACATTCCCGCCCACCTCGAAGCGGAAATGATCAATGTCCGCGGCACGAGCGTCTACGCTTACGACCCGGTGAAAAACACCGCCGGCCAGTGGAATGTTTATCAGCCCGTTTGGGACCAGTTTCGTGCGCGCGTGAAGGGTGTATTTCCAAAAGCGCTGAAAAAGCGGACTCTAATTTTGGTAAGCCACAACAGCCCCTACTACCTAAACAAATTGACACCAGACGAGCGCGAGCGAAACACCCTCGCTTACGACTTGGCCGTCAAGGAGTGGGAATCCGCCGGCTACGCTTCGCTGCAATATGGCAGTGATTTTCATCCGACCCAAGACTACGGAGACCGCACTCACCTTACATGGAAAGGCGGCGAAAAACTTGCCGCCATCGTCGCGACCAAGATCGACTCAATGGCCCGAGAACTTGGATACCTGAAAGCCCAATCCGCTCCAGCGGCACGCCCATGACCAAATCACCCGCAATACGTCACGCCATTTCCCTCGCTGTTGGATTACTGATCGGTGTATTTTTGCACTACCTGCTCTTTCGTCTTACTCTACCGGTGCAACCGTTCATCTACGTTGCATTTTGAGTCCCCAGCATGTTTCGAACCCCATCATTTCTTGCAGGTCTCCTCTTTCAGCTCGGCCACTTTCTGGCTGCCCTTTTTTTCGGAATTACCGTCGCTCAAGCCGCGGACCCGTTTGACCAGTGGACTTGGCGGGGGCCAGAGCCCAAGGAGAGCTTTAAGGGTAACAACTATGAAAGCGCCGCCTACAATAAAGACCTCCTCGTGGTCGTCGGCAACGGCTTCAATGCCTTGACCCGAAAAGACGGCGCCAATACCTGGACCAGCTTCGATGTGGGCTCCCAGCGCCCCCTCTATGGAATCGCAGTGGCCAACAACACATTTTTTGCCGCCGGCGCCCGCGGCACTCTTCTCAGTTCAAGAAACGGCGACGTTTGGACGGCACGCAATTCCCCCACGAGCGTGCCGCTGTTCGCGATCGCCTACACCGACAGTGTATTTGTCGCCGTAGGCGACGGCGGCACGATCCTCACCTCCAGGGTTGGCAGCCAATGGCTGCCACAGTCATCCCGGGTGATCGACACCCTTTACGGAGTCACTTACCGAGATGAAACGTTCCTGTCAGTCGGCGCCAACGGCACCATCCTCCTCTCGGGCGACGGGACGTATTGGTTGCCACAAAACTCCGGCACCAAACGCACGCTCCATGGGGTCACGGTAAATACGGGCAAGCCGAAGCTCTTCGTGGCCGTTGGCGATACAGGCACCATTTTGACCTCGCCGGACGGTGCCCGATGGAGCGCCCGGACTTCTGGCACCCGCCAAAGCCTTTACGGAGTCGAATTCGGCCGAGGTTCGTTCATTGCCGTAGGCGCCGAGGGCACGATTCTGACCTCCACGGACGGCATTGTTTGGAAAATTCGCCCATCCGGCGTTAAGCATTTTTTGAAAGCGGTCACGTTTGGAAAAACCAGCTGCTGGGTGGTCGGCTGGAACGGCGCGATTCTTGAATCCGCGTCCTTCGGGAAGTAGACCGGCCTTACCGGCCCATCGCCCCGGTGGTTGTCGCGAGCCCGGAACGTCCAAGTTTCTCCGTGACCTCGGGTCGGCAAAGTCGCTAATTTTGCACACTCGAAATGGCACTCCCGTCCAACTCCGCGCCCGTAGCATCCAGTCCAATTGCCCCTGCGCCCGAAGAGATCGCCATTCGTGTTTCAGATCTCACGAAGTCTTACCGCATTTGGTCCAATCCGGCGGCCCGCCTCAAAGCGCCGCTTTTCGAGGTTTTCGCCCGTCTGATTCCTTCGGGTCTCGGCCTTCGCGGCCGCCTCCAGACCCAAGCGGCCGCTTGTTTTCGAGACTTCCACGCTCTCCGGCCATGCTCATTCGAAGTTCGCCGCGGCGAGACGTTTGGGATCGTCGGCAGCAACGGCGCGGGCAAATCCACCCTGCTGCAAATCGTCGCCGGCACGCTCACCCCCACCTCGGGTTCGGTCGTGGTCCACGGACGGGTTGCCGCGCTCTTGGAACTCGGATCGGGCTTCGACCCCAACTTCACCGGCGTTGAAAACATCTATCTCAACGGCGCCATCCTTGGCCTAAGTGAGGCCGAAGTTCGGGCCCGTTTTGACGAGATCGCCGAGTTTGCCGACATCGGCGACTTCATCCACCAACCCGTCCGCACCTATTCCAGCGGCATGATCGTGCGCCTCGCCTTCGCCATTTCCGTCTGCATCGACCCGACCGTGCTCATTGTCGATGAGGCCCTCGCCGTCGGTGACAATTATTTTGTGAACAAGTGCTTTCACCGCCTAAACGAGCTCAAGAGCCGCGGTGTCACCATCCTTTTTGTCAGTCACTCCGCAGCCACCGTTACCAGCCTTTGCAGCCGAGCTCTCCTGCTCGATAAAGGCGCGCCGCTCATGGTCGGTCCGGCTGAGGAAGTGGTAAACCACTACAACCAACTCACCCGCGAAAAACAGAGCGCCGATGTCCAACGGCTGTCCGCCCAGACGCAGGCTCCCGCTCCGGAATCGAACTTCGCGACCACGGCTCCGAAAATCGATTTCTCCGCCGATCCCGAGCTCGAGAAACGTTGCCGCACCACACGCCACGGCAACGGAGCCGCCCGCATCGTCCGGCTCCGCCTCGAGGATACCGCCGGTCAGGAGCGCACCGAGTTCGCCCACGGGCAAAACGTCGTCATCAAGTTTTACTGCGAGTTCTTCGAACCCGCCGATCACCTCGTGATCGGCTACTTTTGCCGCACCGACACCGGCATCAACCTTACCGGCACCAACACCGAACTCGAAGGGATCAAACTCCCGCCCCAAGCCGCCGGCACCCGCAGCCTCATGCTCTTTCATACCACCCTGCCCGTGCGCCCAGGGGTGTATTCCATCTCGATGTCGCTCACCGGCCGTCGCGGCCAAGACGCCGCGATCAGCACCCTCGATTGGGCGGATCTCGCCGCCTCGTTTTCCGTCCATCTGGCTCCGGGCCAGCCAGCATTTGAGCAACAGATGCTGGTGCCCCACGACTTCGAGCTGCACCCCGTCGAATGACCCCGTCCGCCGTCACCCTCGCCCAAATCGGCTGTGGCTACTGGGGGCCCAATCTTTTGCGCAATTTCACCGCGCTGCCCAACGCCCATGTCAAATATGTGGTTGAGGCCAACGAAGACCGCCGGCGCTACGTGCGTGCAAACTTTCCACTCACCGCACCTACCGACGACCTAAACCTCGCTCTTTCGGATCCCGCCGTTCACGCGGTCCTTGTTTCCACGCCCGCGCGCACGCACTTCGAACTCGCCCTCCTCGCCCTCCGGGCTGGCAAACACGTTTTCGTCGAGAAGCCCCTCGCCATGTCCGTAGCCGAGGTCGACGCGCTCGCCGCCGAAGCCACCGGCCGGGGACTCACGCTCATGGCGGGCCACACGTTCCTCTACAACCCGGCTGTGCTTGCCCTGAAAGCCCTGGTCGACTCCGGCGAACTCGGACGCATCTACTACCTCTATACCCAACGCCTGAATTTGGGCGTTGTCCGTGCCGATGTGAACGCGCTCTGGAATCTCGCGCCCCACGACGTCAGTATTTGCAATTTTTTGCTCGGCGCTTCCCCGTCGGCCGTCACCGCGCACGGCACCGCCTACCTCCAGCCCGCGATCGAAGATGTCGTCTTTGCCCACTTGGAATACCCGAACTCTGTCAGGGCGAGTATCCACGTCAGTTGGCTCGATCCCAACAAGACGCGTAAAGTCACATTGGTCGGCAGCCGCAAGATGGTCGTCTACGATGATGTCGCCGCCGATAAATTGACCCTCTTCGACAAAGGAATCGACTCCGTCCCTCCGATTCCGACCTCCGGCCCCCTGCCCTTCGACCAACCCGGCGCGCACCGCCTGGTCTATCGCAGCGGAGAAATTCAAATCCCAAAAATCTCCGACGCCGAACCGCTCGGCGTGGAAGCGGCTGACTTCCTCTCCGCCATCACCGAGAAGAGACCGCCGCGGGCCGACGCCGCCAGCGCCCGCCCCGTCGTCGCCACGCTGCAAGCCGCGACGCTTTCGTTGAAAGAAAACTCGCGCCGCGTCGCCCTCACCGAAATTCTCCCCACCCCCGCATGATTTCCGTCGTCATCCCCCTGCACAATGAGGAGGCCAATGTCCCCTTGCTTGCCGAAAAACTCACCGCTGCGATGCAGGCAATGGGGCGCGACTATGAAGTGATTTTCGTCAACGACGGCAGCACCGATTCCACCGGTGAAAGGGTTCGCCAAGTCTGCGCAGGCAACCCACGCCTGAAGGCTATTCACTTCCGCCGCAAGTCCGGCCAGACCGCCGCCATGCAGGCCGGATTCACCCACGCCACCGGCGACATTATCATGGCGATGGATGGCGACCTCCAAAACGATCCCGCCGACGCGCCCAAGCTCATCGCCAAACTCGAGGAGGGCTACGACTTGGTCTCGGGTTGGCGGAAAGACCGCCAGGATCACCCCGTCAAGCGCAACTTCCTCAGCCGGATTGCCAACGGCCTGATCTCCCGCACCACCGGCGTCCAACTGCACGACTACGGCTGCTCCCTCAAAGTTTACCGCCGCGAAATGCTTCAGGGCATCGCTCTCTACGGTGAAATGCACCGCTTCATCCCGGTCTACGCCTTCTGGAACGGCGCCCGGATCGCCGAAGTCCCCGTCACCCATCACGCGCGCATCCATGGGGTTTCCAAATACGGGCTCGAGCGCGTCATCAAGGTCATCCTCGACCTCGGCGTCGTGCTTTTTCTCCACCGTTACTCTCAAAAACCGATCTACGTTTTCGGCCTCTGCGGCCTCACGAGTTGGGCCTTTAGCGGCATCGCCACGTTGGCCGCCGTCCTCTACAAAATCTTCGGGGATAAATCATTTATCCAGACGCCCCTGCCCTTGATCGCCGTCACGATGTTCTTCACCGGCGTGATCTGCTTTCTCCTCGGCCTGCTCGCCGAGCTGAGCATCCGTATTTACCACGAATCGCAGGACAAGCCTACCTACTTGGTCGCCTCCCGCGATAACTTGGCCCCTCCGCCCCGCCGGGGCACCGCGGCTCCGTTCACGGAATCGGTCGGCAAATAAGGCGACCCATGTGCGGCATCACCGGTTTCATCGGCCCGGGCAGCGCGACCACGTTGCAACACATGGCCGACGCTCTCGCCCGCCGCGGTCCCGACTCTGCCGGCTATTGGAGTGACCCCGCACGCGGCATTCATTTCGGTCATCGCCGCCTGTCGATCCTCGATCACGCCGGCGGCCAACAACCCATGGTCACGGCCGACGGCGGTCTCATCATCGTCTTTAACGGGGAAATTTATAACTTCGCCGAACTCCGGACCCAACTCGTCGCCCGCGGCCACCGCTTCGTCTCCGACCACTCCGACACCGAAGTGCTCCTCCACGGTTACCGCGAATGGGGCTCCGATTTGCCCAACCGCTGCAACGGCATGTGGGCCTTCGTCATCTACGACCGCGCCGCCCGCCGCCTCTTCGGCAGCCGTGACCGCTTCGGCAAAAAACCTTTCTACTACACGAACCAAAACGGCGCCTTCGTCTTCGGCTCCGAACTCTCCGCGCTCCGGCGGCACCCGGCCGTCGGGTCCCACCTCTCGCGTCGCGCCCTCAAAAAATACTTCGCCTACGGCTACATTCCCGCGCCGCACTCGATCCTCGAAAACGTCTTCAAACTTCCCGGCGGACACTCCTTCACCCTCGACCTCGACGATCCCGCCCTCACCCCGCGCCTCGAAAAATACTGGCACTACGTCATCGAACCCTACGCCGGCGCCGAGATCCCCGCCGACCCCGAAGCCGTCTGGGGCGAAGAACTCCGCGCCCGCCTCGACACCGCCGTTCGCCGCCGCCTCGTCGCTGATGTGCCCGTCGGCGTCTTTCTCAGCGGCGGCATCGATTCCTCCGCGATCACCGCCTTCGCCGCCCGCCACGTTCCCGCCGGACAACTCAAGACCTTCAGCATCGGCTTCGAGGAGGCCTCCTTCGATGAATCCGTCTACGCCCGCCGCGTCGCCGAGCTCTTCAAGACCGATCACCACGTCGAGACACTCTCCATCGCCAAGGCCCACGCTCTTCTGCCCTCGATCGCGCAAAAACTCGACGAGCCGATGGGCGACAGCTCACTCCTGCCGACTTATCTGCTCAGCGAGTTCACCGCCAAACACGTGAAAGTCGCCCTCGGCGGCGACGCCGGCGACGAACTTTTCGCCGGCTACGACCCCTTTGTCGCCCTCCGCCGCGCCGAACTTTATTCGCGCTTCGTCCCACGCCCCGTCCACGCCGCCGTCCGGATGCTCGCCGCCCGCCTGCCGGTCTCGCACCGCAACATGAGTTTCGACTTCAAACTCAAGCGCACCCTCCGCGGCCTTTCGCACCCGTCCCGGCTCTGGCTCCCCGTCTGGATGGCACCGCTCGCCGCCGAAGAACTCGCCGAACTTTTCCGCGAACCCACTGATCTCGAAGACGTTTTTTCGGAAGCCATCGCCGCCTGGGACGGGTGCGCTCAGGACAACGTAGTAGACCGCACCCTCCAGTTCTACACCAAGCTCTATTTGCAGGACGACATCCTCGTAAAGGTAGACCGCGCCACGATGATGCACGGGCTCGAAGCCCGCGCCCCGTTCCTCGATTTTGACTTCATCAATTTCGCCCGCCGCATTCCCGCCGCTTGGAAATACCGCAAGGGGCAAACGAAGTATCTGCTCAAGAAAGCCCTCGAACCCGTGCTTCCCACCGACATCCTTTATCGCAGGAAAAAAGGCTTCGGCGTCCCGATCGGCGCCTGGTTCAAAGAGGGGGCATTGAAGGTGGACCCCTCGACCCCGCTCCCGGGCGACCTCAACCCCACCTTCACCCCGGCCAAACTCGCCGAACACCGCTCCGGCCGCTCCGACCAGCGCGCCTTCCTCTGGAACGCCTGGCTGCTCCAGCAGTGGGCAACAGCGCCCATCGCATGATCTCACGCCGCAGTCTCCTCCTGCTGAATTACGAGTTTCCACCACTCGGCGGCGGTGCCGCCAACGCGACGTTTTTCATCGGCCGAGCGCTTGTCGAACTTGGACATCGCGTTACCGTCATCACTTCCGCACTTGGAGAAGCCGAAGATGTTCGGACCGAGGCCGGCATCGAAGTCCACCGCCTTCGCACCGGTCGCGCCGCGCCCGATCGCAGCACAGTCGGCGAGATGTGCCGCTTCATTACAGCCGCGATGCGCCGCGGTCCTGGCCTCGCCCGCGCAGCCCGTTGTGATGCCGCGATTGCATTCTTTTCTATCCCTTCAGGAGTCGTTGCCCGCTGGCTTCGGCTGCGTCTGGGATTGCCCTATCTTGTTTCGTTGCGCGGCAGCGACGTGCCGGGCCATGACCGCACACTTGATCGACAGCACCTCCTGACTCGACCTCTTCGCCGCTCGGTGCTCCGTTGTGCAGTGGGTGTCGTCGCCAATTCAGACTCGCTCGCTGCGTCCAGTCGCGCCGCAGATCCTTTTCCCGTGGGAGTGATCGCCAACGGCGTTGACTGCGACCGTTTTTTTCCGGCCGGCACATCCATCTCCGGCGAAAAACTCCGCCTGCTTTTCGTTGGCCGCGTTCATCGCGAAAAGAATCTCGGCGTCGTTATCGACCAACTGCCGGCCCTGCCCAACATTGAGTTGCTGGTAGCAGGCGACGGCGCCCAACGCCCGGAACTTGCCCAACGCGCCGATAAGCTAGGCGTTTCCAGCCGCATCCGTTGGCTCGGATGGCAGGCGAAGGACTCACTGCCCGCGCTCTACAGAAACGCGGAGGTCTTGGTGAATCCGTCGCTCTATGAGGGCAGCCCCAACGTCGTTCTGGAAGCCATGGCAAGCGGCTTGCCGACGATTGCCAGCGACACGCCCGGCAATCGCTCTGTGGTCCGGGATGGCGAGAACGGACTGCTCTTTCCCCTCGCCGAGCCGGCCGCACTTCAAGCCGCCCTTGCCTGCATGGCGTCCGACCGGACGCTGGCGCGCCGACTCGGTGAGAACGGCCGAGCCCGCGCGGTCGCTGAGTTTTCATGGAGACATTGCGCGGAAAGTTATCTTGAGCTGCTGAATGCCGCTCGGCCAAACTCTCTGCAATCATGAGTGAAAAAATCGGCGTCATCGGACTGGGCTATGTGGGACTCCCCGTGGCCATGGCTTTCGCCGAAAAATTTGGCGACGTTGTCGGTTTTGACATCGATACGCGCAAAATCGACGCGCTTAAAAACGGACGCGACATTACAGCCCAGTTCTCCCCTAACGAACTTGCGGCTACGGCGTTAAGATTCAGTGCAGATCCGACTCCGCTCCGAGATCGCTCATTCTTCATCGTTACGGTTCCAACGCCCATTGACTCGGACAAACGTCCCGATTTACGACCACTGATCGCCGCTTCGACAACCATCGGCAGAGTTCTCTCCCGCGGTGCCGTGGTGGTCTACGAATCAACCGTGTATCCCGGCGTGACCGAGGAGGTATGCGCTCCCGTTTTGGAGCAAGTTTCCGGGTTACGCGCAGGCGCCGATTTCTTCCTCGGCTACTCGCCCGAGCGAATCAACCCGGGCGACGCTGAGCACACCTTCACCCGGATCAAGAAAGTCGTCTCTGGCGATTCGCCCCCAACCTTGGAACGCGTTGCTGCGGCCTATGGAGCGGTGGTTACAGCAGGAATTCACCGGGCCGAGAGCATCAAGGTGGCCGAGGCTGCAAAGGTCATCGAGAACACCCAGCGCGATCTCAACATCGCCCTGATGAACGAACTTGCGCTTATCTTCGACCGCCTCGGCATCGCGACCAAAGACGTGCTCCGCGCCGCCGGCACAAAATGGAATTTTCTACCGTTTTCGCCCGGCCTTGTCGGCGGCCACTGTATCGGCGTCGATCCTTATTACCTCACTTCGAAAGCGGAACAGCTTGGCTACAACCCGCATGTCATCCTCGCCGGCCGCCGCATCAACGACAGCATGGGAGCCTTTATCGCTCAGAAAACGATCAAACTGCTCATTGCTCAAGCGCTCCCCGTGAAAGGTGCCCGCATCGGCGTGCTCGGCCTCACGTTCAAAGAAAACGTGCCCGACCTCCGCAACAGCCGCGTGCCCGATATCGTCCGCGAGTTGGAGTCTTTTGGCGCCGAAGTGCTGGTCCACGACCCTCTCGGCGACCCCGGCGAAGCCCTCCACGAATACCAAATCACGCTCTCGTCACTCGACGCGCTCCGCGACCTCGACGCTCTCGTGCTTGCCGTCTCTCATCGAGATTATCTCTCAGCCGGGGCGCCTGACCTCCGCGGTCGGCTTAAGCCGACCGGCGTCTTCATCGACGTGAAATCTGCTTTTGCCCCATTGGACTTCCCTGCTCCGCTTGCGAGCTGGCGACTCTAATCCAAGCCCAGCTCTTCTTTCGCATGATCCTCGTTACCGGTTGCGCCGGATTTATCGGCTTCCACGTCACCCGTCGTCTCCTCGGCCAGGGGGAAACCGTCCACGGTCTCGACAGCGTCAACGACTACTACGATCCGATTTTGAAGGAGCACCGGCTCAATCTCCTCCGCGAATTTCCCAGATTCACCTTTCATCGCGTCGAGCTCGCGAACCAATCGGCGATGACGCAGGTTTTCTCCGAACACCGCCCTACACAGGTCATTCACCTCGCCGCCCAAGCCGGAGTGCGCTACTCGCTCACCAATCCACGGGCCTATACCGACAGCAACATCACCGGTTTTCTGCACATTCTTGAGGGCTGCCGACACTACGGCGTCCAACACCTTGTTTACGCCTCATCAAGTTCGGTCTACGGAATGAACACGTTGATGCCCTTCTCCGTGCACCACAATGTGGACCATCCCGTAAGTCTTTACGCCGCCACCAAAAAAGCCAACGAGCTCATGGCGCACAGCTACAGCCATCTTTTCAATTTATCTACGACCGGACTCCGTTTCTTTACTGTCTACGGCCCGTGGGGTCGGCCTGACATGGCGCTCTTCCTCTTCACCAAGGCGATTCTCTCCGGTCAGCGCATCGATGTTTTTAACGAAGGAAAAATGAAACGCGATTTCACCTACATCGACGACATCGTCGAAGGTATTGTCCGCGTGCTTCGCCGCCCCGCCACGCCCAATCCTGCTTGGCGCGCCGACGCTCCGGACAGCGCCACCAGTCGCGCCCCTTACCGTCTCTACAACATCGGCAACCATTCGCCGGTGGAACTCTCCCGCTTCATCGAGATCATCGAGGACTGTCTCGGGAAGAAAGCGGTCAAGAACCTCCTGCCCCTCCAAGCCGGCGACGTTCCGATGTCCTTTGCCGACGTTGATGACCTTACCCGCGACACCGGCTTCGCACCCAATACTCCAATTGAAACCGGCATCAATCGGTTCGTGGAATGGTATCGGAACTACCACGGCATTTGACCGACGGATCGATGAGCAGCTCCGCTCCGAGCATCACGGGTCTTCACCTTGCGACCGTCCGCGCGTTCTACGACCAGGCCCCCACCAAGCTCAACCTGTCCGCCCGCCACTACCGCGCCCTACTGGCCTACTATTACAATCTCCTCATTCCGGCCGAGTCCTCTGTGCTCGAGGTCGGCTGCGGCTCCGGCGACCTGATCGCCCGCCTCAACGCCAGGCGCAAGGTGGGCATCGACCTGTCTTCGGGCCAAATCGCCGCAGCCCGCGCTCGCGTGCCGGAGGCGGAATTCCACATCCAGGCCGGCGAAGAACTTTCGCTCGATGAGCGCTTCGACTACATCGTTATCTCCGACACCCTCAATCTGGCCGCCGATGTGCAGGCCATGCTTGAACGGCTGCACACGGTTACCCATGCCGACACCCGGCTGCTGATCAACTATCATTCCAATCTGTGGCGCCCACTGCTCTCTCTCGCCCGCCTGCTGGGCCTCAAGTCGAGCGAACCGCAGAGCAATTGGCTCGCCAGTTCGGACCTCCGAAATCTTCTAGCCCTTTCGCGCTGGAACCCTCTCACCTTTCAAGGGCGCCTCTTGTTGCCGGTGCCCTGTTTTGGCTTAGACCGGCTGGTCAATCGCTGGATCGCACCGTTCGTCAGCGCATTTTGTCTCACGGTTTTCTGCGTCGCCCGCCCCGCCGCCGTTCGCGATCGCCGCACGCTTTCCGTTTCGGTCGTGATTCCGGCGCGCAATGAGGCCGGCAACATCGAGGCGGCCGTTCGCCGCACTCCCGTGATGGGAGCCGGCACCGAGCTCATTTTTGTAGAGGGACACTCTCGCGACGAGACTTGGGCCGAGATTCAACGCGTTGCCGCCGCCTACCCTCACCTCAAAATCAAAACCATGCGGCAAACCGGCCGCGGCAAAGGTGACGCCGTGCGGCTCGGTTTTTCAGCCGCCGAAGGCGACGTGCTCATGATTCTGGATGCCGACCTCACCATGCCGCCCGAGGAATTGCCCAAATTCTACGAGGTAATTGCGAGCGGCCGGGCCGAGTTCGCCAACGGCTGCCGGCTCGTCTATCCCATGGACGAAAAAGCCATGCAATTCCTCAACCTCTGCGCCAACAAAACCTTCGGCCTCATCTTCACTTGGTTGCTTGGACAACCCGTTAAGGACACTCTGTGCGGCACGAAAGTGATGTCGCGCACACACTATGCTTCAATCGCAGCCAACCGCGCCTATTTCGGCGATTTCGACCCTTTTGGTGACTTCGACCTCCTCTTCGGTGCCGCAAAGCTGAATTTGAAGATCGCCGATGTGCCCATTCGCTACAAGGAGCGCACATACGGCTCGACCAACATCCAACGCTGGAAACACGGTTGGCTGCTCCTTCGCATGGTCGTTTTCGCCGCACGTAAACTTAAGTTCGTTTAACACATATGAGCACCCCGCCCGTGCAGTTTGATTTTGGCCAGAATTGGCAGGATTTTTCCGAGTCCGCGCTGACTCCAGAACGCGTCGATCAATCTCGGAAGGAGTTTGCAAAGCTAGTCGAACCTCTGCGGCTGTCGGGGCGGACATTTCTCGATATCGGATTCGGTCAGGGGCTCGGATTGCTCAACGCCGCCTCGCTTGAGGCGCGGGTCTTTGGCTGCGACATCAACCCCAAATGCGCCCAAGTTGTCGGAGCCAATGTTAAGCATTACCCCGAGCTAATCGAGAAACCTTGGATTTTGGTCGGATCGATTCTCGATCCTGAGACGGTGGCTAAGCTCCGCGCTCAAGCGCCCACGGGCTTCGACCTCGTCCACTCTTGGGGCGTATTACACCACACCGGAGACATGAGCCGGGCAATCGCCCACGCTGCCGGATTGGTCGCGCCCGGTGGTCACCTAATCCTCGCGATTTATAATCGCCATTGGTCGAGCCGCGCTTGGCTCGCGATCAAGTGGAGCTATGTCCGGAGCCCCCGCTGGCTCCAACGTCTCTTCATCGCGGCACTCTTTCCCGTAATCTATGCTGCCAAATGGATCGTAACCGGAGCCAATCCCAAGAAACAGGAGAGGGGCATGGACTTCTTCTATGATGTCGTGGATTGGGTTGGGGGCTATCCTTACGAATACGCCTCGACCAAAGAGGTCATCGCGTCACTTGAAAAACTCGGATTTTCGGCCGAAAAAATCCTGAAGGCGAGGGTGCCCACCGGGTGCAATGAGTTTGTATTCCGTCGAAAAGCTTAAGCTCGTCCCCTAGAACATGAGTCAGCTCATTTTTGCATTCCATTGCGCAGTTGTCTTTGCGGTCCCCACGTTATTCGGCTGGGTGCTGCTTCGTCGCGTCTTTCGCGAATCAAATTGGCTGGCACTGGTTCCCGGTGCGTTTATCGCCGGCGTGGCGGGGCTGATGGCGGCGGTAAACGAACTCCGCTTCTGGTTCGCGATGAATGTCGCGACTTGGTTCGCCTATAAACTTCTGCTCGCCCTGGCCCTGCTGATCGCTCTCGCCGTGCCGATGCGGCCAAACACGCGACCAAAATTGCCGGGGTGCGTGAATCGAGGTTGGCAACTCGCGCTTGTGCTCGTTGGCGCATTGGTGGTGACAGTTTACTTTGGCATACCGGCCCACGGAGGATTCCTCAACGACGCGTGGTGGCATCACTACCCGTCCGCCGTCCACATCATCGACATTGAGCGCTTTCCCCTGAACCACACCTTCGCCCTCGATGGTCCGCTTTACTACCACCACGGACCTGACATCATGGCAGCCGTTTGGTCATTTCTGTTGGAACTAAATGTTCAAAAAGGTTGGGCCCTTTACGTCGCGCTGCTCGCACCCTGCTCATTCTTGTTGGCTTTTGCATTACTCAGCCGGCTTTCCCGTCATTTTTGGGGCTCACTTTTGGGTGCATCGATCGTCGTGGCGGGCGGCAACCTTCGCTTTCTGAACCTCTTGACCGGTGAACACAGTGGAGCACTCGGTGCACTCCAGGCTTTAAACAGCCAGACAGTTCAGAGCATGGTCCAAATGGTCTTCACCCCATCTCATGCCTTGGGCATCCCCATGATGCTTCTGTTGCTGTTGCTCAGCCGGCATCTTGTGACGACCCCGAGTTGGCCACGCATGGCGGTGGTCGGTCTGTTGATCGGCGCGCTTACTTTGGTCGCCGAATGGTATTTTCTCCCGTTCGTCGCCGGTTTGACGGTGATTCTAGTCGCCCGCGCCTGGTCTCGTCGGCCAGTAAACACGCGAAAGGCCCAAGTCATCCTCGCGGTAATTCCTGCCGTAGTTGGGCTGAGTTGGGGCACATTCAACAACACTTACCTCTCCGGCTTTTTCGGTCACTTTTGGATGCGCTACGACAATGTGACGACGCTTGCCTCCGCTCGTCAGGTCGCCGCCCGGTGGACTGAACCCGCAGCCAATCTCCCGACTGCCAAACTCCCTCCCGCCAATCTCCCGCCCTTAAGCGTTAGCGACCTTCTCGACCCCAAAAGCGCGGTTACGTCGACCACGCCGATCTTTCAGCCCAAATGGTCCGCGCCCGATCTCGTGCCGCTCAAACTGAATCTGACCCATTTCGGCCAAGTTCCGTCTTGGGAATCTGCGGCCTCGAACGAGGATTCCTTTATTCCGGTCTTCGGGATCAAGTTCTTCCTTGAAGTCGCGCCGGTCCTTTTGCTCGGCATTCCGTTCGGCCTTTGGCTGGCCCTTCGACGCCGAAACTCAATGGTAATTCTGCTCGCTTGGCTCGCCACTTCCGCCGCTTTGCCACCGATTTTTTTGGACTGGGGCTATCGATCCACCGACTTCCTGCGGTTCTTCACCGCCTCCTATGCCTATTCTGCGCTGTTTATTGGATGGTTGATCGGAGAACTGCTTTCACGCCCCGCGTTCCGAACTCGCCTACTTGGCAGCCTGCTGGCGGTAAGTTGCCTCATCACGCCGGTCGGACTTGGCGTGATCGGCCTGATGCCCGGAACCATCGAGAAAGTGAACGAGATCTCTGCCGGGGCGAAATCGCTTTCTGATGCCGCCACTGCGGAGCGTTCTGCCGGTGGTAACTCCAAATCAGCCCCGCTGATCGCCGATTCTTCGGGCGATCGAGCTCGAGCTTTTGAGAAACTGGCGGTCCAAACGGGCAACTACTTGTTCCCCCTCACCCATGGCCGAGATCGAGCCATTGTGATTGTGCCGCCAGATCAGATTCCTGAAGTGAAGTATTTCCCCGAGTGGATGAAGTTAGCAACGCTTGCCCGGCTTCAATTACCCGTCGGTTGGCACTGGCACAATTCCGAATACTCCGCCTTCTATCGCGAAGCCGCCGCCCGGCTTGATGCCCGGGCCATCACCTCGCTCGACGCGAAGTGGGTGGTTGTGTCGAATCTGTTCCAAGACGAGATCCCGAAACCGGTGATTGAATCCCTGATCGATCCAACCCGCTTCGTGCGGATCGCAACCTTTACCGAGGGGCGATACTTCATGACGACTTTTCGCGTCCGGCAATGACGCGACGGTGGCTCCTACTTCTCGGGAAACTAGCGATTTCCGCCCTGCTTTTGTGGTTTGTCCTCTCCAAAGTCCAACCGAGTGAAATCACGGCTCGTTTACGAGCCGCCGATATTCGTTGGTTGGTTCCGGCCTTCGCTTTAGCGCCGATCGTTATCGTGCTCTCCGCCTGGCGTTGGCGTGTGCTCAGCCTTGGTTTGATCAAGGTAAGCGACGCCGTCAGCTACACTTGGATCGGTCTCTTCTTCGGCAGCATTTTGCCCGGGGTCGTCGGTGGCGATGTGGCCAAAGGCGTCTCGCTCGCCGCCAAGAACCCAAAAGCCCGCGATCCCCGACTGCCGATTTCCATTCTCGTGGACAAACTCGTCGGTTTTTGGGTGCTGCTCCTGTTGTTTAACTTCGTCGCCTTGGGGCTGCTCGTCACTCAACCGCAGTTGCTCGCCGGGGCGCGGGGCGCGGTAGGGTTGGCCGGTTTCGTCACTCTTGCGGGTTTGCTCGCCGGAGCGGCCCTATGCAGCCAGCGCGGTCAACGATTCTTCCAGCGTCTCGCCGCCATGCTCCCTTTCGCGCCCGTCCGCGCACTGGCCACACGTCTGGTCGAAGCCGTCGGGAGCTACGGCGGCCGAGGCCCGCTCCTGCTGAATGCCGCGCTGATCGGAGCCCTCATCCATGCACTCAACGCCTTCGGTTTCTGGCTCACGATGCACGCACTGGCGATCCCCGCGACCCCATGGTTCGCGGCGGTGTTTTACGCCCTGCTATCGGTCTTGCTCGCACTCCCGATCAGCATTTCCGGCGTCGGTGTCCGCGATGTGTTGGCCGCCGGCATGTTCACCGCCTTCTCGCTCAACCCCGAATCGGGAGTCGCATTCTCCTGGCTTCAGCTCGGCCTCAGCCTGCCCGTCGCCTTGATCGGCGGTCTCATCCAACTACGGGAAGTTTTTCGCCGAAACCACCTTCACCCCATTGCTCCCGCATGAGTGGCGCTCTCAATCGAGAGCCCTGTTTTCTACCAAGAGCAGCCCGCACTTGCGCAAGCCGCCGAGGCGGTGTTACTCAGTTTGATTCATGAGTTTCTCCGCCATCGTCCAAAAACAAACATCACCCTATGGCCTCCGCCCCGGAGCCGAGGAGTTCCCCCTGATGGTCGTTTTGTCGATGATCTATCCATGTAATCTCGGCTGCCCCAATTGCCCCTACACGGATGGAAATTCCGAGATCCGCCGGTTCTACAAGGAACGCAACGGTGACCTCATGCCCGAGGGACTTTGGAACAAAATCGCCACCGA
>CALSBN010000024.1:0-33887 GCA_943373185.1 Opitutus sp. GAS368 | reverse complement strand
CAACGATGGGCTGGGAGTTTTCAATTTCTCGCGACGCAGCCAATCCACTAGCTGCCTGCTTGTCACCAACCCATCATCGGCAAGGATTTGGCCCGAACGCCGAACTGTTATTTGATGAGTGGTTGTTCGCGCACCTTTGGACGCTCCTTCGATGGTGGGAACCAAAAAATCCACACCCAATCCGGGCGCCAAAACAAAACGCGAACCAAACATGAGGAAAAACACCGCCAACAATCCGACATTTACATAGAACATCGCGTCGAGACGCGTAGGTTCCGCCCTGAGATGCCCCAAAAGATTCAGCGGCCTCGTTATCATCGTGGCACTTCTGAGTTTTGACCTTCTCGATTCACGGACTCGACGGCTTCGCTCCCTGCCGGCTTGAGGCCGCGATAGTCATTTTGCAAATAACGCATAATCTCATTACCCGACCATTCGACATCGCGCACAATTGACCGCACCCGCCCGCTCAAAAAATGGTGCGCCACGTGCGCTGGAATCGCCAAGATCAAACTACCTGCAGTGCACAGCAGCGCCTGCCACATCCCCGTCGCCAAGGCACTTGCGCTCATGTAATCTCGTTCAAACGCCAAGAAGGTCGTCGCCATTCCCAAAACCGTTCCCAAGAGGCCAACTAGCGGCGCAACTTGGGCAATCGTCGCGATACTTCCGAGTCTTCGCTCAAGCGCCGGCAGTTCAACAATAGCAGCTTCCTGAACGTGAAACCGCATGGTGTCCGCGTTCGCGTCGACGTGAAGCAACGCAGCTTTAACCACGGCCGCCACCGGCCCGGGCGTCTCTTCACATAGAGTCAACGCCTCGATCAGACGGCGCTTAGCGAGACTGTTCTTAATTCCGTCCAAGAATGTCGTCGCGCGGATTTGGCCGCGATGAAGAAACAGCAACCGCTCAAAGACCAGCAAGAGCGCCAGTATTCCTAGGGCCAAGAGCACCCACATCATCGGTCCACCTTTGGCAAAGAGAGTTAGATTGTAAGCAGACATCGCGATAAAGGCCCGTTACACGTCATTCTCGACGCTGCGTAAACGCGAAAGGTTCATCTCCCGCTTCATTGTGTGGGCGCGGGCACCCCGTAGACCGCGAGTTTTTCGGTGGCCTGCCCTGCGCCCGGAAGCCCGCTCTTCAGCATCAGAAGCCACGCCTTTTTCGCTTCCTCCAAATTCCCCTGTCGCTCCCTTAACGCGCCAAACTCCAACAGTGTTTTCGCTACCCAATAGGGCCCTTTCGCGCCCAGCTGGGCTCTCATTTTCGGCTCGATCAAAAAAGCCATCACAACATCTCGCCACCATACCGTCGCCGCTTTCTCGGCCTCACCGCGTTGTTTGAGCACCGCCCCGAGATTAAATCCCGCCTCGACCCGCACATCCACCGGAGCATCCACCCGATCACGGATATTTTCGAGCAATGCGAGCGCGCTTTCCTGATGAGACGGATCGCTTGCCGCCTGCGCATTGTGCGTCAGCGCCAAGGCCAACTGCGCGAGCACGACATCCGGTCTCGCGGCGAAGTTGTTCACCAAATCCTCGTAGGCCTGCTGCGCCTGCGGAAACTGATTCAGCTTTCGCAAAAGGTGTCCTTGCTTCAGCCGCGCCGCGAACACCAAGTCGCTCTGAGGAAAATCTTTCACCAACTTCTCGATCAATTTATTGGCCTCCGCGAGATTGGACTCACCCCTGGCCTCGGCCTGCAATGCCGCAAAATACAGCGCATAGGGCGCATTGATATTCTTCGGGAAATCATCCGCCAATTTTGTGTAGAGCTGTTGCGCCTCCACCAATTTGAACTGCTTCACGTAATAGTCCGCCTCCTCCAAGTAAGAGGAAACCGCCGCTTCGGACTCGGGGAACTCTACCCGCAGTTTGCGCAGCTGCTCCAGCGCCGCCGACTCGTTGTTTTGCCGGAATAACGCCTGCGCCTTCACCAGCGCTGCCGAACTCGCGATTTCCTTGCTCATCGCTGGTGAAACCCCGGCCAGAGTCTTCTCCAGTATGACGAGATACTCCAAGGCCTTCGCCGGCTGCGGCGGGGAAATGTCCAACGTCAACCGGGCCCTCAACCACTCAAGCCGTGCTCGCAGATCTGCCGATAGACCCGGATCGACGACTCCGCCCAAAAGCCGCTCCACCCGCTCAAGCGCCGCCGCCGCTCCGCCAGCGCCCCGCGCTTGCAGGGCCCGCGCGAGATTCCATTCGGCCTTCCAACGCTCCTCCGCGCGAAACCCCGGCTCACGCACCAGCCCATCGAGCGCCGTGCTCGCCGCATCCAAGGCGCCCGCTTCGATCTCCGCTTGCACCCGCTGAAACTTGAGTTCGCTCAACCTCACCCCGGTCAAGTTCGCCGGAGGGTCCCTCAACACCGCCGCGTAGGCATCGGCCGCCGATCTGAAATCCTGCGCCCGAAACCACGCTTCCGCCACCAATACGCGCAATTCGGCGCGCCGTCTGCCCGCCGCCATCGCCGCCGCCGCGCGCGTTGCGCTGTCCGCCGCTAACCGGTAACGCCGCTGCTCCCAAGCCGCTCCGGTCAACACGGCCAACGCTTCCGCCTTCAACCCCGATCCGGGAAATTTCTCCAACAAAGCCCGGGCGTCATTCTCCGCCGCCGCATAGCTCTTGTCGCCCAGCAGCAAACTCGCCCGATACAAATAAAAATCCTCCTGCAACGGATGAGCCGGCACCAACGCGATCAGCCGCCCCAATTCGGCCCGCAATTGCCCGCGCGCCGGATTTTTTTCCGAGGCCTGCGCCAGCAAACGCAGCGCCATCCGTTGCCGCACCGGATCTTTGCCCGTCGCGACCAGTTCGCTCAAAGCCACCCGCCCCTCCCCTTCCCCCGCGCCCGCGATCAACCCGAGCCACAAACGAAAATCATCGGAATACTGCCGTTCATCCCGCGGCAGAATCAGCAGCTGTTGCTTGATGACAGCGATTGCCTGCGATTTTCGCCCGAGCGCATTGAGATTCGCGGCATACCCCCGAGCCGCCAGAAAACCCAGCGCCTGGCCGGCCGACCGTTCCATGGCCAGCCGCTGTTCCGTGAGCTGGGCCTCGTTACCACTCCCGCTACGCCGCAACAGCGACCACTCTTCCTCGAGTCGAAACCGCGTGCGCAAAAGATCCGATCCTGCGGCCGCCTGCGCCTGCTCGAACGCCTTGTTCGTCGCCTTCACATCGCCCGCCGCGCCCGCCAACAACGCCTGCGCGAAAAACCACCACGCCCGATCCACCTCAGTCAGCTCCGTCTCTTTCACCGCCGCCACCGCCGCCCGCGCCGCCTCCATCTTGCGCAGGTCCAACGCCGCCAACCCCGCGCGCAACTGCCACGCACTGCCCCGCAGGCCGACGAATTCGTTCAGCACCTTCTCCGCCTCCGCCGCCCGCCCTTCGTCAAGCAAAGCCGTCGCCAAGCCCAGAGTCAGTGCCGCGCGATCTGCGCCCGGATCGGCCAACGCCACGCGGTAAAGCTCCACCGCCGTGACCGGGAATCCCATCTCGTGCGCCCGCTGTGCCGCCGACGCATTCAGAGCCGCCGTCCCACTCGTTGCGCCCGTTTCAGTCGCGCCGGCCAATGGCACCGCTCGGTTCAACGGCGCTTCAGTTTGCGCCAACGTCCACGGCAAAACCGCAAACGCCGCCACCCAAGTGAGAAAAAAAGTCGAGCTTCGACGAAGACGCATGGTTCCCCTCCAACGTGCTCGACCTCGGCCAACAATCAACCGCGATGTGGCCAGTTCCGCCTCGCGCGACGCATGATTAGACCTATCGTCCCCCCAAGTTCATTTGCTCCGCCCGTTTTTTCCGAAACTCCGCCCTCCACTCCGAACTCCCACCCTCCCATGCTCATCCTCATCGTCCTCGGCGTCATCCTCGCCGTTTTCCTCATCGCCGGTTTCTGGATCGTCAGCATCTACAACGGCCTCGTCGCCCTTCGCAATCGCTTCAAAAACGCCTTCGCCCAAATCGACGTCCAACTCAAGCGCCGCTACGATCTCATCCCCAACCTCGTCGAAACGGCCAAGGGCTACATGAAACACGAGAGCACCACGCTCGAAGCCGTCATCAAAGCCCGCAACATCGCCGCCGCCGCCGCGTCCGCCGTCGCCGCCAACCCCGCCGATGCCAACGCGATGAAAGGCCTTCTTTCCGCCGAGGCCGGCCTCGGTGGTGCCCTCTCCCGCCTCATGGTCGTCTCCGAGCAATACCCCGACCTCAAGGCCAACCAAAACATGATGCAGCTCACCGAGGAACTCACCTCGACCGAAAACAAAGTCGGCTTCGCCCGTCAGGCCTACAACGACGCCGTCATGGCCTACAACACCGCCCGCGAGATTTTCCCCAACGTGATTTTCGCCGGCATGTTCGGCTTCCTCCCCGCCGAACTTTTCAAGATTGAAGACCCCACCGAGCGCAACGCACCTAAGGTTTCATTCAACTAAACCTTCAACCATCATTCACCATGGGATGGGGACGCATGCTGTTGCTGGGAAATATCGGTCAACAGCTCGATATCGGGGACGTGAATCGTGAGCTGGAAACGCTGCAAGCCCGGTTCCGGGCATCCGGACGGTTCGATCAAGATGTGTCTGACTACTTGGTGAAGCTTTCTGTCGAGAACTCAGAGTTGAAACTCTACCTCGCCTCCATAGCTAGGCTCTTGGTCGCCAAAAACGTGATCTCGCCAGCGGAGTTGGCAGAGATCGTGGAGTCACTTGATCGCTCGGACGGCAAAATCGACAAGCGATTTACCGGCGAAGTGGCGCCGCCCTGACGCAGCTTTGCCGATGGACTTCTTCGAAGCCCAAGCGCGCGCCAAACAGAGCTCATCGCGGCTCGTCGCGCTCTTTTCATTCGCCGTTCTCGGGACGATTCTCGCCGGCTACTTCGGCGCGGTATTTCTGATCGGCCATCGGGTATACTTTGGACAAAACTCCGTCTACTCCCCCGGTCCGGCCTCAGCCGAGGGTTGGTGGCAGCCTCAGATCTTCGCCTTCGTCACCCTCGGCACCCTCGCCGTCATCGGTCTCGCCTCCCTCTATAAGTGGCACCAGTTCTCCGCCGGTGGTTCTGCCGTCGCCGAGAGCGTCGGCGGACGCCGCGTCGATCCGAACACCACCGATCTCGCCGAACGCCGCCTGCTCAACGTCGTTGAGGAAATGGCCCTCGCTTCCGGCATCCCGATGCCCGGCGTCTTCATCCTCGACGACGAACCCGCCATCAATGCCTTCGCCGCCGGCCTCACCTCGGCCGACGCCGTCGTCGCCGTCACCCGCGGCACTTTGGAAAAGCTCACCCGCGACGAACTCCAGGGCGTCGTTGCCCACGAGTTCAGCCACATCCTCAACGGCGACATGCGCCTCAACCTGCGCCTCACGTCGCTCATCTTCGGCATCCTCGTCCTCGGTCTCATCGGCCGCGGTATTATCTCATCCCTCGGCCGCGGCCGTCTCGGCTCGTCGCGCGGCAGCAAAAACTCCGGCGGCATCATCGCCGCTATCGGCGCGGCCGGCCTCGGTCTGCTCGTCATCGGCTACGTCGGCTACTTTTTTGGCCGTCTCATCCAGGCCGCCGTGTCCCGCCAGCGCGAATTCCTCGCCGACGCCGCCGCGGTCCAGTTCACCCGCAACCCGACCGGCATCGGCGGCGCACTCAAAAAAATCGCCGGCTACGCGATGGGCTCCTCTCTCGCCCACGCCAAGAGCGCCGCCATCGGCCATTTCTTTTTTGCGCAGGGATTTCGCTCCACGTTTGGCGGCCTCTGGGCCACCCATCCTCCCGTTGAGGTCCGCATCCGCGCCATCGAGCCTTCCTTCGACGGCAAAGTTTTCGACCCGCCAAAAATCCTCGATACGACCTACGACAACTGGTCCCGCGTCCGAGGCTTCACTCCACCCGCCTTGGGCAACCGTGGCACTCCGCCCGCCGCCAACAAAGTGCCCAGAGCCGAGCAGCCAAAATTCTTCCCGCCCGGCTCGCTCAACCTCGCCCTCCTCGACGAGGCTGCAGCCCTTCACGCGGCTCTGCCGCCGCGTCTTCTCGCCGCCGCCCACTCACCTTTCCAAGCACCCGTTCTCCTTTACGGTCTTGTGCTCTCCGACCACGAGCCCACTCAACGTCGCCAAATTTCTCTCATCGCCAGCCGCGCCGGCGGCGAGGCGCTGCACCTCCTCGAAAACCTCGACACCTCCCTTCGTTCCCTAGGCCCCGAGCAAAGACTCCCGCTGCTCCAGCTCGCCCTGCCCGCGTTAAGGACCCTGCAGCCAACCGCCCTCGCGCCGTTTTTCGAACTGCTCGATGAGCTCGTTCACGCCGACTCCCGCGTCTCACCGTTCGAGTTCGCCCTGCAAAAACTTCTCCTGCGCAACATCGCCACCACCCGCACCCCCGCAGCTCCCGCCATCGGCCAAATTCATTCCTTCCAAGCCGTCGCGCCGGAGATCGCCACCGTCCTTTCCGTGCTCGCGCACGCCAGCCCCGGCGACACCGGCGCCGCGTTCGCTGCCGGCGCCGCACAACTCAAGCTCCTCGAAGGCCGTCTCACCGCGCCCGCGGCGTCCATCGACCTCATCGCGCTCGATATCGCCCTCGACAAACTCGCCACCGCCAGCGCGCCCATCAAGCAGCGCCTCCTCGTCGCCGCCACCGCGGTCGTCACCGCCAACGGCGAAGTTCACGTCGAAGAATACGAGCTCCTCCGCGCCATCGCCGCCACCCTCGACATCCCGCTCCCCCCGCTTTCGAGGTAGGCACGTCGCGCGCCGACGCCCGCCCCGCCTACGCAAAAAAAGAGCCGCTCCCGGAGGAGGCGGCTCTCGCCAAAACTGGACCCTCAAAGTGCCCGTTTACGGCAGATCGTAAACTTCAAGCAGCAGATGACCGGGGACCGAACCGGTTCCAGTGACATGCACCGTGTAGGCGGCCCCGGCGGTAAGCGTGACCTTCACCGCCGCCGACTTCGCATCCGTATCAAGGGCAAACGCGCCCGCCGCCGTGAAGTCGCCCGCCGTCAGGCCGGTCGCCCAATCGTCGTTGTCTGCGACCCGGAGCGCGCCGCGATAAACCTCGATTTTCGGATCGGCCAAGCCGCCGTTCAGACCAAAAGCCGAGAGCCGCGCGCCGACCGCGCGGATCAGCACCGTCCGAGTGCCAGTGCCGGTGATCGCAAAGCCGCCGATAAACATGTCGCCCGCCCCGCCCGTCCAGCCCAAGGCGGAGAGCGCACCGAAACGGGCACCGGCCCCGAGTCCGTAAAGTTCGACCAAGGTGTTGCCCGCGGTCCGAGCCGCCATTTGCAGCGTATAGGTGCCGCTGGCGCCCACCCGGGCCAATGCGGCATCCCGACTGCCGGCCGTGAGCGGAAATGCCCCGGCCGCGCTGAACAACGCCGCCGGCGTCGTGGTCGCGCTCCAGTCGTCGTTGCTGTCGAGTTGGGTCGTGCCGCTGAACAGCGCGATTCTCGGATCTTCCAAGGCATTCGTCACCCCGAAGCCCGCGAGACCAGGTCCGACCGCGCGGGTCAAAACCGAGTCCGCACCGGCCACCCGGAACCCGACCGTGAGCAATTGGTTGGCCACCACATTGGATCGAATCGAACCGGCGGCAATTTGCGCGGCCGACGGCACGACCTCGATGATGGCGACGGATCCGTCGATATTCGCATCCGGCACCCCTTCATAACCCGCGATCAAGCACGGCCGACCGGTGGGGCTTTCTGCTGCGGAAACAAACACCAAAGTCTCGGGGGAAACATACTGCGTGCCGGTGACGACCGAGGACCCGTTGACCACGTTGAAGTAGCCGACGATCTGCACCTTTTTCAGATCGGTGATATCGAATTGGAAAAGCCCGTTCTGCCGCTCGGCGCCTAAAAAAATATACTGGCGGCCGTCGATCTCTCCATAGGCCAACGCTTCGGGCTCCGGCCCTTTGTCGTCGGAGCGGGTGTCGATCGCATTGGCCGTGCCGTTGTTCATGTTGAACGTAAGCGGGAAATTGTTGCGCACGAATTCCTCGATCATCGAACCGCTGTCGAACACGCGGTTGCCGGCTTCATCCCACAGCGTAAAGCTGCGCGTGCCGATCATCGTCGGCACTTCGATGCCCGCATCGGCGTCGAGGTTACCGTCAACCCGAGAGATGTTCAGGCGGCCGATGCCGGCCGAGTTGTTCACGCTGCCGGCAAAGACGAGATCGCCCGCGCCATCGGCCACGACATCGACGATTCCGGCGGCACCCGCCCGGGATATGTCACCGTCGTCCGTGCGCGCGTCACCTTCGTTAGCAGTCGCCATCAAGCGCCGGCCACCGTGCACAAACGTCTGCATCGTATCGGGCATCGGCAAACCGGGCACAACATCGTTGATGTTGATCGCATTGATGCCGCCGCCCGTCGGGTCTTGGTCGGAACCGTCGATGCGCTGCGTGATCGTGCCGAGATAATTGATCGCGGTATATTTGTTGGCGTTGGGCCCGGTGAGATCGAGGATCGCGATGGCGTTGTTCTCCTGCAACGTGACGTAGACTTTGTCGTTCGTCGGCGCCGTGAACTCGGGCTCGATGTAGAGATAGCGCTCCGCCGCCGGGATATTCACGACGTTGATGCGGACGGCGTTGAGGTTAACGCCCGCCGCCAGACCGGTGTTGAAGTCCACCGTCGTCACCGACGGGACCTCCGTGGTGAAACTGGCCGCCGACGTGATCGCCGCGACGTTGACGACGCTGACCGAGCCGGGCGTCTGCGCCGCGTTGGCCGTGAACTCGCCTTCATTGGCCACGATAACCTTGGTGCCGTCGGGGGTGAACTTGACCGCGTCCGGGTGGAAGCCGACGTCGACCGTCCGCACCACGTTGCCGGTGGCCAAGTCGAAGAACGCGACCTTGCCGAGCACCCGCGTGTTGTCCGTCGGGATAATCGTCGCGACACCGAAACCGCGGCCACTGGGATCGGCCGCGACGCTGCTCACCGAGAGCGTGGCGGCGGCGCCGAAAATACTGTCGAAGTTAGCCGAGGCGACAAACGTCAGCGTGCCCGATGCCGCCAATGAGTAGATGTCGATCTTGTGGCTGACACCGGTGGTGCGCGCCAACGAGTTGGTCACGAGAACCAAATCGGCCCCGGATGGATGATTATAGTGAGCGACCACTTCGCCGCCTCCGGGAATAGACACACCCGAGACAAACCTCAATTCGGCCCGGGCCGAAGTCGTTACGAGCAACAGGAGAAGAGCTGATGCCAAACGGTTAATGGAATTTGAGAACATCCCTAAGGTTGAGGCGAAAATTATGACACGGCGCACGTCCCGCCTTGTGACAATTGCGTGACACCGCAACCTGATTAAAACAATTCTGCCCTCCGCTAGCGCTCCTCGGGTCCCCGAGCCGATCGATAAAGACCAGGTCATACCTCGGTGCGGCGGCCCAATCTAATCGCAAACGATCTTCCCCACCGCGAAACCGCTGCCCGAAAGCAGCGTCATACTCTTTATGTCATCCAACCCCGCCCAAGTTGCCGACCACGCCTCTCATCTCGTCAACCCCTGCCACGGCATCTCGACCGACCTCGAGGACTATTTTCGGACCCGCCGCCAATTCCTCTCCCGCGTCGGCATGGGCGTCGGCGCCCTCGGTCTCGCCTCGCTCGTCCCTCAATCCCAACTCCTTGGCGCGCCCGCCGCTTCCGCCCTTGCTCTCGGGCCCAGCCCGCTCCTGCCCAAACCTCCGCATTTCCCCGGCAAGGCCAAAGCCATTATCCATATCTTTGCCCAAGGCGCGCCCTCGCACCTCGACACTTGGGACCCCAAGCCCGCCCTCTCCCTCCGCGACGGCAAGACTCTCCCCGACGGCGGCATCGCCATGGGCTCGCCCTTCAAGTTTCAGAAATACGGCCGCTCCGGCCTCGAGGTCAGCGACGCCTTTGCCAAGACCGCCGCCCATGCCGACGACCTCGCCGTCATCCGCTCCATGTGGACCGACATTCCCGCCCACGACGTCGCCACCGTCTTCATGAACACCGGCTCGCTCCGCATCGTGAAGCCCAGCCTCGGCTCCTGGCTCGTCTACGGCCTTGGCACCGAAAATCAAAATCTCCCCGGCTTCATCGCCCTGCGCGACGGCCGCCTCCCCGTCGGCGGCGTCACCAACTACGGCTCCGCCTTTCTCCCCGGCACGTTCCAAGGCGCCTCCGTCAACACCACCGCCGCCAACGTGCAGCAGATGATTCAAAACATCCGCAACAGCTACGTCGCCCCGAAAGAGCAGCGCCGCCAACTCGACTTCGTCAACCAGCTCAACCAGGTCCACGCCCAAAATCTCCAACGCGAATCCGCCCTCGAGACGCGCCTCGAATCCTACGAGATCGCCTTCCGCATGCAGACCGAGGCCACCGACGCCTTCGACATCACCAAGGAAACCGAATCCACCCGCGCCGCCTACGGCACCAGCCAACAGGGCAAACAACTCCTCATCGCCCGCCGTCTCGTCGAGCGCGGCGTGCGCGTCGTCCAAGTCTGGCACAACGGCTGGGACCATCACCAAGACCTCCACGAGAAACTCTCCGCCAAGGCCGGTGAGATCGACGGCCCGCTCGCCGCCCTCTTTGCCGACCTCAAGCAGCGCGGCCTCCTTGACAGCACCCTCGTCGTTTGGGGCGGCGAGTTCGGCCGCAAACCGACCAAAGACAAAAACGGCTACGACAACCCCGGCCGCGACCACAACGCCAAGGCGTTCTCCGTCGTCATGGCCGGCGGCGGCATCAAGGGCGGCACCGTCCACGGCGCGACCGATGAATTCGGCGCCGCCTCCGTCACCGACAAGGTTCACGTCCACGACCTCCACGCGACGATGCTCCACTGCCTCGGCCTCGATCACACCAAGCTCACCTATCGTTTCAACGGCCGCGACTTCCGCCTCACCGACGTCGCCGGCGAAGTCGTCAAACCCGTCCTCGCATGAACTACCCGACCACCATGCGCCCCCACTCTTTCTCTGTCCTCTTTCTCTTACTCTTTCTCCCCACCGCCCGCGCCCTCCCGCCCGCCGCCGCGCCGACGATCTCCCCCGCCGACCTCCAGTTTTTCGAAAACAAGATCCGCCCCGTCCTCGTCGAGAATTGCTACAAGTGCCACAGCCACGACGCCGACCGCGTCAAGGGCGGCCTCTTCCTCGACTCCGCCGCCGCCCTGCTCGCCGGCGGCGACACCGGCCCGGCCATTATCCCCGGCAAACCTGCGGACAGCCTCCTCCTCACCGCGATCAGTTACAAAGACGAAGAACTACAGATGCCCCCCAAGGGCAAAAAACTCACTGACGCCCAAATCGCCGACTTCACCGAGTGGATCCGCCGCGGCGCCCCCGATCCCCGCGTCCCCACCGCCGCCAAGCCCGGCTCCGCCACCGCCGGCTACGGCGGAGTCGGTAAAAAACACTGGGCGTTCCAACCCGTCAGTAAACCCGCCGTCCCCGCCGCCGCCACTCCCGCCGACACCGCGTGGATCAAAAATCCCGTCGATAACTTCATCCTCGCCAAACTCGAAGACCACGGCCTCACCCCCAACCCCGCTGCCGACCGTCGCACGTTGATCCGCCGTCTCACCTTCGATCTCACCGGCCTGCCGCCCACCGAGGCCGAGATCACCGCCTTCGAATCCGATTCGCTCCGCAATTCCGACTCCGCCTACGCCGCCCTCGTCGACCGCCTGCTCGCCTCCCCCGCCTACGGCGAGCGCTGGGGCCGTTACTGGCTCGATGTTGCCCGCTACTCCGACACCAAGGGCGACGCCAAAGGCCGCGAGGACCTGCGCTACGCCAACGCCTGGACTTACCGCGATTACGTCATCGATGCCTTCAACCGCGACAAACCTTACAACCAGTTCGTCGTCGAACAACTCGCCGCCGACCGCCTCTTTGCCGAGTCTATCAAGAAAGCCAAAGCCAAGAATCCCGCCGCCGAGCCGCCCCAAGATCAGCGCGTTCTCGCCGCCCTCGGTTTCCTTTCCCTCGGCAACAAGTTCGACGGCAATCCCCACGACATCATCAACGACCGCATCGACGTCACCTCGAAAGCCTTCCTCGGCCTAACCGCCACGTGTGCCCGTTGCCACGACCACAAATTCGATCCCATTCCCACCAAGGACTACTACTCGCTCTACGGCGTCTTCGCCAATGTCACCGAGCCCAAGTTTGCCCGCGATCAGCCCACGCTCTTCGCCAAGATTCCGAAAACGCCCGAGCTCATCGACTACCTCGCCAAGTCGGACGAGCTGAAAAAACAGGCCGACCAAGTCGAAGCCGACTACGCCGCGTTCCGCAAATCCCGCTCCCGCGACGCCGAAAAACGCCGCGAATTGGTCCGCGCCGAGACCAAGGTTCTCCGCGAGATCGGCGACCTCGATTCCTCCCACCCCGGAGCCCCCGCGCGCGCCCATGTCGTCGCCGACGTCCCCCGCTCCCGCGACTATCCCGTGCTCATCCGCGGCGAAGCCCAGAACAAAGGCCCCGTCGTCCCCCGCCGTTTCCTCGAAATCCTTTCACCCGATCCCAAGAACCGCCCCGAGTGGAAAGAAGGCAGCGGCCGCCTCCAGCTCGCCCTCGCCATCGTCGATCCGAAGAACCCCATGACCGCCCGCGTCCTCGTGAATCGCATCTGGCAGCAACACTTCGGCGCCGGCTTCGTCGCCACCCCCGACGACCTCGGCAACATGTCCTCTCCGCCCACCCATCCCGAACTTCTCGACTATCTTGCCGCCCGCTTTATCGAAGACGGTTGGTCCATCAAGAAGCTGCACCGCCTCATCGTGACCAGCGCGACTTACCGCCAAAGCTCGGCCAATAATCCCAAATTCGCAGCGCAGGACCCCAATAACCAATACCTCTGGCGCGCCAATCTCCGCCGCCTCGACTTCGAGCAGCTCCACGATTCTCTCCTCGCGATCGCCGGCACCCTCGAACCCAAGCTCGGCGGCAAGTCCATCGGGATGGGCACCGAAGATTTCGCCACCCGCCGCGCCGTCTACACCTACATCGACCGCCGCAACCCGCCCGAACTCCTCACACAGTTCGATTTCCCCAGCCCCGATGTTCCGAGCGGCCGCCGCTACGAAACCATCGTTCCCGCCCAAGCGCTCTTCCTCATGAACAGCCCCCTCGTCGTCGAGACCGCCCGCAAACTCACGCACCGGCCCGCCTTCGCCGACCTCAAGAGCGACCAGGAACGCGTGACCTCGCTCTATCTCGCCATCTACCAACGCCCGCCCAACGAACAGGAAGTTTCACTCGGCGTCCGCTATGTGAAAGCGAACCCCACAGGCAAGGCCCTCGAAGTCCCGCTCGCTGCCTCGGTCGCGAGCGCGCAGGACGCGAAACGCAAACAACGCATCGCCGACAAAGTCGCCACCATGGTCGCCAGCAAAAAAGGCGGCACGGACAACCGCCCCCCCGGCGGCATCGCGATGAACGCGTCCCTGGCCCCCGTCGACGCCTGGACCAAACTCGCCCACGCCCTCTTCCAGACCAACGAAGCGATCTTCCTGAACTGAACGTAACGCAGGGTCTCCGACCCGCCCTTTTGAAATCGCGGACGTCGCTCCCGCAAACGCACTCCGGCTCCGCGCCGGCGACCCTACTTCAACCGCCGCTGCAACGCGGCCAAGGCCGCTTCCAGTGCTGCCGCCTGCCGCCGCAGCTCCACCACATCGTCACCGAGCCGCGACTCGCCCGTCGCCGCCACGTGTCGCCCACGCGTGTCGTCCTCCATGTCCTGTCGCGCTTCGTCCATGCCGTTCACGATCACGCCGATCAACAGATTCAGCGTGACCATCGTGCCCAGCAAAATGAACGACACGAAATATCCGATCGAGACCGCCGCGCCTGCCGGTCCGGCGATCTGCGTGCGCATGATGTCGGCCCAACCTTCCAAAGTGACCACCTGAAACAGCGTCAGCGCCGCCGCCCCCAGCGTGCCGAAGTGCTCCGGGTCGGTCCGCCCGAAAATCGACACGCCCAACACGGCATACACGTAAAACAACACGCTGAGCAGCAGCGCCACGTAACTCATCGAGGGGATGCTTTTGAGCAGCGCGCCGACGAGAATCTGCAACCGCGGCACCGCCGTGATCAACCGCAACACCCGCAGCACGCGCACCAGCCGCAACACCGCCGCAAACTCCGCGTGCACCGGCAGCAAACACACCGCCACGATCACGAAATCAAAGACGTTCCAGCCGTCGGAAAAAAATTTCCACGGCCGCGTCCCGCACGCGCCGATCCGCAGCACCAGTTCGACTACAAAAAAGGCCAGCACCACGCGGTCGATTGCATGGAGCACGTCGCCGGCCCGGGCCATCAGCGTCACGCTCGTCTCCAAACCCACGAGCACCCCCGCAAAAAGAATCACGCCCAACACGGCGCGCTGAAACCCTTTCGACTCCACGATCTTTAGACAAAACGTTTGCATGGTGCCTGAATTACCCGACCCAAACCAGCGCCGGCAATCGCGCAGCGGGAGTCACCGCCATTTTTTGGCCGACCGAGGCGTCCGGCGGTGGCACCGACCGGCGGTCGGGGTTCAAAACTTAAAGTGCTTCGTAGCCCAAGGCCGCCTCAGGCGGCGTTGGCGGCGGTGGCGTGACCCCGCGGGCGATCATGATCTCTTTCATCGTCGCGATCGCCTCGAACCCCGGCTTGAAGTTCCCAAACCGGTGTCCCTCCGCGATCAGCAACGGCGTCCAACCGCGTTTGTTTTTCTGATTCCACACCTCGATCTTGGCACCTTTGGCGTCCAAGAGTTTCATGACCTTGCAAAAATTCGCGAACGCCGCGCCGTGCATCGCCGTGTCCCCTGTCGCGGCCACCGCGTTGATGTCGGCCCCGAGTCCGAGCAGATACTCGACGGTCGCGGCCGCCTCCTCGTCGGTGCCCGCCTCTTCCTGCACCGCCCGCGTCCCGAGACCCGCCGCCGCCATCAGCGGCGTGACCCGGTCCACGTTCACCATGGTCGGATCAGCCCCCAATTCCACGAGCAACTTCATGTAGGCAAGGTCTGCCGTATCGGCCGCCATCAGGAAAGGCGCGCTTCCGTTGGGATCGACGCGGCCGCCACCCTTCGGGCCGCCGGTCAACCGCAGATTCACGTCGGCTCCGTTTGCCACGAGTTTCCGGACCAGCTGTTCATTTGTCATCGTGCCTCTTCCCTCGGGGATCGGGTCGCCTTCGTCTTCACCGCTCGGCGGCTTTCGAATCCACGTGAGGATGTGCAGGGGCGCGAAGCCCGAGCGCAGATCGTTGGGGTTGGCGCCGGCATCGAGCAAAAACCCCGCGAGTTCAAAATGCCCGTTCTCTACCGCCATCGTCAGCGCGCTGGATCCTTTTCGCGGGTGCTTCCGGGTCAGCTTCATCGTCGGTTCCGTCGCCGCGTTCACATCAACGCCCGCCTTCAAAAACGCTGACACGATCTCGAGATGTCCCGCCCGGACCGCGAACAACAGGGGCGTGAACCCCGTGGCCAAGGGTGTCCGAAAATCCGCTCCCGCCGCCAGCAACGTCTCGACGACGGCCAGATGTCCTTCGGCCGCCGCCCACATCATCGCCGTCTGGCCGTCCGGCAGTTTTGCGTCGATCCCCGCGCCGCGGGCCAACAGCACGTTCACCACCGCCACTTTGCCCGTGCGCGCCGCCGTCATGAGCGGCGTCTCGCCGCCGTGAAGCGTGGTGTTCGGATTGGCGCCGTGGGCGAGCAGCAGTTCGGCAAACCCCGCGTTGCCGTTCGTGCAGACGAGCGAGAGCGGTGTCACGCCGTAGCGATTCGTCACCTCGGCCTTCGCCCCGGCGGTGAACAGAGCTTTCCCGGTCTCAAGATCGTCGTGATAAGCCGCCCAATGCAGCGCCGTCATGCCGTCGACCTGCGCGACGTTCACGTCGGCCTTCGCCGTTTTGGCGAGCAGCCCGCGCAGGACCGCGGCGTCTTTTCGCTCGGCGGCGTCGGCGATCGGAGCGGGCGCGGCATTCGCGTTCGCCCCGCCCAACATCAGGCCGGCGGCCAAGATCAGGGAGCGCGAGCCCGGCACCCACCGAAGCCGCCTCACCGGCGAAAACGCGTGCCGACCGCCGGTCATACCGAGAGCGGTTGAAAAATCTCGTCCATCTTGCCGCTGCTATCGCCGAAGCGGTCCAACTTCACCCCGACTTTGTCGAGGAGAGAGAGGTGAAGATTTGCGAGCGGCGTGGGCTCCTTGTAACGGATGTGCCGGCCGCCCTTCATCCCGCCGGCCGCACCGCCCGCGACGAGCACGGGGAGATTGGTGTGATCGTGGACGTTCGGATTGCCGATGCCGCTGCCGTAGAGCAGGAGCGAGTGATCGAGCAGCGTGCCGTTGCCTTCGGGCGTGGCCTTGAGGCGTTCGAGGAAGTAGGCAAAAAGCGACACGTGAAACGCGTTGATCTTGGCCATACGCGCAACCTTCTCCGGGTCGTTCCCGTGGTGGGAAAGCGGATGGTGCGGATCGGCCACGCCCGTCTCGGCGACATAGGTGCGATTGCTGGTCTCACGGGCGAGTTGGAAGGTCGTGATCCGCGTGATGTCGCCCTGCATCGCAAGCACCTGGAGATCGAACATCAGCCGCGCATGGTCGGCATACGACGCCGGCACGCCCAGCGGACGGTCCAGATCGGCCGGGAGATTGTTTTTCGCGACATCCGCCTCCGCCTTCTGGATGCGGCGTTCCACCTCACGCACGGTGTCGAGATATTCCGCGACCTTCGCCCGGTCGGCCGGCCCGAGATTCCTGCGCAGGCTCGCGATGTCCTCGGTGATCCAATCGAGCAGGCTCGCCCGCTTGCGCAACGCCGCACGGCGCTCGGCCAGCGAGCCGCCTTCGCCGAAGAGGCGTTCAAAGACGATGCGCGGGTGCGCCTCCGAGGGCAGCGGCGTCGTGGGCGAAGACCATGAGAGATTGTTTTGGTAAACGCAGGCGTAGCCGTTGTCGCATTGGCCGGTCGTCTGCAGCATGTCCATCGAGAGTTCAAGGGACGGAAGCTGGGTCGCGTGCCCGATCTGCTGCGCGGCGATTTGGTCGGCGGTCGTGCCGAGATAGTAGTCGGAGCTTTCGGTATGCTTCGCCTTGGCCGCGCTCAGAAAGGCCGCGTTCGAGGTCGCGTGGGAGCCGGGGTAGGCCGTGCGCAGCTCGAGGTTTGTAATCGCCGTGACGTGGCTCTTCACGCTTTCGAGCGATTTCAGAATCGGTGACAGCTCGCCGAGTTTTCCATCGGTGCCGCCGGGCGTCCATCGGCCGATGTCGCAGCCCATCGGCATAAAGATGTAACCGAGTCGCTTCACCGGCAGAGCAGCCGTCGCGGACGCGGCGGTGGCGGCGGGAATCATCGCATCGAGCAACGGGAGCGCCAAGGAGGCGCCCATTCCGCGCAAGAACGTCCGACGGGGCAGGGCTTTTTTTGTAATGATCATGGGGTCTTCCTCATCTGAAACGGGGTGCTGGTCACGATACCGAGAATCAAAGCGGAGAAACGAAAATCCTCCGCGCTGGCACGACGGACTATTTGCCGAATCGCCGGCGCGTCAAACGGTTCGACGCCGCGGCCAAGCGCGTAGATCAGGAGCTTTTCCGTCAAAGCGCCCGCGAAATGCTCCGGGCGTTGCAGCAGGGCGCGCTCGAGTGCGGCGACGCCGACAAACGTGCTGCCGTCCGCCAACCCGCCCGAGGCATCGACCGGCTGACCGCCCTCCGCCGACCGCCAGCGTCCCACCGCGTCGAAGTTTTCCAGCGAAAACCCGACCGGGTCGATCACGTCGTGGCAGCTCGCGCACACGGGATTTGCTCGGTGGGCCGCGAGCCGGGCCCGCATCGGCAGGAACGATGAGACGGTGTTGTCTTCCAGCGTCGGAATATCGGGCGGCGGCGGCGGCGGCGGTTCGCCCACGATGTTTTCCAAAACCCAATGCCCGCGGATCGTCGGCGAGGTGCGCGTCGCGTAGGACGTCACGGTCAAAATGCTCCCATGCCTAAGCAAGCCGCCCCGCGGCCGATCCGGCTCACCCGCAAACGACACCCGTCGGAACCGTGGGCCGTAGATATGCGGAATGCCGTAGTGTTTCGCGAGGCGTTCGTTGAGGAACGTGTAGTCTGCGCTGAGCAAATCGGTGACGCTGCGGTCTTCGCGCAGGATGCTTTCGAAAAACAATTCCGTCTCTTGGCGCAGAGCCTGGCGCAAGTTGTCGTCGAAGTCGGGGAACAGCCGCAGATCGGGCGTGGCCGCTTCGAGCTTGCGCAGATACAACCACTGGCTCGCAAAGTTCGTCACCAAACTGCCCGAGCGACCGTCGGCCAGCATCCGCCGAACTTGCGCCTCCAAGAGCTTCGGTTGTCGCAGGTCGCCCCGCACCGCCGCCGCGATCAATTCATCATCGGGCAGACTGCTCCAGATGAAGAACGCCATCCGTGACGCCAGCTCGAGGTCGCTCACCCGGTAGACCGATCCCGCCGCGAGCCCGACCGGGTCCTCTTCGACGCGGATCAAAAACCGCGGACTCACCAAGATCGCCGTCAGAGCGCCCTCGATCCCGGCCTCAAAGCCGTTTTCATCCCGCGCTTCCCGGAAAAACTGCAACGGTTTGCGCAAATCGTCCTCGGTGACCGGCCGGCGATACGCGCGGCGGATCAGGGGCGTCAGAATCTCGCGGGCGCGGGCGTCCTGCTCGGCCACCGTCGCAGTCTCCACGAGCGGTTTCGCGTCGCCGAAGATCGCGCGCCGGCTCTCCGACTCGCCCGGCCCTTTCGCGTCAAACGGACCCGTGATCGTCACCTGAAAGAGCGCGGGCGCCGTGCGCGGGTGCCGGTGCATGTTGAAGCGCGCCAAAAACGGCAGCCGCTCTGTCTCAATCAGCGCCGAGGGATTCTTGATAAACGTCACCCCCACGTCACGGGCTCCCGCCTTTACCGGCACCCGAAATTTAAGATGCGCATCCACACCCTCCGCGTTCTTGTCGCTCCCGGTCGGCTTCACCATAAAGAGCCCCACGCGCTCCCGATCGATCAACACCTCGACCTCGTGCGGCTTGCGCAGTCCTTCCACCTGCTCGTTGCGGTCACGTTGGAGTCGGATCTGGATCTCGTAGTCCCCGTCTTGGGGGAAAACATAAGGAATCAACGTCCCGCCGCGCGTGCCCGGCGGCAGCCCCGCGATGCGGTCTTCCTGCGTTAGATCGGCCCGCACGCGGAAGGTGTCTCCGCCCGGCACCTTGCGCGGCGTTCCGATCGCCAGCCGCGCGATCTTTTGCGCCGCCGAGACGTAGCGGTCCAGCAGCGTTGGAGAGAGATTTCCCACCGTGACGTTGTCGAAACCGTGACTCGGCTCGTCGTTTGGCAACAAGGTCGTCGCGTCGATTTCGAGGGCGAGCAGATCACGGACGGCGTTTTGATACTCCGTGCGGTTCAACCGGCGGAACGTGTCCGTGCGCCCGGGATTAGGCGCGGCGGTGGCGGCCAAATCGAGCGAACGCTCCAACTCCGCCACGACCCGCTTGTAAGTCTCCGCATCCGGCCGCTCGTCGGCGATCGGCGGCATCTGCCGATGGTCGAGCTTGCGCAAGACCTTCTCCCAGATCGCAGGATTCGTCGCAGGATTCCTCGCATCCAAGCCCTCCAGCGAAAACTTACCCTTCCGAATTCCGTCGTCGTGGCAATCGAGGCAAAATCCTTGGATTAATTTTTCAGTCGGATGCGTCACCGCGCCGCTGTTCTGCGCGAAAACCGCCGACATCCCGCCCCACGCCACGCCTCCGAGCACGACGAAGCGCGACAATCCAATCCAAGGAATCACGGCAAGCTGGGGCATGGGGCGGGGTAACGGGGTCCGAAAGAAAAACGATACGACTAACGACGAACTCTTTCAAAATTCGGTTCGGTGAAAATAGCAAAATTTTCCTCCGCCAGCCTGGTATCACCCAACCCTGCCTCACGCCCACTACGATCAGCCGAGTCCGTTCGCCGGCAGGCCGAAATCGACTGGAGCATGCTGGATTCGCCCAGCGAAAAGCCAACGTTCCCACCGGGGTAACGCTATAGTTTCTCCAACCTCAGCCGCGGCCCAAACCCCACCCGTCGCGATCGCCCCGCGCCGCCCGCCCATTCGAATCGGCGTCAAGAATCGCCTCCGTTGCCGCCACAAACTGCCGCCCAAAGCCAAAACTCCGCAGCCAACACGCCCCGCTCCACCGGTCGTGCACCAACATATAGTCCGGCGCCGTCCCGCCGCGCCCGGCGTTCACGGAGAACCTGCCTTCCGTCAGCCGCTCGATCGCCTCCTCAAGTTCTGCCCAGCCCTCCGTTAGCTCCAGCGCCACCGTCCAGCCGCCGCTTACCCCCACGGGCACGCCGTTTTCAAAATAGTAGCCATAAAACCGCGCCTGTTCATAGGGCGCCTCCGATTGCTGTTCGCGGTGCTCCTCGACCGCGGCGACGAACCCCACCCGGCTGGCAAAGTCCGGCGGCAACGTAAATCCAGGTAGAGGAATCAAAAGATTTCCCGGCATAGTCTGCGACTTCTCCGTAGCAAGAGCTCGGCCAACTGCCCTGCAATTTTTGCCCCGCAAAAATTTTTCCGCCCCTTCTGTTCTCGCCCTTTCTCCGTCCCGGGCTTGCCCGCCCTTCCGTGCCTTCGCCAGTTTCAAACTCCGTGAACCTCGACACCCGACTCCAAGCGCTCATCGACGACTTCGCGCCCATCGACGATCTCCAGGAACGTCTCTCGCTGGTCGTCGACCGGGCCCGCCGCCACCCGCCGCTGCCGGCCGAAACCCGCATCGACGCCCACCGCGTGCTTGGCTGCATCTCCGCCGTCTGGCTCACCGCCGAACTCCGCGGCGGAAGGTTGCACTTTCACGCCGACGCCGACTCGCCCCTCGTGCGCGGCCTCGTCGTCTTCCTCGCCGAGTTTTTTACCGACACTCCGCCCGCCGAGATCGCCGCCAGCGAAGCCGACCCGCTGGCCACCTTGGATCTCCTTAAGAATCTCTCACCCACCCGCCGCAACGGCCTCACCGCAGTCCGCCAACGCATCCGCTCGCTCGCCTTGGCCCAGACGTAGGGCGGGGTCTTCGACCCGCTTCTCCGCGCCGCGCAACGCCCCTGCCCGGCGATCTGAGAACCATCCTCCGAGAATCCTCCAATGTTCTTCGACGCCCACAACCACCTCGCCTCGCCCGCACTCGCGCCGCACCTCCCGCAAATTCTGGCCGACCTCACCGCCGCCCACGTCACCCACGCGGTCGTCAACGGCACCGAGGAATCCGACTGGCCCGCGGTCGCCGCACTCTGCGCTACGGTCGCTCAACCTTCGCCGCCCCTCTCCCGACTTTCGCTCATCCCTTCCTACGGTCTTCACCCTTGGGACGTCGGAGATCGCTCCCCCTGGTGGCTCGAAACCCTTCGAACCCATCTTGTCTCCGATCCCCGGGCCGCGGTCGGCGAAATCGGCCTCGACCGCTGGATGCTCGACCGCGCCCGCCCCGATGACCCGCGCCTCGCCGGTCTCCGGCGTGCTCCACTCGACGAGCAACTCGCGGTCTTCAAAACCCAACTCGACCTCGCCGTCACCTTGGATCGCCCCGCCACCATTCACTGCATCGATGCCTTCGGCCTCCTGCTCGAAACGCTCCGCTCCGTTCCGCTCCCCCCGCGCGGATTCCTGCTCCACGCCTACAGCGGTTCCCTCGAACTCGTCGCTCCATTCGCGGCCCTCGGCGCCTACTTCTCCTTCAACGCCGCCTACCTCGCCCCGCGCCACGCCCGCCTCCGCGAGCTATACAAAAACATCCCGCTTGCACGTCTCCTGATCGAGACCGACGCCCCCGCAATGCTCGCGCCGACCGCCCACGCGCCCTTCTCACTCTCCGCGGCCCCCGCCCTCAACCACCCCGCCAATCTCGCCGCCACCTGCGCCGCGCTCGCGCACCTCCGCGAAATCCCCCTTGCCGACTTCACCGCCACAGTCGCCGCCAACTCCTTCCTCCTGTTCCTTCGCGCCTAGCCCGGCGCCCGCCGGACCTGCGCCCGCATTTTTTCGGGTTTTTGTCCCTGGTGACGCGACGCCCCCGTAGCGTTCCGTGCGCGAGGACGCCGTGACTGGTAACACGCCAAAACAAAAAACCGGCCCCGTTCCCTTACACGTAGAACCGCCGCTCACGCCGGTAATAATCCAGCGTCCGCGCCAGCGCCGCGCGCAGATCCGTCCGCGGTTTCCAGCCCAGCATCCGCGCGATCTTCCGGTCGTCCGCAAAGTAGTCGCCGATGTCGATCTTCTTTCGGTCCGCCGGAAACTCCCGCACCACCATCGACCCGCCGCCGTTCTCCTCGATCATCAGCTCTGCGAGCGCCCGCAGCGTCACCGGCGGAGGCCCGCCCAAATTAAACACCTCGCCCACCGCCGCCTCGTTCGCCGCCGCGAGCAAGAACGCCTCCACCGTATCGTCCACGTAGGAGAAATCCCGGCGCTGCTCCCCGCCCCAGACTTCGATCGGCTCGCCTTCGAGCAACCGCCGCACCCACACGCCGACGAAGGTCTGGCGCGCATCCTTGATCCGCATTCGCGGCCCGATCGTGTTGGTCAGCCGCAACGCCGTCGCACGGATTCCGTGCACCCGCGCATACAGCAAATGAAACGCCTCGCCCGCCGCCTTGTTGATCCCGTTCACGTCCACCGGCCGCACCGGATGCTTCTCGTCCACGGGCAAATAATCCGGCTTCCCGTAGATCTGCCGCGTGCTCGCAAACACGATGCGCACGCCGGGGTTGTGCTTCCGACACGCCTCGAGCAGCGCGAGCTGCGCCCGGCCGTTGATTTCAAGATCGGTCTCGGGGTCCGTCATCGAGTCCATGTGGCTCGTCTGCCCCGCGAGGTTGAACAAAAAATCCTGCCCACGCACCAGCCGCGCCAGCCTTGCGTGCTCGCGCACATCCGTGCGGTGGACCGTCACCTTGCTCACGACACCCGCCAGATTCCGCGCATTGCCGCCGTATTCCGGAATCATCGAATCCACAACCGACACGCGCGCGCCCAGCGCCACCAGCTCCCGCGCCAGATTCGAACCGATGAACCCCAACCCGCCGGTGATGAGCACCCGCTTGCCGGCAAATTTCCTCCCAAAATTCTTCACGTCACCCATTCCCCGATTAACCCGCCACGGCTGCCCGTGCGCAAATTTATTTCCCGTCCGTCCCCCCGGCGGCCGATCACTTCTTTGGCGGCATCGCATCCGCCAACACTTCCAGTTCGATCCCGTAAAAAACAAAGCCCAACGGCCGCCCCGCTCCGGCACCGGTCGGCGGCGTGCTTGATCTCAACTCCAGCACACTCGCCCCGGGCGGCAGGTCCAGCACCGGCCCCGCCCGCCGTTCCAGATCTTTTCCGATCATCCAAGTTTCCACGCGGCGTCCGTTCAACCAGAGCTGCAAATCGCGCGGCTCCTCGCTGCGCAGCACACCTCGCATCGCCACCCGCAGGTTGCGGTTCTGCAAGTTCTCCAACCGCAGGGTCGCGTCGCCTTTCGTCCAGTTCCAGCGCGTCCCCGTGCGCGCGATCTGCTCCGGGTCATACCAACCGTCACCCAACCGCGCCCGGATGTAATAAGGGCTCCTCGTATCGACCAAGCCGTAGTGGGCGTTGATGCGTTCGCTGCCGCCGGCCGGCAACTGCACCGCGATCAGGCCGCCCGTGAGATCCCACTCGCCTTTCATCTCCGTGTTCAAGCGCGCCTCATAGGTGTGGGTTTCAAAGAACTGCGCTTTCTTCAGCAGCAGAGCATTGAGCCACAGGCGCGACCACATGTCGGGCACGCGCAGATTGAGGGAGGCGATGTCCGTGCGTCCTTCGATCTTTGCGACTTGCAACAACTCGCGCGCCACCAGCAGCGGCGGCTGCTTCATCTCGCGTGTAAACCGATCCGCACCCATCAAGTTCATCGCGGCCACCATCAGTCCGCATCCGATCACGAGCCACCGCCGCCAGCCGGCGGCGTCCAGCGTCACCCAGTAAAACAGCCCCGCCAGGACGCCGGGATAAAACACCGCCAACACCTTGTAGGCATCGTAGCTCGCATTCGTTCCCAACTGCGCTCCCCGGAAGTTCAGATAGCCATAGCCCATCAGGGGAATGAACGTGAGTCCCAGCGCCGCAAAAGCTCCGCTCCGGCGCCGGATCGCCCCGAGCACCAGCGCTGCCGCCAGCAGGGCCACCACCGCTCCCGCCAACCCCCAGCGCCATGCTCCGCTTAAAGGCGCGAGCGTCGTTGCCGCCACCATCCCGAGCCAGCCTTCCGGCCCCAACAACGGGATCTTCCAACCAAAATCATACTGCTGCAACAGCGCGAGCCGCTCCGCCAAACCCGCCGACCGCTCCCAGAAAATCACCCCGGCCACCCCCAGCGGCACCAGCATCGCCGCGCTCCACGTCGCCAGTTTTTTCCCCTGCCGCCGCCAGATCGCGTTGCCCACCGTAAACGCCAGGATCGGCCCCAGCGCGATCAACAGGATAAACCCATAGCTCCCCAGCGCCAAACCATACGCCAACACCAAAGCGCCACCGAAGCTCGCGGCCCGCACCCACCCCATTCGACCCCGCCACAACGCCAGCCCCGCCCACGTCACCACCGCGATCGCCTGCGCCGCCAGCAACTGCCCCATCGCCGTGTGCGCCACCGCATACCATGTGATCGGACTTACGCCATACAGCGCCGCGATCGCCCAGCTCGCCCGCCCGCCATAGCCGAGTCCCGCCCGCGCCAGCCAAAACACCACCGGCACCGATCCCGCCAGCAACACCATCGTCATCAGACTCGTCAGCTCATACGGCGCGCAGTCGAGGATCGTCCCGTTCAACGCGATCAACGCCGCCGGCGCGAAGTGGTTCAGCCGCGTCCAGTAATCAAAAAAATTATCCACCGACATCACCCGCACCACCTCCGTGAGGCCCATAAATCCTCCGCGCTCGCCCCGCGCGAATTCCATCAACACCCGCGCGCCCGCCGCGTAGTCCGCTGCGTCGCAACTGCCCAGCGAGGTCGTCGTCAGTCCCTTCGAGGCCCGCGCCAGCGGTGTCACGAGCATCGCCAACACCGCCGCCGTCGCGCCCCACACCGCCCAAAATTTTCCCAGACCCGCCCGCAGCACCGCCATTCCCCGCCACCGGATCGCCGCCGCCAGCACCGCCGCCGGCACCAACTCGCTCGCCCACGCGTAGCTGTTCGTCCCTTTCAAACCCGCCCACACCGCCGCCCACACGACCAGGGCCTGCAACGTCAACCCCGCCGGCACCGCCAGCACCGGCCAGAAATTCCGCCACCGCCCCGGCATCACCACCAGCGCCAACCCCGCGCCCCAGAACAGCACGTGCGCCAACAATCCGAATGCGACGAGGAAAAAATACATCCGGCACGTTCTCTACTTCGGCTTGCGCGCCGTCGCAAACACCGACGATCCCCACGCCCAGCGCCCACCCGCCCCCACCCACGCGTGCTCTACTGCCATCACCGCGTTGAACCCCGCCTCCAGCACCGCTGGATACGGCTTCACGTCGCTGGTGTCCTTGGCCGTCCGAAAGATCTTCCGCTTCGCCCACAGCAACGGAAACGGCAGCGCGTTCCAATGCGTCGTCCGCACATCCTCAAACCCCGCGTCGCGCAAAAGCCCCGCCAGCTCCGGCCGCGTGTAGCGCCGCTTCGTCTGACACGAATCATCATGATACGACCACATCCACATGTAGGCCGGCACGTTGATCACCACGATTCCGCCCGGCCGCAACACCCGGAAGAACTCCGCCAACGCCGTCTCCGGGTCGACCACTTGGCAGATCACGTCCGCCGACACCACCGCGTCGAACGTCGCGTCCCCCTGCGGCAACGCCGTGATCGAGGCCTCTTCAAACGTCACGCCCGGCACCCGTCGCCGGGCGAGTTCGACGCCGAGCGCCGAGAAATCGATCCCCGTCCAACGCCATTCCGGCCGCTGCGCCCGCAGCCTCAAAACCAGCCCGCCGGTCCCGCAGCCCGCGTCGAGCACCTCGGCCGCACCCGCGATCCCACCTTGTTCGAGCCCACGGCGCACGTGCCGATGCAGCGACGGAAAATACCACATCCGGTCTTCGACTTCCGCGAGCTTCAGATATTCGTCACTCTTCATATGAACCGATGAACCTGTCCGCCCTGCCCCGCCGCCCGCAAGGCAATCGTTCGACCCGGACGACGCCTCCCTTCTCGCCGATTTACCCCCCAACTCAAGCGCGCCCGGCCAGACTTTTGCCGCCGTATCCTTGCTTTCTGCGCCATGACCGATCCATCAATCCCGAAGGCGGGCAGGATATTTGGCCTGACTCTCTTCGGCCCTCGATTTTTTCTCCGTGACCCCGCCCCTTTCGCGGCACCTCCGCCCTCGAACCTCAACCGCCTCCTCATCATGCTCCGTCAAGCCCGCCCCGGCGCCTTCCTCGCCACGTTCTTCCTCCTCAGCTTTTCCCTCACCGCCGCAGCCTCCAAGCCCAACCTAGTCGTCTTTTTGGTCGATGATCTGGGCGTGATGGACACCTCCGTCCCTTTCATCACCGATTCCTCCGGCCGGCCCCAACGGCAACCGCTCAACAATTTTTACCGCACTCCCGCGATGGAGCGCCTCGCCGCCCGTGGTGTCCGGTTCAACAACTTCTGCGCGATGAGCGTGTGCTCGCCCACGCGCATCGCGATCATGACCGGCCAAAACGCCGCCCGTCACCACGCCACCAACTGGATCAATCCCGATACGGACAACGCCGGCACCCAAGGTCCCTCCGCGTGGAACTGGCGCGGACTCAAACCCGGCGATGTCACTCTGCCCGGTCTCCTCCGCGATGCCGGCTACCGCACGTTTCACGTCGGCAAGGGCCATTTCGGCCCCCGCGCCGCCGACGGAGCCGACCCGGCCAAACTCGGCTTCGACGTCAACATCGCCGGCGCTTCCATTGGCGCTCCCGGCAGCTATTTCGCCCGCCAGGATTTCGGCAAAAAGTCGGCAAAACGCGCCAGCCACGCCGTTCCACAGCTCGAAAGATATCACGGCCAAGACCTCTTCCTCACCGAGGCGCTCACGCTCGAGGCCAACGACCTCGTCTCCGCCGCCGCCAAGCAACGGCAACCGTTCTTCCTCCACCTCGCCCACTACGCCGTCCACTCGCCCTTCGAGTCCGATCCGCGCTTCGCCGCCCACTACCAAGAATCGGGGAAACCCGCCAATGCCCAAGCCTTCGCCACTTTGGTCGAGGGCATGGACAAATCTCTCGGCGACCTCCTCAACCACCTCGAGGCGCTCGGCATCGCGGAGGACACGCTCGTCGTCTTCCTCGGCGACAACGGCTCCGACGCACCCCTCGGTCACGAGCATGCCGTCGCCTGCGCCGCACCCCTCCGCGGCAAAAAAGGCTCCCACTACGAGGGCGGGATGCGCGTCCCTTTCATCGCCGCGTGGGCGAAACCCGATCCCGCCAACCCGCATCAACGCCGCCTCCCCATCGCCGCCGGCGCTCTCCAAACCCAAACCGCCGCCGTCATGGACCTCTTCCCCACGCTCCTCGCCTTGGCCGAGACCCGCGCCCCCGCCGCCCACCCGGTTGACGGCTTTCGCCTCGACCGCCTGCTGTCGGGCCAGACCGACTCCACGCGGCCGGAGTCGTTCCTCATGCACTACCCTCACGGCCCCCACCGCACCTCCTACTGGACCAGTTATCGCGAAGGCCCATGGAAGGTCATTTATCATTACTTCCCCACCGCTGTATCCGGCGGCTCGCACTACCAACTTTTCCATCTGGGCAAAGACCCCTTCGAACAGGCCGATCTCGCCGCCACCGAACCCGCCGAACTCCGGCGCATGATGTCCGCCCTCTCCGCCCAACTCGAACGCCACCAAGCCCTCTACCCCGTCTCCGCCGACACCCGCGCCCCGCAACGGCCGAAAATTCCCTGACGCGTCTCCGGCGGAAAAGGCACAAACCGGTTTCGTCCGTCAAAGCCCATGAGACCATCGACCGCACCGGGCCAAAAACTCCGCCCCAAGCCCGCGGTGCTCAATCCGCGATCCTTGATGAAATCTCCAAACAAAATTACCCGATTCATCGCCCTGCTCGCGTGCGCATTCGCGTTGACCGTCCACGCCGCCGAGCCTGCGTTCCCCTTCGCCGAGGCCACGATCGATGACCTCCAAAGCCGCATGGCCGCCGGCACGCTCACGTCGCGCGAGCTGACCGCCGCCTATCTCAACCGCATCGCCCTCATCGACCGCGACGGGCCAAAACTCAACTCGGTGATCGAGCTGAATCCCGATGCGTTGGCCCTCACGGAAACCCTCGACGCCGAGCGCAAGGCCGGACGCGTGCGCGGCCCCCTCCATGGAATTCCCATCCTCATCAAGGACAACATCGCGACAGCCGACAAAATGGAAACCACCGCCGGCTCACTCGCTCTCGTCGGGCTGAAGCCGCCGCGCGACGCGCACCTCGTCACTCGTCTCCGCGATGCGGGTGCCGTGCTTCTCGGCAAAACCAACTTGAGCGAGTGGGCCAACTTTCGCGGCGAGCGCTCCGTGAGCGGCTGGAGCTCGCGCGGCGGTCAGACGCACAACCCCTACGTGCTCGACCGCAATCCGTCCGGCTCGAGCTCCGGCTCGGCCGCGGCAGTTTCTGCAAACCTATGTGTCGCGGCGATCGGCACCGAGACCAACGGCTCGATCATTTCTCCGTCCACGGTCTGCGGCGTGGTGGGATTTAAACCCACGGTCGGGCTGGTGAGTCGTAGCGGCGTCATCCCCATTGCGGCCACGTTCGACACCGCCGGGCCGATCACGCGCACGGTGCGCGACGCGGCACTGGTGCTCGCCGCCCTCACCGGCCCCGATGCGCGCGATCCGGTCACGCAAAACCAGCCCCACGGTCTCGCGTCTCAGCTGGGCGCTCCCTTCCGCCCCGGCGCCCTCACGGGCGCGCGAATCGGTGTCGTCAGCAACACCGCCGGCAAGCGCGGTCCGGAGAACATCATGACCGCAGCCCTCGCGGCGTTGCGCGCCGCCGGCGCGGAGGTCATCGACGTCGGCGCATTGCCCGGAATTCCGGCTGCCAGCAGCGCCCGCATCGAGATGATGCTCTATGAAATGAAAGCGGGCATTGACGCCTACCTCGCGGACCTCGGCCCCTCGGCCCCGATGAGAACTTTGGCCGATGTGATCGCGTTCAACGACGAGCACCGGGCCAAAGTGCAACCGCTTTTCGGCCAGCACTACTTCATCCGTGCGCAGGCCAAAGGCCCGCTGACCGAGCCGGCCTATCTCACGGCCCGGGAGACCTGCAGGCGCGTCGCGCGCACCGAGGGCATCGACGCCGTGATGGACCAGCATCGGCTCGACGCCCTCGTCGGCGGCGGGGCCGGCATCGCGGCGATGGCGGGCTATCCCAGCGTGACGGTGCCGTTTGGTCCGCTGAACCCGCTGCCAACGGGGTTTCTACTTTACGGCCGGGCGTGGAGCGAAGCAAAGCTACTCGCGCTCGCCGCCGACTTCGAGGCGCACACCCGCGCCCGGCGCGAGCCCCGATTTTTGCCGACCGTATCTGCGCCGTAACTCGCCCGGCGGCGCATCGACCGGGCTACCGTTCAGCAGACACTTCGGCGCCGGAATTCCCCTTCACGCCACCGCCGCCACAATTTGGCTGCGGAGTTTCTCGTCGGGCAACCGACCGATCGCGGCGCGCATGTTGTCGCGGAGATGGGTGACTTTGGAAGTCGCCGGGATCGCACAGGTGATCGCCGGATGGGACACGACAAATTTCAACAGCAGTTGCGCCCAACTCGCGCAATCGATCTCGGCGGCCCACGCGGGCAACGGCTTTCCGAGTTGGCGCCGGATCAGGTCGCCTCCGCCCAGCGGACGATTCGCAATGACGGCAACACGCTTGTCCCGGGCGAGGGCGAACAACCGCTTCTCCGCGTCGCGCTCGGACACCGAATAGGCGACCTGCACGAAATCGACGACCTCGCTTTGGATCAGCTTCGCGACCGCCTCCGCCCCGCTGGCCGTGTAGTGGGTCACTCCGAGATAACGGATGCGGCCGTCCTTTTTCCAGCCGCGCAAGGTGTCGAGATGCGCGCCCACATCGAGCAGGTTGTGCACCTGCATCAGGTCGATTTTCCCCGCGCGCAGTTTGCGGATGGAGTCGTTCATCTGCGCGATACCCGCATCGCGACCGGTGATCCAGACCTTGGTCGCGACAAACAGTTTTTCCCGCAGGGCGTTTTTCGCCATCAGGTCGCCGGCGACTTCCTCGGACCGGCCATACATCGGCGATGAATCCAGGACGCGGCCGCCCAACGCCGCAAACTCGCGCAACACCGCTTCGATGGGCGCGCGCTCGGCGTCGCCCGAACCCAAGTCAAACGTCTGCCACGTGCCCAAGCCGATCACGGGAATCTGTTCCCCGGTCGACGGAATCGCCCGCGTGAGCAGCGGTGAAAACGGCGCGCCGTCGGCCCCGGCTGCAGCCAAGCCTCGACCGCCCGCCGCCAATGCGGCCGCGCCCAACAACCGCAAGGCCTCACGGCGGTTCATCGGCGGCTGCGGCGAATAGGGTTTCATCGCCGGGAGGGTTCGCCCGTTCGCAGGAATTTTCAACCCGGATGATAAGCCGCGGTCAACCAACTGCGCCGCCTCGCCCCGCGACCGGTCGCCCTGCGCGCTCAACCGGTCGTTCATTGTCCCGCCGCGGTTTGCCGACCGAAGCCAAGAGACCTCGTCGAAAACCGACCCGACGTGCGTTTCACGCCGCCAGCGCTTTCCGCACCGTGTCGCCGAGCGCTTCGTAGAGAAACGGTTTCTGCAAAAATCCGACGAGTCCTTTGCCCGAAAACTGCGCGGTCACCTCCTGCTCGTTGAAGCCGCTCATCATCACCACGCGCACGTCGTCCCGCACGCGGCGCAATTCGGCATACGCCTCGCGTCCGTCGAGGTGCGGCATCGTCAGGTCCATCAACACGAGGCGGTAGGCATCGGGCGTCGCGGAAAAAATCTTCACCGCCTCGCGTCCGTCCGATGCAAGCGCCACTTCGAGGCCCATTTTTCGCAACATCGCCGCCGCGATGCTGCGCACGGTCTCTTCATCGTCGACCACGAGCACTTTCCCCTGCGACCGCCACACGGGCGCCGACAGCCCCGCGGCCTCCGCATCGGCCGCACCTTCCGCGCACGGAAACAGCAGTTTGAAAGTCGTGCCCCGCCCCAACTCCGAGTAAACTTTCATCGCCCCGCGGTGCCCGCGCACGATGCCCAGCACCGCCGCCAGCCCGAGTCCGCGGCCCGTAAACTTGGTCGTGAAGAACGGCTCGAAAATCTTCGACTGCGTCTCCGCGCTCATCCCGCAGCCGTTGTCGCTCACCTCGAGATAAACGTAAGTTCCCGGCGGCAACTCCGGCGCGAGGATCGTGCCGCCCAAATAGGCACGGTCCACGCGCGTGAGTCCCGTGTTGATGCTGATCACGCCGCTTTTTTCGCCGATCGCCTCCGAGGCGTTGATCACCAGATTCATGATGACCTGCCGGATCTGCGTGGCATCCACCTCGACGGCCGGCAGACCGGCCTGGAGATTGAACCGCAGGACCGCGCGCTTGCTGATCGATATGTGGAGCAACTGCGTCGTCTCTTCCACCAGCGCGTTGATCGACAGCTGCCGCACCACGAAGCGACCCCGGCCCGAATAGGCGAGCATCTGCTTGCAGAGGTCCGCCGCGCGCAACGAGCCCTGCCGGATCGCCTCCAGATTCGTCTGCACGGGAGCCCCCGCCGGCAGTTCGAGCGACGCTAGGCTCGCATTGCCCAGCACGCCGGTGAGGATGTTGTTGAAGTCGTGCGCGATGCCGCCCGCGAGCACGCCAAGGCTTTCGAGCTTTTGCGTTTCCTGAATCTTGCGCTCAAACGCCGCCCCGGCCTCCTCCGTCGCTTTGCGCTCGGTGATGTCCGTGATGAACCCGTGCCAGAGCGTCGCCCCGTCCGGCTCGCGCTGCGGCCGCGCGTTGCCGAGCAGCCAACGCTCCGTGCCGTCGGCAAACTTCACCCGATACTCGTGCACCCAAGGCGCCTGCTCCCGCGCCGACTGCTCGATCGAGGCGCTCACGGCCGCGATATCGTCCGGGTGCAGCACCGCAAAAACCTTCGCCGCGTCCGTCCGCACCTCCTCGGGGCTCACCCGGTAAATCTGGCGCATCATATCGCTCGCATAGGGGAAACATGAGGTGCCGTCCGCGTTCAGCCGGAACTGATAGACGACCCCGGGCACACGGTCCGCCACCAGCCGCAACAGATTTTCGGTGCGCGCAAGTCGCGCCGCCCGGCGCCGCGCCAGAATCGCAAACCAGACCGATACCGCGAGCAGGGTCGTCAACCCGGCCAAGCCCACCGCCAGCCACCGGATGTCTCGTTCGGCGATCGCGAGTTCGCCGATCACGTCGGTGGTCGGTCGCGGGAAAAACGCCCAGCGCTCGGCGAGCGTCGCTACCGACCCGTCATCCGCCATTCTCCTCAGCTCGGCGCGCAACGTATCGGCCACGGGTGCCCGCGCAAAAGTTGAAGCCAGCGCCAGTTGCAACCTCGGCACCCCCGACGGCAAAACCCGCAGCCCCGGGTATTTCGAGCCGCGCAGCAATGTCGCCAGCACCGCATACTGGTTCATGAAAACGGCCTCCACCCGCCCTTCGATCAAGGCCGCAAACGCCTCGTCATTGCTGCCCGTCGTCATCACTTCCGCCGCAGGAAAGCGCTGGGCGAGCATTTCGCGCTGCACCTTGGAATTGATCACGCTGATCCGCGCCCGCTGCAGATCCCGGTGGTCCTTGGCCGAGCTTGCTGCCAAAACGACAAAACTGCTTTCGGTCTGCAGATAGGCGTCGGTCAGATGAGCCGCCTTGCGTCGCTCGGGCAGGTTGGCGTGCAGCACCCAAAGATCGACGAGTGTTTGGTTAAAACCCGTCCCATGCACCCACTCCAATCGGATTCCGGTCCGACGCGCCGCCTCCCGGATCAAGTCCACCGCCAACCCCGTCGGTTGACCGTCTTCACCGCGAAAATGCAGCGGGGCATCGTTCCCGAAACCAATACGATAAACCTGCGTCCGATCGACCGGCGAGCGCGCCGCCCAAAACAAGAACGTCCCGCAGACCAATCCGGCCAAGCCTACGCCCAAAAAGATCCGACCCGGCCAACGTCGCAGGAAGTAAAGGGGTGCAGATCCGGGGGCAGACATCCGAAAACTCTGAATTGTCGGAACACGCCTTGGGAAGCCTACACTTCGGCACTCGACATGTTTCCGGCCCTGATCGGACGCTTCCCGCACACCCGACGCCACCGTGTCTCCCGCTTACCGCCTTGCCACCCTCGCCGATATCCCGGCGCTCGAAGCATTGATTCCGCTCTCCGCCCGCCTGCTCCAGACCGCGCACTACACGGCTGCGCAGATCGAGGGCGCCATCGGCACGGTCTTCGGGGTGGACAGCCAGCTCATCCGCGACGGCACCTACTATGTCGCCGAGGCCGACCACCGCCTCGTCGGCTGCGGCGGTTGGAGCAAACGCAAAACGCTCTACGGCGGCGACCGCGCAAGAACCGCGCCCGATCCCTTGCGTGATCCTGCCACCGAACCCGCGATGATCCGCGCCTTCTTCGTCCATCCCGACTACGCCCGTCGCGGCATCGGCCGCCGCATCATGGAACTCTCCGAGGCCGGAGCGGCCGCCGCCGGCTTCAAAACCATCGAGATCGTCGCCACCCTGCCCGGCGTCCCGCTCTACGCCTCGTTCAACTACGAAAGCGTCGA
>CALSBN010000023.1:0-36391 GCA_943373185.1 Opitutus sp. GAS368 | reverse complement strand
TGCGGCGAAGCGCCTCGGTCAGCGTGGCGCGGGTGCAGCCGAAATTCAGGCGCACGTAGTGGCCTTGCGGGGCGCCGAAATACGTGCCGTCGCTCAGGCCAACACCGTGTTTTTCGAAGTGGGCGATGGGGTCGGCGAGGCCGAGATCGGTCACGTTGAGCCAAGCGAGATATGTGGCCTCGATGGGCGCTTCAACGCGGATGCCGGGGAGTTCGCGCGCGATGAAATCGAGAAGGAAATCGCGATGGCCGCGCAGTGTGGTGAGCAAGGCCTGCCGCCACGGCTCGCTGTCCCGATAGGCGGCTTCGCAGGCGGTGAAACCGAGGCAGGTGACTTCGGCCACGATACCGGCGGTGGCGCGCACAAACTGGGCGCGCAACGTCGGGTCACTGATGATCGCAAAGGAGGTGCCGAGGCCGGGGACGTTGTAGGTCTTGCTCGGCGCCATGAGCGTGAGCGTGCGCGCGGCGAGTGCGGGTGAGAGCGAGGCGGCGGGGATGTGGGGGAGTGTTGGATCGAGGATGAGGTCGCAGTGGATCTCGTCGGAGCAGAGCACGAGGTTGTGGCGCTCGCAAAAATCGGCGAGGTGCGTGAGTTCGTCGCGGCGCCAGACGCGGGCGAGCGGGTTGTGCGGATTGCAAAGGTAGAAGAGTTTGGTGCGCGGCGTGACGGCCCGTTCGAGTGCGGCCCAATCAATTTCCCATCTTCCCGCGTGGAGCACGAAGGGGGCTTGCGCCGAGACACGCGCGGAATTTTTTGGCGCGCTCATGAACGGAGGGTAGACCGGTGTGAGCGTGAGCACGGCATCGCCGCTTTGGGCGAAAGCTTGGGCGGTGACGTTGAGCCCGCAGACGAGCCCCGGCAGCCACACGATCCACGAGCCGTCGATTTGCCAGCCGTAGTTGCGGGCGCAGGCGTCGACGACGGCGTCGACCGTGGACTTTACCGGACGGGCGTAGCCGAAGATGCCTTCGTCGACGCGGGCGTGCAGGGCGGCGAGGATCGCGGGCGAGGATTTGAAATCCATGTCGGCCACCCAGAGCGGGAGGATGTCTCGGCTGGCATACTTTTGCCATTTCTGGGAGTCGGTGCCGAGTCGGGCGTGGGACGTTTCGAAGTCGAAGGTCATGCGGTTGTAAGGGCGCGCAGCGAACCACGGTTTGGGCGGCGGGGCACGAATTTTCCGCGTGTAATCCCAATGCGGAAGCGGTGTTGCACGGGGTCCGGGTCGATTTTGCGCAGGTGCGACGGCGCAGGCGCGCAGTTTTCGCGCACGGTGGGAAGGCTGGAGGAAATAAATCGCGGCATGACCGCAAGATAGCGGCGGCGCAGTCCGGCATTGAACGTGCAAAGGGTGCGGTGCTTCAAGGGCGCACCGCCCGCGAACAAAAACACTCCAATCAATCCAACCATTACCATGAGAATCGTCCGATATACCTATCCCAGTGTCCGCAACTTCACGCCGGCCTATGGCAGCTTTCAACGCTCGCCGTGGTCAGGCCTTGAGACCGAAATCGACCGTTTGTTTGAGTCTGCGCTCGGTCATGAGCCCGCGTCGACGGCCGGCCGCTTCCCGGTCGATTTGTTCGAGGACAACGCCAACGTCTACGTCCGTGCCGAGTTGCCCGGCGTGAACCGCGCCGACATCGGCGTCGAGCTCACTGACGGTCAACTGACCCTCACCGTGACGAGCAAAGTGCCCGCCGGCGAAGGCCAGCCCGAGCAGTCCTCGACCGTGAGCCGCTCCGTGCGGATCACCGAAGACGTGCAGGCCGACAAGGTCTCCGCCACGAGCGAGCACGGTGTGCTCACGGTCACGCTGCCGAAACGCGAAGTCGTCCAACCGAAGAAGATCACGGTCGCGGTGAAATAATCCGCCGCCGCCCCACCCAAATCCCATCGCATCCAAATCCTCTGAAATCTCCCACTCCTATGAGCCTCCTAAACACGATCCTTCCCTCCCTGAGCCGCTCCGCCGCCGACCCGGCTGCGCCCATCACAAGCGAACGCAGCACGCCGACCCTGAAGCCGGCGTTTGAAATCAAGCAAACAGCCGAGGCCTTCGGCGTCGTGGTGCAGTTACCCGGCGTCGCCAAGGACGGTCTCGAGCTGACCCTCGAGGACGGCCTCGTCCGCATCGTCGGTCGCCGCGCGACCTCGGTGCCGTCCGGTTGGACGCCGCTCTATCGCGAGACGGCGCCGGCCGATGCGGCTTACGAATTGGTGCTGTCCCACGACAACGCCTTCGACGCCGACAAGGTCGCCGCCGAACTCCGCGATGGCGTGCTCCGCCTCTCGTTGCCGAAAGCCGAGGCGCTGAAGCCGCGCAAGATCGCGGTGAACTGATCCCCGTCAGCCCGCAAAAAAAGCCGCGGCAAAAACCGCGGCTGGAAAGCAATGCAACCGCCGGACGGCGCATAGGCGCGTCCGGCGTTTTGCGCGTTCAGAAGTCGATCGACGTGGAGAAGCGGAAGCTACGCGGCGCACCCCACGAGCCGGTGTTGAGGGTTGCGGAGACGTAGTAGTCGGTGTCCTGCACGTTATCGACGTTGAGGGCGAAGGTCGTGGGCCGGTTGAGAATCTTGGTGCGGTAGCCGGCGAGGACGCTGATGAGCGTGTAGGAAGGCGACCAGAGCTCTTGGACTGGCGAGCCCTGAACGGGCGTGCCGTTGCCGCGGAACGTGCGGTCGCGCCAATTGGCGCCGCCGCCGATGTAGACGCCTTTGAGCGCGCCGCGCGGGAATTCATAGCGCGTGAAGACGTTGAAACGCGTCTTGGTGTAGCCGGCGTTGGGCACGCCCTCGGGGAAACTGAGGAGGAACGTGTCGAGCAACGGGGTCGCGCGGTTGAGGGCGCGGGCCTCGGATTGGAAGCTCTTCAACAGCGGCAGCCGGTCCTCGGTGACGAGCTCGTTGGTCGAGGCGTTGAGGGAGAGGCGCCACGTGCGGGTGAGGTTGGCGATCAACTCCAGTTCATAGCCGCTGGTGGTGAGCTTTTGGTAGTCGGTGCCGGTGGGATTGAAGGTCGTGGGGAAGATCGCGGCGACCTCATCCCGGATAGCGACGACCGGAGCCGGGGAAATGCGGGCATTGGGCTGGTAGTTGTCGTAGCGGGTGAGGTTGGCCTCGAGGCGGCCGCCGAGGAGCGTGAAGCGGGCGGACATGTCGGAGCCCTCGCCGGTTGGGATGCTCTGCCTGGAACCGACGGTGTAGAGATTGGAGCCCTCGCCGAGGGAGATGCGGAAGGACTGGGCGCGGTTGTAGGAGACGGCGAACATGTCGTTGAGCCGGTAGACGACGCCGTAATTGGAGCCGTTGAGCTTGTAGTTCACGAAGGCGGGGTTGGGGGCGAAAGCACCGGGGATGTTGTCGTTGACCCAGGTGTTGGCGATTGGGCGGGGAGCGCCGACGGTGGTCTTCATGTTGAACTCGTCCTGACGAAAGCCGACCAAGGTGAAGAGGTGGTTGTTGAAGTAGCTGCCGGAGGCGCCGACGCCGAGGGACGGCGTGTAGAAGCGGCGGGAGATCTGATTGCCGCCCGCGGGGACGGCGTTGGAGAAATCGGGAAACCAGGCCGAGACGCCGGGGATGGGGCCGAGGTCGCCGGTGATGTTGCCGCCATCGCCGTCGCGGAGGTAGTAGCGGCGGATGAAGCGATTGTTGGTAAACGTGGCGCGGTTGGCGGTGAACGCGGCTTGGGTGCCGGCGTTGTTGACGGTGCCGACGAAGTTGGGGTTGGAGGGGTCGACGTATTCGCCCCACTTCGGCTTCATGGCGCCGGGATTGTCCTGGTGCTGCTGGGCGTTGAAGACGAACTGCTGCTGCATCCACGAGAGCTTGAGGTCGTAGACAGCGGAGAGACGGACGTCGCGGACGATGTTGCCGTTGATGTTCCGCGTGCGGAAATACTCGGTGTAGAGTTGGTTGAAATTCGGGTTAATCGCACCGCCGGGCAGCGTGGGCGAGAGGTCGCGATAAATGGTGCGGGCGGCGGCGGCGCCCCAGGTGTCGAGCTTCTGTTGGTAGAAGTTGCCCGAGAGCATTAGGTGGAGGTTTTCGCCGATGTGGTGTTCCGCATCGAGGGTGATGGAGTCGTAGTAGTTCTTGGCGGTGCTGTTGGGGCCGGTGACCTGGAGATCTTTGGGGACGATGGTCGGGTCGACGGCGGTTAGATTGCTGCCGGCGCTACGGCGCATGGTGTTGGCGCGGAAAAGGGCACCGCTGGCCGGCACATAGACGTAGCCGGCGGTGTTGGTGAGCGTGGTGACGGTATTGAACGAGTAGCCGTCGATGAAGAGTCCCTGGGAGTTGACGCCCGTGCTCTTGGCGTGCTCGGCCATGAGGCTGATGGTGGTCCGGCGGAACGGACGGTAGGTGATGGCGCCGTAAATGCCGCGGAACTCGCGGCGGACGTTGTGGACCCAGGACTCGTTTTTCTGCTGCACGGCGGCGAGGCGCACGGCGACCTTGTCGCTGAGGCGGCGGTTGAGATCGAGCTCGGCGCGGTGCAGATCGTTGCTGCCGATCATAAGCTTGATGCGGGTGAGGTCGCGGGTGAAGAGCCCGCGCTTGGTGATCTGGTTGTTGGCGCCGCCGAGGTCGGCTTCGCCGTAGAGGAAGGCGTTGGGGCCGCGGAGGATTTCCACGCGCTCGGTGGCGTAGGACTCCATCGGGGAATACCAGATCCAGCCGTTGCGCACGGCGTAGTTGTTCACGATGCCGCGGAAGATGCCCTTATTGGGGAGCGCGGGATCGGGGTTGGCCTCGCCGGTGACGAACCATTTGGACATCTCGTCGAGGTTGGTGGCGCCGATGTCCTCGATGAACTGCGCGTTGATGATCGAGATGGAATTGGCGACATTCTTGAGGTCCTGCACGGTGCGCATGCCGGAAGTCGTCTGCATGGATTCGTAGCCGAGGTCCTGCTGCTCCGAGACCGTGAAGACCGAGAGCTTGACCGCCTCGGCGTTCTTGGCGGCCTCTGCCTCGGTGGCGTTGGCGGCGGGCTTGGGCGGGAGCGCGCTTTGGGCGCGGGCCGGGGCCAGGGCGAAGAATCCAAGTGCCGTGGCGGCCAGGATGAGTGAGGGCAAGAAACGAGGGCGGGCGGGGGAGCGGAGCATGTCGTTAACGTAAAAGATGAAGGAAGGAGGAAGCGGCGGGCGGCGGAGTTCGAAGGTGAGAGGTTTCGAGCCTGCAAGTGGTCGGTGAAGCAGGGCAATAGGGACTGCGTGACGTTTGCGTTTCACCGCGGGGACCGTCGAGGGGTTTTCGGCTGAATAATTATTACCGCGGGTCGCGGGCGGAGGCTTTCTTTTCGGCCGTGGCCACGCATGGTGAAGGTGCGACGCGATGTCTTTGCCTGCCTTCAATACTTCCTTGGGCCCGGTGCTGTTTTTCGACGGCGAGTGCGGGCTGTGCAACCGGATCGTGCGGCTGTTGCTGCGGCTGGACCGGCGGGCCGTGTTGCGGTTCGCGCCCTTGCAGGGGCCGACGGCGCAGGCGTATCTGCGGGCCCAAGGGTTGCCGACGGAGGATTTTGATTCGCTGGTCTTCGTGCCGGAATGGGCGCGGCGCGAGCGGCCGGAATTTTTGCTGCGCACCGACGGGGTGCTGGCGGCGGCGCGGGCGGTCGGCGGCTTGGGTCGGGCGCTCGCCTGGGCGCGGGTGATCCCGGCACGTTGGCGCGACGCGGGCTACAGATTGGTCGCGCGGTATCGCTACCAGATTTGGGGCGAGTGGACGCCGCGGCCGTTGGCCCGGGCTGAATGGGCGACGCGGTTTATGCCGTGACCGGTTTCGCGGCCGATCAGTGCATGACGCTCAGCACGTCGCTCACTAGACAGAGGCCGCCGGTCTTTTTGAGCAGGGGGCGCACGGCATCAACCAGCGAGGGCAATTGCTCGGCCTTGCAGGCGGTGAGCAGGCAGATGTTGGTGAAGACGCCGGTGAGATCATCATCGGCGCGGATGCCGCGATCGCCGCGACCGCTGACGCGGTGGAAGACCGTGTAGTTGAGGCCGAGCTTTTCCACGAGCCGCTGGAGTTTGGGCAATTCGGGGGCGCTGAGAATGATCTCAACTTTCTTGAGGGCTTGCATGGGGTCGGGGAATCAAGGGCCGAGGACGGCGGTGACGGCGGCTTCGTAAAGCGGGATGCCGATGAGGATGTTGAAAGGAAACGTGAGGGCGAGAGACATGGTGACGTAGAGGCTCGGGTTGGCCTCGGGGATGGCGAGGCGCATGGCGGCGGGGACGGCGATGTAGCTGGCGCTGGCGCAGAGAATGACGAAGAGCAGGCCGTCACCGTGGCCAAGCCCGAGGAGCCAAGCGCCGAGCAGGCCGAGGGCGGCGTTCACCAGCGGAACGATGATCGCGAAACACGTGAGGAAGACGCCGGCCCGGCGAAGATCACCGAGGCGCCGTGCGGCGATGATGCCCATGTCGAGGAGGAAGAGGGCGAGCACGCCGGTGAACAGTTCGTTGGTGAACGGCACGAGGGCGACGGCGCCCGGGCGGTTGCCGGTGAGCGCGCCGACGATCAGGCTGCCGACGAGCAGAAACACCGAGCCGTTGAGAAACGCGTCGCGCCCGATGTGGCCCCAGTCGACGGGTTCGGCTTCGGCGGAATCGGCGCCGGGTTTGGCCGCGCGCTTGGCGGCAAGCCGGGCGAAGACGACGCCGACGACGATGGCGGGCGATTCCATGAGCGCCATCGCGGCGACCATGTGGCCGGAGTAGGGGACCTTGGTGGCGTCGAGAAAGGCGGCGGCGGTGATGAACGTGACCGCGCTGATGGAGCCGTAGGTGGCGGCGATGGCGGCGGCGTTGGCGGAGTCGAGTTTCAGCCGCAGGACGAAGTAAGTGTAGACCGGCACCACGACCGCCGCGACCATCGCGACGCCGAGGGTGGAGGCGATCTGAAGGGTGAGACCGCTGTGGGCGAGCTCCACCCCGCCCTTGAAGCCGATTGCGAGGAGCAGATAGAGCGAAAGAATCTTGGGCAGCGGTGCCGGCAACTCGAGGTCGCTCTTGACCAGCGTGGCGAGCAGCCCGAGCAAAAAAAACAGAATCGGCGGGCTGAGGAAGTTGGTGAGCAGCTGGTCGAAATTCATGCGCGGGGCATCACCGCGACTCCGGGGCCGGCGGCGTCTTGATCAAGACTGACATCAGGATCGACGTGGTCAGCACGCCGCCGATGACGGCGAGCGACGTGCCCGTGGTGATTTTCATCCAGTGCTCGATCAGCATTTTCACGCCGATGAAAACGAGGATGACGGACAGACCGACCTTGAGAAAACGGAACAGCCCCATGATCCCGCTGAGAGCGAAATAAAGGGAGCGCAGGCCGAGGATGGCGAAGATGTTTGAGGTGAGCGCGATGAAGCTGTCCTTGGTGATCGAGAGCACGGCGGGCAGGGAATCGAGGGCAAAAACGAGATCGGTGGTCTCGATCACCAGGAGGACGATGAAGAGCGGGGTGGCCATCCGACGACCGTTGTGAATCGTGAAGAAATGGCCGCGGTCGTTGTGCGGGGCGACGGGATAAAAGCGGCGGAAAAGTTTGACCGCGAAATTGTGCTCGGGATCGACCTCAGCCTCTTTGCTGGGCAGGGCCATTTTCACGCCGGTATAGACGAGAAACGCGCCAAAGATGTAGAGGACCCAGTGGAAACGCTCGATCACCTCGACGCCGACGATGATGAACACCGCCCGCATCAGCACCGCGCCGATGATGCCCCAAAAAAGGACGCGGTGCTGGTAGCGGGGTTCGACTTTGAAATAGGCGAAAACGAGGATGAAGACGAAGACGTTGTCCACGCTCAGACAGAGCTCGATGAGGTAGCCGGCGAGGAACTGTTGGGCGGATTCCGCGCCGCGCCATTGCCAAAGCAAGGCGCCGAAACTCAGGGCGAGAGTGACCCAGACACCGCACCAAATCAGGGCTTCTTTCATGCTGACGACATGCGTGTCGCGTTGAAAGACGCCGAGGTCGAGCGCGAGCATCGCGGTGATGAACGTGAAGAAAGTGACCCAAGCCCAGAGCGGCATGGCGTCGATGACGGATAGAATTTGCAACATCGCGGAACGTTGTGGCTTGGGTCGGGGAGGGCGTGCAAGCGGGGAGTTGGAGCGAAGCCGGGCAATGCTTTTGACACGGATGGCGGAGCGCGGTGAGTTCGCCGTTCGATGAAACGGATGATTGTGACCCTTGTTCGATCGCTGCTCTTGGGCGGCGTGATGCTCGTCGGTTCCGCGCTCGCCCAAACGCCGGCGGCGGCGGCCGAAGCGGCGCAAACGACCACGACGGCCGCCGTGGCGACGACGGTTCTGGCCAAGAGCGGGGCGCCGCACACGCCCGATCTGCTCGAGCACCTCGTCGATGAAGTCCTCGGGCTCTTCAACGTGCGGAGCAGCGGCAACACGGCGACGCATTACGCGATTTTCTCGCTGATTCTTGTCGGTGCGATTTTGCTGCGGCGCTTTCTCACCACGATCATTTTTAACCGGCTCAAGCGGCTGGCGGCCAAGACCGAGACGACGCTCGACGACAAACTGTTCCCGGCGCTCGAAGGCCCCGTGGCGACGTTTGTGATGGTCACGGGTATTTTTGCCTCGGTGAAAGTGTTGAAGCTTTCCGAGACGGCGGATCGCACCATCAGCTACGGCTCGACGGTGGCGTTTTCGCTGGTGATTTTCTGGGGCTTGCTGCGGGCGTTCGGCGCGGTGCTCGACCACATGAACGAGCTCGCCCGGGAGAAGCAGATGGGCGTCGCGGCCTTCATGCCTTGGATCAAGAAGACGCTCATTGCGATCTTTGTGGTGATCGGGGTGCTCATCACGGTTCAAAGCCTTGGTTACAATGTTTCGACCATCCTCTCCGGATTGGGCATCGGCGGTTTGGCCTTCGCGCTCGCGGCGCAGGATACGATCGCAAACGTGTTTGGCTCGATCGTGGTCGCGATCGACCAACCGTTTAAAGTCGGAGAAATGGTCAGGATCGGGGCGAACACCGGTTTGGTGGAGGATATCGGGCTGCGTTCAACGAAGATCCGGCTGATCGACAAGTCGCTCGTGATCCTCCCGAATAAATTGGTTTCGTCGGAGGCGATCGTGAATCTTTCGCGTTTCACGCAAAGGCGGGTTGAGCAAGTGATCGGCCTGACTTACGACACGAAACCCGACCAGATGGCGGCGATCGTCGAGGATGTGCGTCAGATCATAGTGGCCGAGCCGAAAGTGGATGTGACTTCCGTGATGGTGTTTTTCCGGGACTTCAGCGCGTCCTCGCTCGACCTTTGGGTCGTGTATCTCACGGCCGGGGCCGATTTCCAAGAGGGCCTCGCGCTGCGGCAGCGCGTGAACTTGGCGATCATGCGCGCGGTGGCTGCGCGGGGCTTGTCGTTCGCGTTCCCGACCCAGACCATGCACCTCGATGGGCCGGTGGCGAAGCAGTTGGCGGGTGGAAAAGGGTGACACGGAAAGCGAACGTCCGGTCGATGTGTTAGCTCGCCAAGCGGGTCCGGAGAGGCGGGAATCAGCGCATGAAAAACCAACCGCGTTGGAAGCGGCTCTGCGTTGCGATGGTGTTATTGGGGTCAATGGGAGGCTTGGCGCTTTGGCGGACGAACCCGGCTTCCGAGGTGGTGAAAGAACGAGTGGTTCGAACTGAGATTGCGGCGCCGGTCGAGGCGTCGGCGCCGAGTAGAACGGTCGAGGTTTCGGTGCTTGATCAACTGCGGGAGCGGGCGGGTTACGCGCAGCGGTGGGACCGGGAGCTCACGGTTTCTCAGGCGGCGTTTCGCGACTGGACGAAGCGGTATCTCGCGGCCGCTGCCGGTGCGCCGCGTGCGAGCTTGGAGGCGGAAGGGGTGGCGCTCGCCCGGGCGCGGCGGCCGGAGTTGCTCCGGTTGATCAAGCTCGACCCGGCGAGTGCGTTGGCGGTGACGGTGCCGATGACGGTGCGACGGGAGTTGCCGGTGGCGGTGTTGGCGGAGCTTGAAGCGCGGATTGCCGGCACGGGCGATCTCACCCGCATCGTCGAGTGCGGGCATCCGCCGGGCACGGTGCGGACAGGGCCGGATGAATGGCGGAGCGTGGAAGTGGGCGGGGTTGCCTATTGGGCGCACACTTATGGCCGGCGAGAACCGCAGTTGACGAAAATCGGCGCGTCGTTGCACGGCATCGCGCTGGGGCGCGACTTGGCCTTGCACGAAAGTCCGGTGCGGATGCTAGAAGCGGGCGAACGGGCCGAAGCCGCATCCGGGTCGAGCCGAGTGTGGGCGGCGGCCTTCGACCGGACGTGGGGGTTTGCATAGGAAAACGCGGCGGAGCTGACGACGCTGATGGAGGCGTTGGAGCAGACCGAGGACCGCGCCGATCCTAAGGTGCCCGGCCCTGGCGTGCCGCCGACAGCGGCAGAGCCTTCGTCAAGTCGAACGGTGGGAACGCAGCGCGTGCTCGTGATTCGCGCGGATTTTTCCGATTTCCCGGGTGCAGCGGTGGCGGCGGCGGCGCAGGAGATGATGGATGGGAACGTGCGCGCGTTTTTTGAGAGCGCGAGTTATGGGCAAACGACGATTGAAACGACGGTGAGTTCGATTGTGTATCGCTTGCCGCAATCGGGCGGCGCCTACGCGCTCGGAGACCTTCGAACCCAATTGCACGCCGATGCGCGTGCGCTAGCGGGGGCTGATTTCGATTTGGCGGATTTCCAGAGAATAATGGTGGTATTTCCGAGCATCGGAACAGCGCGAGTGCCGGGGTCGCTCGTCACCTTCGGAGGCCAGGCAGCGGGTTTGAATATCTGGATCAACGGGCAGTTTACCTTCCCGACGCTGGTCCATGAGCTTGGGCACACCTACGGCATCTTGCACGCGAATCTCTGGCGGGTTTCCGATGGCAATCCACTGTCGGCGACCGGCACGACGCTCGAGTATGGAGATCCGTTTGACATGATGGGTTCTTCGAGTGCGACCAATGTAACGCCGAATGCTCGGCATCACTTTAATCCGCGCTTCAAAAACTTTCTCGGCTGGCTGCCCGATTCGGCCGTAGCCACGGCGACGACCAGCGGAAGGTATCGAATCTTTCGCTTCGATCACCCGGCGGCGTTGGCGCTGAAACAACCGATGGCTTTGAAGATTTTTCGGGATGGGGTGCGGACTTACTGGATTGGCTATCGGCAGAACTTTTCCAGCGGGACTCTTCAAACCCACGGAGCCTACATCACATGGGCCTACGGAGATAACAAACAGAGCCAGCTCCTCGATTTGACGACGCCGGGAGTGAGTGCGAACGACGCGGTGCTCGCCGTCGGCCAGACATTTACCGATCCTATTTACGGTATCACGATCAAGCCGATTGCGAGGGACGGATCGGAGCCGGGACTCTATCTCGATCTTGAAGTCACGATTCCGCCGGCACCGCCGGGAGTGGTCGCGGCTTGGGGACGCGAAGGAGCCTCGTTTTTCGCCCGAAATACCGGCGAACTGGTGATACCGGCGCCGGAGACCGCAGTGCCTCAGGATTTGACCGACGTGCGGCAGCTGGCGGCTGGTGATGCTCACGCCCTCGCGCTCAAAGTCGACGGTTCCGTGGTGGCATGGGGGAACAACTCGAGCGGCCAGATCACCGTGCCGACCGATCTGGGTAACGAGAACAGCGCTGTCGCCGCCGGTGGTTTCATCAGCGGCGTCGTGCGGCGCAACGGAACGGTGCGGCTTTGGGGCTCTGTGCTCGGCGGTGTGACCACGCCTCCGGAGGGGCTCAAGGGCGTGTCGCAGTTGGCTATCGGAGGCAGTCAGTCGTCGGCGTTTTACCACGCGCTGGCGTTGAAGTCGGATGGCACCGTGGTCGGCTGGGGCGACAATAGTCAGGGCCAGGCAACGCCCCCCGCAGGTCTCGCCAATGTCGTTGCAATCGCGGCCCATGATCGTGGAAGCGTTGCGCTTAAGGCCGATGGCACGCTGGTGCGGTGGGGCGTGATTGTTGCGGGTGGATTGCCGATGCCAACGGAGCTACGGGACGTCAAATGCATCGCAGGCAACGGTGCGGCGCGGCACTTCCTCGCGGTCAGAAACGATGGATCAGTCGTAGCCTGGGGAAACAACCTCAGTGGCCAAGCCACGCCGCCAACTGGGTTGCGCGATGTGGTGGCGGTTGCGACCGGCCAGTTTCACTCATTGGCGCTGAAAGCCGACGGCTCAGTCGTTGCGTGGGGAAGCGCAACCAGCGGTAAACTATTGGTGCCAGAAAATCTGCCTCGCAGCCGCGCCATCGCAGCGAGCGCACAGGGCAGCTTCGCGATCAGCGGGGCGCATCTCTATCTCACCGGGCAGCCGCAGGCGCAGGTCGCGGCCGTCGGCGGGAGCGCGCGGCTTTACGTGCAGGCGTTGGGTGCGGGTGCGTTGTCTTACCAATGGCGGAAAAACGGCGTGGCAATTCCGGGCGCGACGGCCGACACGCTGAATCTAAGCGGGCTCACGACGGCGGATGCGGTGAGCTACGATGTGGTGGTCTCAGATGCGGGGAGCGGCAGCCGGCTGACGAGTGCGGCGGCCGCAATCACGTTGACGCCGGCGGGCAGTCCGGGCCGGTTGAGCAGCTTGTCAGTGCTGACCTCGGTCACGGCCGAGTCGCCGTTTTTCACCGTCGGCACGGCGATCGGCGGCGCGGGCACCAGCGGGACGAAGCCCGTGCTGTTGCGGGCGGCGGGGCCGGCGTTGGCGAAGCTCGGCGTCGGCGGGGCTCTCGCGGATCCGTCGATCAGCCTGTATTCCGATGCCGACTCGGTCACGCCGCTGGCGGTGAACGACGATTGGGCCGGGACCGCGGTGTTGACGTCGGCGTTCGGGCGTTTGGGGGCGTTTCCCTTCGAATCGGGGGTTTCGAAAGACGCGGCGATCTTCCGCGAAGGACTGCCGGCCGGCGGCTACACCGTGCAAGTGCGCGGAGTCGCGGGTGCGACCGGCACGGTGATTGCGGAACTCTACGACGGCACCGCGGCGGCGAGCTTCGCCCCGAGCACGACGCGGCTCGTGGGCGTCTCGGTGCTCAAGCAGATCGACGCGGGGGAAATTCTGACGGTGGGCTTTGTCGTGGGCGGGACGACCTCGCGACAAGTGCTCGTGCGGGCAATCGGTCCGGCGCTGGCGGTGGCTCCGTTCAACATCGCGACGGCGATGACGGACCCGCGGCTCAATCTGTTCAATCTGCAGACGCAGGCGGTGATTCAATCGAACGACAATTGGGGCGGAGCCGCCCTTTTGCGGACGACGGCGGGGCGGATCGGTTCGTTTCCGATCGAGAACGGCGCGAGCCGCGACGCGATCCTGACGGCGACGCTTACGCCGGGCAGCTACACGGTGCAAGTGAGCGGAGCAAACAGCGCCAGCGGGCTGACGTTGGTGGAGGTTTACGAGGTGCCGTAGTGTCGAACGGTGGCCACTCTAGTTTTTCGACGGCAGCAAAAGTTTCAAAGCGCTGAATACGGAGGCAACGTCCGCCGGGGCCAGCGCGCCGGATTTTCGGAGCACAAAGCGTTCGTCGAGGGTGAAGAGCTTCATCCGCACGACCGAAGGATGGGTCAGGCCGGCGGCCGAAAGATCGCCGATCTGCGTATCGAGCGGCCAGCCGCGATTCTCCCGGCTGGTAATCATCGCAAGCACGACATGCGAGGCGCGTTCGTTAAAGCCTTGGGTGGATAACACAAGAGCCGGTCGCCGTTTTGTCGCGGCGCTATCCGTGAATGGAAACGGGACGACCACGACCTCGAACGGCTTATAGGTCGGCATAGGCTTTGTCGTCGTGAGCCGAGTTCCATTCGTCCGCGAGCGTCTCTTCGACCGCGCCGGCCAGCACCCGGTCGATCGGCCGGGCCTTTTGGAGGTAGATGTGGCCGTCCTTTGATTTAAAGACGATAGAGTCGCCGGGCTTGAGCCCGAGTTTGCGGCGCACCCGATCCGGAATCGTGGCCTGACTCTTGGTGGTGAGCTTGCTGACCGAGAGTGTTTGCATCGGAGTAAGGTCGATATTACTAGCCTTACCAATGGTCAAGGATGACCTCGGTCCAGCGGCTGCCGCGAGCGTTTTGCGCCGATCGTCATGGCGATCACGGCTTTTCGACTTTGTGCGCCGGCTCTGCCTGTGCAGCGCACGCCCAGCGCTTGCTGCAGCCGATGCAGGTGGGCAGGAGCTTGAACGGGGCGCGTGCTTCGGTGCCGGCGGAATGGACATCGCGGAACGCCAAGATGTCGTCGAAGAGGTCTTCGCGCCAATCTTCGTAGCCGCAATGCGACGGCACCGCTTCCGACCTCTGGTTGTGATAGGTGCCAGATAGAGCAACTGCCGTGCTCTCGTGGGCCGTGCTTGTGGCGGAGATCACGTTTCTGCCTTTGGCGTGTTTTCGCCGGGGACGTTTAATGGCTTGGTCCGCAATGATGGGGATGCATCTCGGAATCGTGCTGATGGTCGATTTTGCCGATCTAAGTTTTGGAATGGTTATGCTCCACTTGTTTACTTTCGACCCGGAGTGGATTCCGAACTCGCAGCGTGCGGCAGTATCTCGGCAGCGACATGCCCAAGAGCACGATGCCACGCCGGGATGATTTGATTGGCGGCAGCGGGAGGGAGTTGGGGATCACTCTTTGGCCCTCCGACGGATAGTTTTCGCAATTGGCTTTGAGGCGAAGACCGGATGCTGCGAATGATGATCGACGGAAAAACCCTGTCACTTGACCCGGGCGGGTGCGTCTACTCTGTTTCCCATGCTGTTTATGTCCGCGCCTCGCCCCCCCCTTTTTATCCTGCCGTTGTTTGCGGCGCTGCTGCTCGGGATGGTCACGCGCAGTGGGGCGCAGTTGGCCCAGAACTCGCCTTTCATGCCGGCGCAGACGGCGGCAACCACCGCGGTGACCGAAGGTGCCCCGCTGGAATTGCGCGGGATGATGGATACGGGCTCGGGGATGCTGTTCGGGATTTTTGATCCGGCGAAGAAGGTCAGCGTGTGGTCGAAGTTGAACGAGAAGGACCACGACTTCGTGGTGAAGTCCTACGATGCGACCAACGAGACGGTGACGGTCCAGCATGGTGGGCGAACGCTCAATTTGGCGATGCGCGCGTCCAAGGTGGCGTCGTCGGGCCAAGCCACGGCGCCGCCGCCGATGTCGGCGCCCGCGGCAATGCCCAATGCCGTGACCCAGAGCGTGGTGCTCAATCCCACGCCGGCCGATGAGCAGCGCCGGCTTGAGGCCGTCGCGGCCGAAGTGCGCCGCCGCCGCGCTTTGCGGGAACAGGCTTCGATTCAGGCCGCGCAAGGCCAGACCCCGGTCGTCGAAGCTCCGGCTCCGGCCGCGCAGGCGCAGCGGGGCCAACGAGCCCCGACTCAGGGACAGAATCAGAATCGCCCGAAGCAGCGGAACTGAGGCGGGGTCGCGCGGTCGGCGACGGCTGGGGTGAATGAAAAAATTTCGTGCAGTGCCGGGGCTCGGGCTTAGGGTGCGGTCCAAATGTCTTTGCCTCCGTCCATGTCCGACGTCGTCGGCCCCTCCAACGGGGCTTTGATCCGGCGGCTGTTCGGGTTGGCGTGGCGCTACCGGTTGCACTGCCTGCAGGTGCTCGGCCTGCAACTGTTGCTGTTGGTGATGGGCATCGGCGGCCTGAGTTTCACCGGCCTCGGCATCGACTACATCCGGCACAAGCTCGATGACACGCCGATGGACGACAACGTCCTGCACGTGGCGTTGCCGATGGCGTGGGCGCCGTTGCAGGTGCTCGGGCTGCTGGCGGGGCTGATCCTCGTGCTGGCGTTGAGCCGGGCGCTGCTCAACTACGTGCTCGCCGTTTCGATCAACAAACTCGTGCAGCAGAAACTCGTGGTCGATCTCCGGGGCGAGGTTTACGACAAACTGCAGCGGCTCAGTTTTCGGTTCTTCGATGCGAACTCCACGGGCTCGATCATCACGCGCGTGACCGGGGATGTGCAATCGGTGCGGATGTTTGTGGATCAAGTCATGATCCAGAGCGTGATCATGGCGGTGTCGCTTACGGTTTACGTGATTTACATGGCGAGCCTGAGTCCGTCGCTCACGTTGGCCTGCCTCGCGACGACGCCGTTGCTCGCGGTGCTGTCGACCTGGTTCTCCAAAAAAATCCAGCCCTCTTACGCGCACAACCGCACGCTCGTCGAACGGATGGTGCAGATCCTAGCGGAGAGCCTGCAAGGCGTGGCGGTGACGAAAGGCTTTGGCCGCGAGCCCGAGGCGCGGGCCAAGTTCGACGCGGCGAACCAGGCGTGCTTCGACCAGCAGCAGGGCATTTTCTGGCGCGTGAGCCTGTTCTCGCCGGCGGTGGGGTTCATCACGCGCATCAACATGATGGTGCTGCTCGGCTACGGCGGCTGGCTGGTGGCCAACGGAGAGCTGCCGCTCGGCACCGGGCTCATCGTGTTTGCCGGTCTGCTCGAGCAGTTTTCCGGTCAGGTGAACAACGTCGCCAACATCGTGAACTCCGTGCAGCAGTCCCTGATCGGGGCGCGCCGCGTGTTTGAAATCCTCGACGCGCCGGTCGAGGTGAAGAACGCGCCCGCCGCGATCCCCCTGCCGCGGTGCGCGGGATTGGTCCAGTTCGAAAATGTATCCTTCGCCTACGCCGGGGCCGAGGCGGTGGTGCGTGACATCGACCTGGAAGTGAAGCCCGGCCAATGCGTCGCGATCCTCGGCGCGACCGGCGCGGGCAAGAGCGTCCTGATGAGCCTGCTGCCGCGCTTTTTTGACCCGACTGCGGGCCGCGTGTTGATCGACGGAACGGATATCCGGCAGCTCGATCTCGACGATCTGCGGCGCAACATCGGCATCGTGTTTCAGGAGAGCTTTCTCTTTTCGAACACGATCGCGGCCAACATCGCCTTTGGTCACCCCGCCGCCACGCGCGAGCAGATCGAGCGCGCCGCCCGGATTGCCGCCGCGCACGACTTTATCACGGCGTTGCCGCTCGGCTACGACACCGTGCTCGGCGAGAGCGGCGCGAGTCTTTCGGGCGGGCAACGGCAGCGGCTGGCCATCGCGCGCGCGGTGTTGTTGGAGCCGGCGATTTTGCTGCTCGACGATCCGACGGCGGCGATCGACAGCGAGACGGAGCACGAGATCTTTGAAGCGCTCGACCGCGCCATCGCGGGCCGCACGACGTTTATCGTGGCCCATCGCCTCAGCACGCTGCGCCGCGCGGATTTCATCATCGTGATGGAGCAGGGCCGCATCGCCCAGCGAGGAACGCACGCCGAATTGATGGCGCAGCCCGGCTCGTATCGCCGCGTCGCCAGCCTGCAACTCGTGGACGGCCGCGAACTCCAGTCGCTCGGCACCGCCAAGCTCGGGGAGGATCGGGCATGATTCCCGTCACGCCCCCGCCCCCGCCGCCGAAGCCCATGGGCCTCGTGCACCGGCTGCCCGGCGACGAAGATCAGGAAGAGCAGTTCAAGCCGCTCGAATGGGGCCTGATGCGCCGGCTCTTTACGTATGCCCGGCCGGTGCGCGGCAAACTCTCGGCCTTGATCGCGCTTTCTGTGATCCGCTCGGCGCAACTCCCGGCGCTGGGCTGGGTGATGGCCCTCGTGATCAACGGGCCGATCTCCGGCGCAAATTATGTCGGCATCGCGCTCGGCGTGGTGGGCTATGGCCTGCTCGCGATCGCGACCGACGGCCTGTTTCACTTTCGTCAACGCTACGCGCTCCAAGTCGGCGAGACGGTCGTGAACGGGTTGCGCGCGGACATTTTTGACAAGGTCCAGCGCCAGCCGATGAGCTTTTTCCAGCGCATGAAGCTCGGCCGCATCATCGGCCGGGTGACCAGCGACGTCGAATCGGTGCGCACCGGCATTCAGGACGTGCTCTTCGTGAGCGTGATCCAAGGCGGCACGATGGTGTTCTCCGCGATCGTGATGGCGTGGAGCGATTGGCAGCTCTTCCTGATTGTGCTCGGAATGGCGCCGGTGCTTTGGGCGATCAACCGCCACTTCCGCGTGAAACTGAGCCTCTACTCGCGCGCCGCGAGCGAGAGCTTCAGCCGCGTGACGGCGACGCTCGCGGAGTCGGTGAACGGCATCCGCGTGACCCAAGGTTTCGTGCGGCAGGAGACCAACGCCGGGCTCTTTCGCAGCCTGCTCGCCGATCACTCGGCCTACAACATAGCGCTCGCCCGCACCTCGGCGATTCTTACGCCGCTGCTCGAGCTGAACAGCCAGTTCTTCGTGGCGACCCTGCTGATGTTCGGCGGCTGGCGGGTGTTCAACGGCGATATGACGCTCGGCGCGTTGATCACGTTTTTCCTGCTCGCGAACCAGTTTTTTTCCCCGATCGCGATCATCGGCAATCAATACAACCAGGCGCTCGTCGCGATGGCGGGCGCGGAGCGCGTCTTCAAACTTATCGACACCGTGCCGGAGTGGGTCGACGCGCCCGAGGCGGTCGCGCTGCCCGATCCCCGGGTGCCGGTCGCGGGAGTTTTTCCCGTGCCGCCACCGTTGCTCGCCGCGCCCGGCGTGCGCGTGGAATTCCGCGGGCTCTCGTTCGGTTACGACCCGGCCCGTCCCGTCCTGCACGACATCAACTTCGTGGCGGAGCCGGGGCAGACCGTCGCGCTCGTCGGGCACACGGGCAGCGGGAAGAGCTCGATCATCAATCTCGTTTCCAAATTTTACCTGCCCACGACTGGCGAGCTGCTGATCGACGGCTACGAGGTCCGCACGCTTACCAGCCGCTCGCTGCACCGGCAGATGGGCATGGTGCAGCAGCAGAATTTTCTCTTCAGCGGCACCGTGCTCGAAAATCTCCGCCTCGCCAAACCGGAGGCGACGGATGCGGAGGTGCGCGCGGCGGCCGCGTCCCTCGACTGTCTCGATATCCTCGAGGCGCTGCCGCAAGGCCTGTTGACGGAAGTGGGCGAGCGCGGCGCGAGTCTCTCGGTGGGGCAACGCCAACTCGTGTGCTTCACCCGAGCACTGCTCGCGGATCCGCGGCTCGTGATTCTCGACGAGGCGACGAGTTCGATCGACGCGCTGACCGAGGCGCGGCTGCAGACGGCGTTGCTGAAACTGTTGCGCGGTCGCACGAGCTTCGTGGTGGCGCACCGGTTGAGCACGATCCGGCACGCGGACCTCGTGCTCGTGCTCGACCAAGGCGTGATCATCGAGCGAGGAACGCACGACCAATTGCTCGCCGCCGGCGGGCGCTACGCCGCGCTCTACGAGCAATTCGTGCAGGTGGACGACCGGGGTTGAGGCGCGATATGCTGGCCGGTGAGAGGGACGCAAGGACGTTTTCCCTCTGAGAATTTGACGATTTTGAAAAATTTTCCTCGGAAACGCCCCGCGCTTACTCCTACAACAGGGTCGCTTTCAGTCGAAAGCACTTAATCCCAAATCCACTATGGCCAAAAAAGCTGCTCGTAAACCAAACGCCGCGTTCATGAAACCTGTTACGCCAGACGCCGCCCTCGCGGCCGTCGTAGGCTCGAAGCCCCTCCCACGGACGGAGCTCACCAAGAAGCTCTGGGACTACATCAAGAAGAACGGTCTGCAGGACAAGAAGGACAAGAAGCAGATCAACGCCGACGCCGCCCTCAAGGTCGTCTTCGGTGGCAAGGCCAAGGTCAGCATGTTCGAAATGACGAAGCTCGTTTCGAAGCACGTCGCCTAATCCGGCTTTCTTCCAAGTCAACTTAACCGCCGCGAGTTCGCTCGCGGCGGTTTTTTTGTGCCCGGAAATGGCACGGTGTCATCTGCGGCGAAGTGCGCAGACCGCGTAGAATGGTTTTTGAACCGACCGCCGGTTGGTGTCCTCGAGCGAGCCAAACGCGGACGGACATTTCACCCCAACCATCGGCCGGGCCTACAGTGCCTCCGTGAACGCGCGGCTACGGTTTTTGCAACGCCGCCAATGCGCGGCCGATGGCACCGGCGTCGTGCACGGCGTGCGGCGGCACGGGGAAATCGGCGGTGAAGACGCGCAGGGCGGCGGCGCGGTTAATCGTGACGCGGGACTCGTCGATCTGGCCGGCGGCGTCGGTGACGGCGGCGAGGTTGAGGCCGAGCTGCGCGGCGAAGAAGCGATAAACGGCGTCGCGCTTCGACGGGCCGTAGTCGTGGCCCTCGTCGGGGAGATGGACGTTGGCGACTTTGTCCGCGGCTCCGTAGTAGCCGTAGATTTTTTGGAGGAAGGGGAATTCCACGCGCGGAGTGTTCAAGGTCCAATCCTTGCCGCAGGAGACCAGCAGTTGCGGGCGCGGCGCGGTGAGGGCGGCGATCATGGCGTTGTTGGCAAAGTAATCGGCGCCGCGGTGGATGGGCACGCCGCTCTCGCAGGGGCAACCGCCGAAGAAGTGCGCCGAGACCATCACGACGGGCGCGCTCACGGTCACGCGCGCGTCGAGGGCGGCGAGGAGAAACGTCTGCGTGCCGCCGCCGGACTCGCCGGAGACCGCGACGCGGGTGGCGTCGGCGCCGTCAAGCCCGAGGAGGAAATCGAGCGCGCGCATCCCGTTCCACACGTGGATCGTGATGGCGAGGGTATCGCGGTGCGCGGCGAGGCCGTAGAGCTGGATGCCCTCGCCGTTGGCAAACATGTCGATGGAGAACACGATGGCGCCCATGCGTGCGAGATTGGCGCAGCGGGTCTGCATGGTGGGTGAGAAACGCGCGTGCGTGTCGTAGTCCTCGGGCTTGGTCACGGGGCGCGCGTGGCCGTGCGTGGAGAGGATCACCGGGTGTTTGCCGGTAGCGCCGGTCGGTCGGTAGAGGTTGCCGGTGACGAAGACGCCGGGGGCAGATTCGAAGGCGACGTTTTCGATGGTGTAGCCGTCGTGCGTGCGGCGGTCGCGGATGACGGCGTTGAGGGGCGTGCGCTTCGGCCACGGCGCGAGGCCGGCGGCTTCCTGGATGCGGGTGCGGAGATGGGCGGCGTAGGTGTCCCAGCGGGCGCGGTCGGGAAACTGGGCGAGGGCGGCATCGAGAACGGCCGCGCCTTGGGCGGGTTTGAGAAATTCGCCCGGGCAGAGCGCAGGCCCGGTGGCGGGGGCGGGCGGGAGACCGGGTGGGAGCCACGGCACATCGGCGCGGGCGAGGGAGACGGCGGCAAACGCGAGCAACGCAAAGCGGGCGGGGCGAGGGGGCATGGAGGGAGCGTGGAAGTTTGGGTGGACTCGGCAACGCTGCACTGGGTGTCAGAAAAGAAATGAGATGGTTTAGGGTAAGGTTGTGCGCGTGATCGAAAGCGGATTGATTTGATAATGAAGCTGCGCTTCGGGCTGGTTCTATTTCTGCTTCTCTCGGGCCCAGTATCGTAGCGGTAGCTGAACACTAACATGCACCTCATCGCTATAGGCCTCGGCTTGGTTTATCTTCCGCTGCAAATTGCAGCTTGGAGAAAATGGAAGGGAACGTGGCGCTACGTCAGTCTGCTTCCGTCTATGATTCCGCTGGTCGCCTGTGCGGTTGGATTTTTTAAGGACAGTAATCTGTGGCCGTTTTGGGGAATGTTTACTTTGCCGTTTGCGACGATCGGACTCGGTGTGATTTGGGGCTGCCGGTGGATAGTCCAACCAAAGCCGGATCAGACAGCCTAGCTTGATTGCCGCGTCGCGTGGAGCCGAGGGGGTCAGTGGCCGTGGTTGGTTTGCTGCTATTGCAGCTCGAAAAATTTCGTCGCCGAACGTTCGCCAAAAGACCCTCTTGCCCTGACAATGGGTCACGCCAAATTTCCGGAAATGCCGCCCGCCCGCGCCAAACGCAGCCGAGTTAAGGCTGAAGCTATCAAGCTCGTGCGCGGTCGCCCCGAAACATCGACGTGGAACGATCTCATGTATCGCATTTACGTGCGGCAGAAGATTGAAGCCGGCCTCGCGGACTTCCGGTCGGATCGTGTCCACGCGCACGCTTCGATTCGCAAAGAGTTCGTGCTCACGTGAGCATCGTTTGGTCGTCGGAAGCACGGCGCCCGCTGCGAGCAATTCAAAGGAGTTGGCAGAAGGGGACGTGGCTGAACCTTCGACGTGCTCTGAAGTGCCTTACCGGTTCACCCGGTCGGGGCTCACGGCGACGCTTGGTTAAACACCGACGCCGATCCGGCGAAGAAGCACTTGCCTGAGTGGCTGGCTGCTCCATCGTCTCGCCATGCAAATTGACGTAGAGCGTGAAGACGATGGCCGCTGGATTGCAGAGGTTTCTGCTCTGCCGGGGGCGATGGCCTATGGTAGCACCAAGGCCGAGGCGATTATGAAGGTTGAGGCGTTGGTGTTGCGGGCGCTCGCCGACAAGATCGAGCATGGCGAGGATGCGCCGGAACTCGCGCGGGTCTTTACGGTGGCGGCATGAGCGTCTGGGGCGCGCGCAAAGCGAAAGCGGTGCTTGCGGCTCTTTTGCGGATCGGGTGGCAAGTAAAGCGTCAGAGCGGTTCTCACCGCATTTTGGCGCGCGCCGGATGGCCCGACTTTGTTTTTGCGTTTCACGACGGCGTTGAGATTGGGCCCAAAATGATGTCGCGGATCGCGCGGCATACCGGCTTGGAGCCCGGAGACCTTTAGGAAACCGGACCTCGGTCAACCGGCCGGTGGGTGCGGTTGGGGAGATGTAATGTGGGTAGCGCGTAACGCGCCGCTGAGGTTCCGCTGGATTGCCGCGTCGCTGCGCTCCTCGCACTGACGGGCAAGTTGGTGGGGTGGGTCGGCGGCGGAGTGGCCGCACAAATTCTTTGTAAGGAAACGGCGGGGGCGGACACTAACTCGGGTAACCATGAGTCACGCCGCCGAAACTGAAGCCCGCTTTGCCACTTGGTTGGCGGAGTATGGTGGGATCATCCATAAAATAACCCGGGCCTATGCGGTGCGGGACGTGGATCAGGCGGAGTTGTTGCAGGAGATCCGGCTCCAGCTCTGGCGGTCGCTGCCGGCGTTTCGGGCGGAGGCGAAGGTTTCGACGTGGATCTACCGCGTGAGCCTCAACACGGCTATGACGTGGCGGCGCGATGCGGCGGCGCGGACGCGGTGGATCGAGCCGGACGCGGACGTGACGCATGTGCCGACCGGCGCGGCGACGCCGGCGGAGACGGCGGATCAGGCGGAGGTCGTGGCGCGGCTCTACGCGGCGATCCACGCGATGGCAGATTTTGACCGGGCGCTCGTCTTGCTCCTGCTCGACGGGCTAGCCTACCGCGAAATCGCGGAGGTCACCGGGCTCACCGAAAACCATGTCGGCGTCGCGCTCACCCGGGCGCGCAAGCGGCTCACCGAACTTTTGAAAGGAATATCCCATGAACTTGCATGATTTTGAGGCGGTCTGGAAACGGCAGGAATTGCCGCGCGGCGCCGAGGCGGATCTCGCGGCGCTGCACGCGACCTTTGCCACGAAAAACCGGAAACTCGCGGCGACGTTGCTCGTCCGCGATCTCGCCGAAGCGTCGGCCGGAATCTTCGTCGCGGCGGTGATGGGGTTTGTCGGCTGGAAGCTGGGGCCGACGGCGTGGCCGGTGGCGGTGGCCGTCGCCCTCGTGCTGGGCGTGACCGGCGTTTTTCTGGCGGAGCGGGTGCGGGCGCACCGACACAAGCTCGGGGTTGAGGCGACGATGTTGGCGAAACTCGACGCGGACATCGCGGAGCTTGGTCACCAACGCCGATTGCTGCTCTCGCTTTGGAAATGGTATCTCGCGCCGCTGGCGGCGGCCATCGTCATCCTGTGTCTCACGATCCGTGCGCACCTGCCGGCGTGGTCGCCGGGGCGCGATCCGTGGTTTATAGGCGGCTATTTTCTGCTCATGGCCGCCTTGATGGTGGTGGTGGGGTGGATGAACCGCCAAGCGGTGCGCCGGCGGATCGAACCCCGGCTCGTCGAGCTCGAAAAACTCCGCTCTGATCTCCTCTCGTCATGAAACACCTGCGTCACCTCCGGCTCCTGACCGCGTTCGGCCTGCCGTTGCTCGTTCACGCCAAGCCGCCCGCCGACGTGCAGGCGCGGCTTGATGCTTTTGTGCAGGGAAAACCCGGTGGCGTCGCCGTTGCTTGGGTCGATGCCGATGGCCCGGAGTTTTTCTCGGCCGGAAAATTCGCCGCCGATGATCCGCGCGCGATCACGCCCGATACGCAGTTTGAAATCGGCTCCGTGACGAAGGTATTCACGGCGCTGCTGCTGGCGGAGAGCGAGCGGCTCGGGAAGGTGTCGCGCAATGACCCGGCGGCGAAGTTTCTCCTGCCAGCCAACGACCCGGCTCAGGCTTCGCTCGCGAAGATCACGTTGCTCGCGCTCACCACGCATTCGTCTGGTCTGGCGCGGTTGCCGGCAAACATCGGGCTCAATCCCGATGGGAATCCCAACCCTTATGCCGGCTACGATCGGGCGAAGTTGATCGCTGCGCTCAAACAGCACGGGCCGACCGCGCCCGTGGGGTTGAGCATGGCTTATTCAAATTTCGGCGTGGCGGTGTTGGGGCAGGCGTTGGGCGCGGCCTGGAGCACGAGTTATGCAGCGGCGTTGAACGCCCATGTGCTTGCGCCGTTGGGCATGACGCGCACGACGCTTTCCCTCACCGGCGAACCGGAGATCGAAGGGCTTGCGATCGGCCATGATGTCACGGGTAAGCGGGCGACAAATTGGACGTTTCAAGCCTTTGCGCCGACCGGGGCCCTGCGCTCTTCGGCCCGCGATCTGGCGCTTTTTCTGCAAGCGGCCCGGGGTGGCGCGGCGGGGCCGTTGGGCGCGGCGTTTGCGGCGACGACCACGGCGCAACGGGTGGCCGACGGGATGGGCGGGGAGATCGGACTCGGTTGGTTTCTCGGGGGCGCGACGGCCCGGTCGCTGGCGTGGCATGGAGGCGCGACGGGAGGTTATCGGAGTTTTGTCGGTTTCACCGCCGGGCCTGATGGCGCGGGCGTTGCGGTGCTCGGTAACCAGTCGGCGAGCGTGGATGCGGTCGGTCTGGGGTTGCTGGGGGTCACGCCGCCCAAGCCGGTGGCGGCCGTCGTCAAAGACCCGGAGGCCTACTTGGGGAGTTATCCGCTGACGTCGGCGTTCGCCATCGACATCACGGCCGTGAGAGGGGCGCTCTACGCGCAGGCGACCGGTCAGCCGCGCTTTGGCCTGCGCGAGACGGCGCTGGATCGGTTCGCGCTGGTGGGCGTGCCGGCGGAGATTTCGTTTCAGCGCGACGGGGACGGCAAAGTGCGGGCATTGGTGCTGCACCAAAACGGAGCGGATCAACGGGCGCGGCGCATCGAGCCCCCGCCGCCGCCGCAGGAAGTGGTGTTGCCAGCGGAAACCTTGGCGGACTATCCCGGCGTTTATCGCGCGGCTCCGGCCGCGACGTTTTCCGTCACGGCGCGGGAGGGCGGGCTGGCGGTGCAACTTTCGGGGCAGGGGGCGGCGCCGGTCTTCGCGACGGCGCGGGACGAATTTTTCTACAAGGTGGTGGCCGCGCGCATCCGCTTTACGCGCGACGCGGCGGGAAAAGTCACGGGTCTCACGCTGATTCAAAACGGCCGGGAAGTGCCGGCGGTGCGGGAGTAGCCGGTGCACGTCTTTCCGGTTTGGGTAGGGGCGTCGCTCGTCGGCGCCCGCGGGCGTCCACAAGGGACGACCCTACGAAGGGCAGATCGAACCGGAACGCCGTGGTAGCGGGTGCGGCGGGCGGTGTTCTGGATTGCGCGGGGGGGCCGGCTGGCGTTGGGTGCTGCCGACGATCCCCGGTCCCATGCTTTCACTTTTTTCCAGAACGAGAATCATCATCGCCGCGGCGGTGGTCGGAGCGCTGGGGTTGGCGGCGGGTTTCAAGGGTTACCTTCATGAAGGGAATCGCATTCGGGCGGCGTTGATCGACGACGCGCAGCGCAGTGCGGCGGCGTTTGAACCCGGAGAACTTGGCGGGTTGACGGGAACGCGGGTTGACTTGGATTCGCCTCTCTACGGAAAAGTGAAACAGCGATTGATGCGGCTTCGGGCGGTGAATCCTGAGGTGCGATTCGTTTACATTTTCCGTGAGCAGGCGCCGGGCAAAGTGGTTTTTCTGGCCGATTCGGAACCGGCGACGTCGGACAAAGTTTCGCAACCGGGCGACGACTACGCCGAAGCCGCCGACTCGCCGGGCTTGCAGTCCATCTTGCACGACGGGGCGCCGGCGACCGAGGGGCCGATTCCCGACCAGTTTGGCGTTTGGGTGACGGGCTATGCGCAGATCGATGCCGCCCCGGGCCGCCGACACATCGTCGGCATCGATGTATCGGCGGCGAACTGGCGCAGCGATTGCCTGAACGTGGCCTTCAGTTGGGCGCTCTATGCGTGGCTGCTGGGCGGATTGCCGTTGGCGGCGGTGGCCGTGTTGCGGCGTCAGCTCCGGCAGCAGGACGAGATCCGGAATTTGTCCGAGGCGATGGACCAAAGCCAGGCGGCGCTCATGATCGTCGATCTCGACCGCCGCATCACCTACGTCAATGCCGGGCTCTGCCGACAAACGGGGTATGCGCGCGACGAGCTGATCGGCCGGGAGTGGCGCGGCTTGTTGAGTGAGGAAGCGTCGCCGCATATGCTGGAAGAGTTGGTGACGACGGTTCGGGGCGGGCAGACGTGGCGCGGCGAATGGAGCCACCGGCGCAAGAACGGTGAACTTTATCCGGTGCGGGTCTTGGTGACGCCGGTGAAAAGCCGCACGGGTGCGCTCGCGTGTTTCGCCGTCGCGCTCGAAGATGCGACGGAAGCCAAGCAAAACGAAGCGGCGTTGCGCGAAGCACGGGACCGGGCCGAGGCGGGCGACCGCGCGAAAGGGCAGTTTCTCGCGATGATGAGCCACGAAGTGCGGACGCCGCTCAACGGCATCGTGGGCTTCACGCAGTTGCTCGGCGAAACGGCCCTGACCCCCGAGCAACGCGACTACGCCCAGACGATTCGGATGAGCGGTGAGACTTTGCTGCAGCTCACCGGCGATATTTTGGATTTCGCCCGCATCGATTCGGGCAAACTCAAGCTCGAGCCCGAGCCGTGTGATGTGCGCGCGTGCGTCGAGGATACGCTGGACCTGCTGGCCGCGCGGGCGGCGGAGAAACGCATCGAGCTGCTGCACTTTGTCGATCCCGCCGTGCCGGCACGGGTGATGGCGGATTCGAGCCGGCTGCGGCAGGTGATCGTCAATCTCCTGACGAACGCCGTGAAGTTTACCGACATCGGCGAGGTCGAGGTGAGGGTGACGGTCGCGCCGGACGGAGCGGGCGCGGGTGGCGCGGGCTCGGACTTCGGCGGGTTGGTATTTACGGTGCGCGATACCGGGATCGGGATCCCGGAGGACCAGCAGGCGAAACTTTTCCGGCCCTTCAGCCAAGTGGACCAGCAAAGCACGCGGCGCTACGGCGGCACGGGGCTCGGTCTTGTGATCAGCCGGAATCTCGTGCGGCTGATGGGCGGCGATATCGTCCTCGAAAGCGTGGCCGGGCGGGGAACGACGTTTAGATTCACCATCCAGGCGGCGACCGTGGAGATTGCGCCGGTGACATCGCCGTTGTTGGCGAAGCGCACGTTGGCGCTGATCGCGCCGCCCGGTCCGGTGCGGGCGGAGATCGCGGCTTTGGCGCAGAGTTGGGGTGTGCGGGTCGTCCTTGCCGATCAGCCGTCGACGGCCGAGGTGGCGGCGGATGTCGTCTTGGTGGAGATTTCGGAAGCGCTGGCGCTGGCCACCGCGCGCCGGCCGGAGCCGCCTTGGCCGCAGGCGCGGACCTTTGGTCTGGTATCGCTGGCGCTGCCGATGGAACTGAGGTCGCCCCTACGCGAGCGGGTGGTCGGCCTGATCAACAAGCCGCTGCGGCAGGATCAATTGCGGCGTTTGCTGTTGGCCGAGGCGCCCGCGGAGGTGGTGCTCACGCCCGCCGCGACACCGTCGGGCGACGTGCTGCGCGTGCTGTTGGTCGAAGACAATGTCGTGAACCAGCGGCTCACGCAGCGGCTGCTGGAGCGGCACAGTTGCACCTGGAGGCTCGCGGAGAACGGGCGGCTGGCGCTCGAGGCCTTGCGGGCACCGGGAGCGGAGTTCGATCTCGTCCTCATGGATATGCACATGCCGGAAATGGACGGCCTGACGGCGATCCGGAAAATCCGAGGCGGCGAGGCCGGCCTTGCGGCGACGGACATCTGGATCATCGCGCTCACGGCGGACGCGCGGGCGGTACGCCGGGAAGAGGTGTTTGACGCCGGGGCGAATGACTTTGTGACGAAGCCGGTGGCGGTGCCGGAATTTCGCGCGAGCTTGGAACGGCTGCGAGCGGCGCGCAGCGTGTAACACCAATCGCCCTTTGCTTTTGCCCAAATCCACGGGCGGGACGCCCGTGCCACCGCAGCCACCGGAGGTGCAAAAGCAAGAGGTGATTGGTGTTAACCCGCATCACCGGTGGTTGTCCTATGGATTCTACCAAAATCGGTCGGCGCGCCGGAGCGGTGGCGGCCTACGACGTGAGGGCGTCGCGGACGCGGAGCAGCTGGGCCGCGATGCTGAGGGCGATTTCGTGGGGATGGTTGGAACCGAAAGGTTCGCCGATGGGGCAAAAGAAATTTTCGGCATGCTCGGGCGTGAGGCCGTGGGCCACGAGTTCGCGGCGGAGGACGGTGGCTTTCGCGGCGCTGCCGATGGCTCCGAGGTAGGGGAAATTGCATTCCGCGAGGGCACGCTGGAGGACGGGGCGGTCGCTGGCGTGGCCTTTTGTCATGCAGAGGACGAAGGCGTTGGCCGGGAGGGTGGGGATCAGATCGGCGGGGTTTTCGTGCGTGATCGTGCGGAGGTTGCGGGAGACAGGGAGACGGGCGAGCCAGTCGGCGCGCGGGTCGATCACGGTGAGCGTGCAGGGGAGCGGCAGGAGGACAGGAACGAGGGCTTGGACGACGTGGCCGGCGCCGAAGATCACGATGGGCCACGGGCCGGTGGCGGCGTGGGGCTCGAAGTAGAGTTTGACGGAGCCGCCGCAGGTCATGCCGACATCGGCTTTGAGGCTCCAGTTGACGAAGCGCGGGGTGGTGGCGCCGGTGGCGAGGAGCTCCTGCGCGAGGGCGATGGCCTGGGCTTCGACGCGGCCGCCGCCGACGGTGCCGGCGAGCAGGCCGGCGGGGGTGACGAGCATCTTGGCCCCGGTATCTTGCGGGGTGCTGCCGAGCGCATCGACGAGCACGACGAGCACGAAGGCGGCGGATTCGCTTTCGAGAGCGGCGAGTTGCTCGTAGAAGGTGGGCATTTGTTGGAGCAGCTTGGGCGGACGGCTCGGAGAGCCGTCCCTACCGGAAAGATGTTACTCGGGTGCGGGGGTGCGGGTGGCGCGTTCGAGGGCTTGGCGGATCTCGGCGCGAAGGGGGGCGTCGGCAGGTTGGTCGAGGCGGAGGAGGCATTCCTCGAGGACGGCGCGCGACGGTTTGCGGGTCGCGAGGAGCTTGGGGAGATTTTGGGCGAGGGCGGAGCGGTCGTTGGCGGTGGCGTCGAGGCGGACCAGTTCGGTGAGTGCGGCTTGGTTGAGCGGATCGACGGCGACGGCGCGGGCGAGAACGCGACGGGCGGAAGGGATGGCGTTGAGGAGACGGAGTTGGCGGGCGAGGAAGAGTGCGTCGGAGGCGCGGAGGCGGGCGGTGTTGAGGAACGAGTTGAGCATGAGCTCGGCGCGATCGGTGTCGCGGAGTCCGAAGAGGGCGAGGGCGCGGAGGCCGTCGAGGGTGCCGGCGAAGAGCGGGTTGTCTTCGTTTTCCTCGCGGAGGGCGGCCTCGGCGGTCGTGAGGGCGGCGCGGTAATCGGTGGCGGCGATCTGGGCCTGGGTGAGGGCGAGGTTGAAGGCGTTGGGGAGATAGTTGCGCTCGCGGGCGAGTTTCAGGGTGCGCTCGACGAGGGCGGGTTGGGCGGTGTCGCTGCCGAACCACGCGAGGAGCATGAGGGCCTGCGGGTCTTGCGCAAAGTCGGCGAGGAAAGTGTCGATGTCTTGGGCGACGGCCTGGGCGGTGGCGGTGGCGCGGGTGGTGTGCAGCACGTCGATGCGGGGGCCGGGGCTGGTGGGGTCGTTGAAGCGGCGGAGCAGGGCGGTCTGGCGGGCGGAATCGGTGCGGCCCTGTTCACGGTAGTAGCGGATGAGGGCGACGTAGAGTTCGTCGCGGCGGGGAAAACGGGTGAGGTTGCTCTCCAAACGGAGCAGCGCGAGGTCGGGGTAGCCGCGTTCCCAATCGCAGCGGGCGAGGAGAATGTTGCCTTCGAGCGAACGTTCGAGGGACCACTGGGTGACGAGTTGCTCGGCGGCATCGTAACGGCCGCGGTGGAAGTGGGCGGTGGCGGCTTGGAGGGCGATGAACTGGTGCGTGAGGACGGCGTCGGGCGCCGGCGGGAGCAGGGATGCGGCGAGGGTGATGGCGCGTTCGTCTTCCTGCGATTCGAGGAGAAGGCCGAAGAGGAGCTTGAGGTATTCGAGGTTGGTGCCGGCGAGGGCGGCACCGTCGGTGAGGGTGCGGAGGGCGAGGTCGGGGCGGCCGTAGCGGATTTGGACGAAGGCGAGCAGCCGGCGGCTGGCCGTGTCGGCGGGGACGCGGGCGAGTCCGGCGGTGAGCAGTTGGTAGGCGGCGGCGTAGTCCATTTTTTCGAGCTCGATCGGAGCGCGGGCGAGGTAGTGGCGGCCAAGGGAGGCGCGGTGCTCGGACCAGCGCCAAGGGAAGGCGATGTTGATGTAGCTGACGCCGGGGAAATCGCGGGCGGTGCGGAAATAGCCCCAGACGGCGGCGGCAGCGGCGAGCCAACCGGTGAGGGCGAGCACCGAAACGAAGCCGGCGATGCGCCGCCAAAAAACGTAATAGTAGTGCGGGGCGCCGGGGGCTTTGATGCGGGTCCAGAGCTTGAAGCGATGGATGCGTGCCTTGGGATCGAAGGCGTCGGGCGTGCTTTTGAAGGCGTCCATGGGCTCGGGTAGGTGAACTCGCGGCACGAACCGGGCGCGGGCTCAGCCGGCGACCGGGGCGGGGCGGCCGACGCCGAGACGTTTGCAGATCCGGGCTAGAGCGAGCTGATCGCGGCTGGAGAGAACCGAGAATTCGCGCGTCAGGCTGGCGGCGATTTTGGGGAAGAGGGCGCCGATGAAGCGGCGGCCTTTGGGCGTGAGCTCGACTTTGATGAAGCGGCGGTCGGCGGGATCGCGGGTGCGCGAGACGAATCCGTCGCGTTCGAGGTTGTCGACGACGAGAGTGAGGTTGCCGCCGCTCTTGAGCAGCTTGGCGGCGAGCTCGGACTGGAAGAGCGGTCCGAGGTGGTAGAGCGCTTCGAGGGCGGCGAACTGCGTGAGGGTGACGCCGTCGGGCAGGACGAGGTGGGCGCGGGCGGTGATGGAGTCGGCGGCTCGCATCAACTTGATGTAGGCGTCGAGGGCGAGAATCTCGGTTCTCGAACCTTGGTGATGGGTGCCCATTTCTGAAAACCTAGGCGGTGATGCTTTGAGGTCAAATCACCGCGAGACGCCGGAGAGCGCGGTCTAGGCGGCGTCGATTTTGTTGATACGGGCGACGTGGCGGCCGCCCTCGAAGGGCGTCGCGAGCCAGACTTTTACGATGTGCAGGGCTTCGGCCTCGGTGACGGTGCGTTGGCCGAGGGAGAGGACGTTGGCATCGTTGTGCGAGCGGTTCCAGATGGCGACCTGTTCGTTCCAGCAGAGGCCGCAGCGGACGCCTTTGACGCGGTTGGCGACGATGGCTTCGCCGTTGCCGGAGCCGCCAAGGACGATGCCGCGCTGGTAGTCGCCGCGGGCGACGGCCTCGGCCACGGGCCGGATGAAATCGGGGTAGTCGCAGCTCGCCTCGGAGTAGGTGCCGAGGTCGCGCACGGTGTGACCGGCGCCGAGGAGCATGGTCTTGATGGCTTCCTTGTAGGCGAAGCCGGCGTGGTCGGAACCGATGGCGATGGAGAAGGTGTCGGGCATGGCGGAGAAGGAGCGAGGAGCCTTGGCCGAAAAGGTGCGAGCCGAAAGGTGAGCCGGCCCGGGGCGCGGCTGAACGTTTGTCGGAGGAAACGGTAGGTTGAGGCGGGACGAGCGACCGGGGGGGCTACGGCTCGAAGAGGAAACGACTCAGGCCGAAGGCGTCGATGGCGGCGTTGCGGTCGTCGGTCCAGATGAGGCGTTGTTGAATCAGGGGGGAGTTGACGGTGGTGAGGGTGCGCAAGATGCGCTTCGGGTCTTCTTCAAGCGGGAACCAATCGGGAGCGGCGCGCATGGTCTGAAGGTCGCCGATCACGATCCACTCGGTGCGGGTAGGGTCCCAGTCGCGGTTTTCGGTGGAGTCGAGGATTTCGGTGTAGACCAAAAGCGAGGAACGGCCGAGCGTGCGGGCGGTGGCCTCGACCACGGGGAAGAGGCGGGAGTAGCGGTTGGAGGCTTGGACGAGGAGGAGGCCTCCGCGTTTTTCGAGGCGTTTGAAGTAGACCGTCATCGCCTCACGGGTGAGCAGGTGGGAGGGAATGCCGTCGCCGGTAAACGCGTCGACGACGATCAGGTCGTAGTCGGTCTTGGATTCTTCGAGGGCCTTGCGGCCATCGCGGAGGATAAGGTCGATCTTGCCCTGAGACTCGGCGACGAAGGTGAAATTCTCGCGGGCGACGCGGATCGATTTCGGGTCGATGTCCCAGAAATCCATGGCGTCGGCTTTGCGGGCGTAGGCGGCGAGGGTGCCGGCGCCGAGGCCGATGACGCCGACGTTGATCGCGGGCCGGTTGGCCTGGAGCGTTTCGATGACGCGGCCGATGCCGGTGCTTTCGGTGAAGTAGAGGGTGGGACGGCGGCGGGCGGCGGGGTCGGCGGTGAGCTGGCTGCCGTGCGTGGTGGTGTCACTGGAGAGCACGACGCTGCGCTCATCGGTTTTGATCATGATGTGACCGTAGAGATCGCGGTAGTGTTCGAGTCGCCCGCCCCCGTGGGAATCGCTGCCGGTTTGGGAGATGCCCATGCCGATCACGGGTGCGAGCAGCACGGCGGCCGTGACGAAAGCGCCGCTGGCGGTGCGGGTGCCGTTGAGCCAGACCATACCCGCGGTGAGGAGGGCGACGGAAGCGAGGGCGAACTCGATCGGCTGAGCGAGCACGTAGGGGATGACGGTGCTTGAGAGCAGACCGCCGACCACGCCGCCGGCGGCGAGAACGAGATAGAAGCGCTCGAACCGTTGCGCAGGGCGCAGGGTGTGGAGCAGGGCGTTGCCAAGAAAACTGCCGCTGGCGGTAAGCGAGAGCAGCCACCACGCGGTGGTGTGGTTGACGGTCACGCCCTTGAAGCCCTTGGCGACCATGAATCCGGCGAGACTGACGGCGAGCCAGACGATGGTGGTGACGGTCATCCAACGCACCCACCGTCCGGAGAAGACGACCATGAAACTGAACAGAAAGACGCCGAACGGCCCGACCCAGGCGAGCGGGTTGGAGCCCATCTCGGCGACCAGATGATTGGTCGCGCCCAACATCCCGACGCAGGTGAGCGCGCTCAGGCCGAGCCACGCGCCGACGGTGCCGGCGGAAAGTGATTCCGCCGCAACCGGGGCGGGCTGGTCGGCCGCGACAGGCAGACTCTTGCGCAAAATAAATCCGGCTGCGGCGAGCAAGCCGACGATGATCGCCAGACAGCCGTGCCAGAAAAACGCCTGGTCGTGCAGGCCGATGCGCGTTTCGACGACGAAGGGATAAAGCAATACCGCGGCGAGGCTGCCGGCATTGGAGATCGCGTAGAGGTAGTAAGGCACTTCCTCGCCCCGGCGACGCAGCCAGCCGTGCAGGAGGGGCGAGGCGCTGAAGAGCAAAACCATCGCGGGCAGGCTGCAAATCGACAGACGCCAGACGACGCGAAGAATGCTCGCCGTGGCGTGCGCATCGTCGTCCGGCATATGAAACGACAGCACCGCGACGAGGCCCAGCACCGTGGTGGCGAGGGTCTGAAAGCCGATGCTTTTTCGCACCAACCACGCGGCCCAACTGTAGCCGAGAAGCAGGGCGAGTTGAAAGAACACCATGCAGCCGAGCCAGGTGCCGGCGGTGCCGCCGTAAATGGGGAGCAGCTGCTTGCCCATCATCGGTTGGATCGAGAAGCCGAGGAAGGCCGCGAGCGGGACGGCGGCGAAGACAAACGCAGGAAGCAGCGGCGAGAAGCGGGCGGCGGTCGGCGGGGGCGGGAGGTCGGACATGGGCGGGAGGGCGGGAGACGGAAGACGGAGAGAAGGAGAGAAAGAGAGAGGGAGAGGGGAGAGGGGGAGACTTAGCCGCCTTGGGCTAGGGCGATGAGGGAGCGGACGGGAGAGGCTCCGATGGCGGGATAGGCTTCGCACGGAGTCCAACAATTGGGACACTTACCCTCGGCGACGGCGCGGCGGACGCCATCGCGGCGGGCGGCGGTGATGATGGGCATGAGCGCGTAGTTGGAATTGCGGACGTTGCCGAGGGGCTTGTCCCAGATCGTGCACGGATAGACTTCGCCCTTCTCGGAGAGGTAAGACGTCGAGAGGAGCGCGGAGCAGGTGATCGCGGTGCGGCCGGTGGACAGATAGCGGAGGGCCTCGGCGCGGTAGATGCGCTCGACGGCGCGCATCCCGGAGATGCCGGGTTTGGGTTTCGAGGCGGCGAGGCGGAGGGCGGCCGCGATCTCGGCGCGGTGGGCGGGGCCGCCAAAACCGTCGGCCTCGGCGCTGGCGGCGTTGCCGTAGTAGTGGGACGAGAAATGGGGAATGTTGAGATGGAGCGCGTCCCAGCCGATGGTCGCTTCGTTTTTGGCGATGAGGGCGGAGTTGACGGCGGCGAAGGTCTGCTCGACGAGTTCGGACGACGTGTGACCGGTCGAACCCTTGTGGCCGTGCAGCGTCATGCCGACGAAGACGTGCTCGGGGCCGAGCTCCGCGCGGAGGGCGGCGGACGTGTTGATCGCGTGGGCGAAGTCGTTGCGGATGCCGCGGAGCCGGTCGTTGATGGCGGGCGGGCCGTCGATCGAAACGGTGACGACGAGCCGGGCGCGGACGGTGGCGCGGAGAGTGCGGACGGTTTCGAGAATGCGCTTGGTCGCGATGCCGTTGGTGGGGAAGTGAACGAGCAGGAGATCGGGGCAGGCGGCGGCGAAGGCCTGCACGACCTCGACGAAATCGGGGCGGTCGGTGGGTTCGCCGCCGGTGAAGTCGATCCACTGGAGAAACGGATTTGCCATCGCGACCGAGCAGACCTCGGGGAGGGTGAGCTCGTTGTCCAAGCCGCCGGGCGTGTCTTTGACTTTCCAGATGTCGCAATAAACGCAGCGGGAGTGACAGCGTTTGGTGACGACGAAAATGAGTTTGGTCGGGGTCGATTCCACGCCGAGGGCGGCGGAGGCGGTGCGGCCGGCGAGGCGGCTCCAAGAGTAAAGCGTGCTCATGGAGGAGGAGGGGAAGCGGGCAGCGGAGGCACTTGGGCGCGGAAGCGGGCGATGAGGGTATCGAGATCGGAATCCTTCAACGGTGACTCGGGGACGGGGCCGCCGAAGCGGGCGATCGCCTCGGGGGTATCGACGCGGTAGAGCGCGATCTTGTAGGCCTCGCTCTGCATGCGGGTGATGACTTTGGCATCGGTCTCGGCGAGGAGCTGGGCGGACTGGTGGGCCATGGCGGGCTCGGCGGTGTGCCAAAAACTCCAGTGCAGGTAGATGCCGCCGGGGAACTGGCCGACGAGCTCGCGGAGATTGCCGCGGACCATCGAGTCGATGGTGAAGAACTGGGTCGAATTTTTATGCTGGAGGAGCCAGAGGCAGGGATCGGGCGAGATCACGAGTGAGCCGTCGGGGAGTTTCGGCGCCTCGCGGGCGGCGAAGTCCACGTCGGCCAAGGCTTCGGCGGCCTCGCGGCTGAGCGTGGGGACGAAATGGGCGGCGGCGGTCCAGTTGATGACCGCGCAGGCAATGAGGCCGGTGAGGATCACGAGGCGCCGGCGAAAGAGCCCGAAGAGCGCGGCGGCGCCGATGCCCATAAAGGCCGCGACCGGAGCGCACGACACGACGGCGTAGCGGGAACTTGCGCCGTAGTGATAACCGCCGGCGTAGAAAATCACGAAGATGCCCCACGAGAGCACGAACCAAAGCCCGAGCGTGAGCAGGGCGGAGCGATTCTTCACGAGCAACCAGCCGACGGCGGCGAGCGCGAAGGCGGTGCCGGCGAGGGGAAACCACTCGGAGTTGACGAAGTAGCCGGCGTTGCTCTCGAAGTTTTTGGGAATGAATTCGGTGGCGAAACGACGGCCGTCGGTGGCACCCCAGTCCTCGGTGCGCATGGACCACGTGTGCATCATATTGGGCAACGCGAGCGCGAGGCTGAAGGCGCCCGCGCCCCACGCGGAGAGATCTTCGACGAAGCGGTCCTCGGTGGACCAGAGCACGGCGGCGACC
>CALSBN010000022.1:0-37049 GCA_943373185.1 Opitutus sp. GAS368 | reverse complement strand
GACCCGGCCGTTCTGGACGGATGCGCAGGACGAGGTCATGGGCAACGACGGCAAGTGGCACACGACCAACCACGCCACGATCTGGCGCTGGCGCACGGCCTACCAGAACGACTTCGCCGCCCGCATGGACTGGACGATCAAGCCCTATGCCGAGGCGAATCATCCGCCTGTCGTCCGGCTCGGTCATGCCGCCACCCTTTTGGCCAAGCTCGGTGAGCGGGTCGACCTCAGCGCGGCCGGCACCAGCGATCCCGACGGCCATGCGCTCACCTACCGGTGGTTCTGCTACAACGAGGCCGGCACCTTCACCACAGCGGGCGCGCGCACGCCGGTGAATTTCAAAATCGAAAACGCCGACAAATCCGAGGCTTGGTTTAACGTGCCGGACCGCCGCGTGCTCCGCACCGGCACGTTGCACCTGATCGTCGCGGTCACCGACTCCGGCACGCCCGCCCTCACCCGTTACCAGCGCGTGATCGTAACGGTAACCCCGTAACGTGACGGCCGGCCAATTTCCCCTCCCATGCCGCTCCGTCGAAATCCGATCCCTTTCTTGGTCGTGTTCTGCGCCGCCCTCGTGGGGTTCGGCCAGCCGGGCCCGGCACCCGCTGTGCCCGCGGCCAGCGCGGCCGAACCGGTCCGATGGTCGAGCCGTCTGCTCAGGGCTCAACCCGCGTGGTATGCGTCGGCCGAAGCCCGCGCCGCCGCCGACAACGTGCTCCGTTACCAATCGCGCGAAGGCGCCTGGCCGAAAAACACCGACCTGCTCGCGCCAGCGAGCGACGCAGCGCTCGCGGAAGTCCAGCTCGGGGGCAAAGCCAACACGATCGACAACGGCGCCACGACCGCCCCGATGCAGTTCCTCGCTCTCGTGGGCAACGCCACCGGAGAGACGAAATACCACGCGGCCGTGTTGCGCGGCTTGGATTATCTTCTCGCGGCCCAGTATCCCAACGGAGGATTCCCGCAGTTCTTTCCCCTCCGCAAAGGCTACTACTCGCGCATCACTTACAACGACGGCGCCATGGTCAACACGCTCGAAGTCCTGCGCGAGGCCGCGCAGGGCCGCGCGCCTTTCGCGTTCATCGATGACGCCCACCGCGCCCGCGCGGCCGACGCCGTCGCCCGCGGGATCGACTGCATTGTGAAAACGCAAATCGTGCAGGACGGGACGCTGACGGTGTGGTGCGCGCAACACGATGAGACGACCCTCGCGCCCGCGTGGGCCCGCGCCTACGAGCCTCCGTCGCTTTCGGGCTCGGAGAGCGTGGGCATCGTGCGTTTTCTGATGAGCGTCGAAAAACCGTCCCCCGCGATCATCGCCGCGATCGAAGGCGCGGTAACGTGGTTCCGCGCGGTGCCGATTTCCGGGCAGGCCCAAAGCCGGGTGCGCCGTGACGATGGTCGTGACGAGCGCGTCCTCGTGCCCGATCCCTCGGCCCCGCCGATCTGGGCGCGTTTCTACGAACTCGGCACCAACCGGCCGCTCTACATGGATCGCGATTCGAAGCCTAACTACGACTACGCCAAGGTGAGTTACGAGCGCCGCAGCGGCTACGGCTACCACACGACCGGGCCGGCCGATTTGATCAAACGCGACCATCCTGCGTGGCGGGCGCGACTGGCGTCAGCGCGCTGACGACTTTCCCCCTTTTGACCATCACCCCATGAAATTATCCCGCTTCCTGCTTTTGCTCGCCGTCTGCTGTCTGCCGCTCTTCGCGGCCGCGGAGAGAACCCGCATCCTCATCCTGACCGACATCGAGAACGAGCCCGATGACGCCCAGTCGATGGTGCGACTTCTCACCTACGCCAACCAGTTCGACATCGAGGGTCTCGTCGCCACGACCTCCATTCACCAGCCCAACAAGACCGCCGCGTGGCGCATCCGCGAAATCGTCGAGGCCTACGGCAAGGTCCAGGCCAACCTCAACCTCCACGAACCCGGTTATCCCGCCGCCCGGCAACTGCTCGCCCTCATCCGCGAAGGCCTGCCCGCCTACGGCATGAACGCCGTGGGCGAAGGCCACGACTCGCCCGGCTCGGAAATGCTCATCGCCGCCGCCGACCGCGACGACCCGCGCCCGCTCTGGGTGCCCGTGTGGGGCGGTCCAAACGTTCTCGCGCAGGCGCTCTGGAAAGTCCGCGCCACCCGTTCGCCCGAGGCGCTCGCGAAATTCGTCGCGAAGCTCCGCGTCTACACTATCTCCGATCAGGACAACTCCGGCCCGTGGGTCCGGAAGAACTTCCCCGGTCTGTTCTACATCGCGAGCCCTGGTTATCACCCGGGCGGCGCTTACCACTTCGCCACGTGGAGCGGAATCGGTGGCGACAAGTTTCACGCGCGCTTCACCGGCGCCGACTTCAGCATCGTCGACAACGGCTGGCTCGATCTCCACATCCGCCGCAACAAGGGCCCGCTCGGCGCGCAACACCCGCACACCGAGTTTATGATGGAAGGCGACACGCCGAGCTTCCTCGGCCTCGTGCAGAACGGTCTGAACACGCCGGAGCAACCCAACTGGGGCGGGTGGGGCGGTCGTTACGAACTCTACACCCCGCGTTTCGAAAAGTGGCACCTTGAGCCTGAGACGCGTCCGCTCTGGACCAACGTCGCCGACGAGGTGAAGGGCGTCGACGGCAACTGGCACACCACGAACCACGCGACGATCTGGCGCTGGCGCGCCGCATTCCAGAACGATTTCGCCGCGCGTATCGATTGGACGACCAAGGCCTACAAAGACGCCAACCATCCGCCGGTCGTGAAGCTCGGCCATGCGGCCGCGCTGACCGCGAAGAAGGGCGACCGGATCCAGCTCAGCGCCGAGGGCTCGACCGATCCCGACGGCGACGCGCTTTCCTACGAATGGTTCTACTACGGCGAGGCGGGCACGTTCACGACGTCGAGCGGGCGCACCGGCCAGCCGATCGAGATTAAGGATTTCGATCAGCCGAAGGCCGCGTTCACGGTGCCGTCGGGCCGCGTGATGCCGCCGGGCACCGGCACGATCCACGTGATCCTCGCCGTCACCGATCACGGCGCGCCGCGGCTCACGCGCTATCAACGCGTGATCGTGAACGTGGTGCCTTAAACCGTTTTCACTCGGCCCCCGATGCTTCTCTGCTGCCGCTGGCTGCTTGCCCTCGCCGCCTCTTTTGCGGTCCTCGCCACGGCGACGGCGTCCGCGACGGTGCGAGACGTCGTTTACGGCGAGGCCGCCGGCGAGACGTTGCGGCTCGACGCGGTCGTGCCGGATGGGGCAGGGCCGTTTCCCATTTTGATTTTGATCCACGGCGGCGGCTGGACCGGCGGGGACAAAGGGGGCGACATCGCACCTCTGTTCGCTCCGTTGGCCGCAGCCGGGTTTACGTGCGTCTCGATCAACTACCGTCTCGCTCCGCACCACCGCTGGCCCGCCTGCCGCGACGATGTGCTCGCTGCCATCCGCTGGCTCAAGGCGCACTCGGGCAAATTCAAAGGTGACCCGGCGCGCATCGCGCTCGTGGGCTATTCCGCAGGCGGTCACCTCGCGGCCTTTGCCGCCACCGTCGTGGACGACAGCGCGCGCGTGCAAGCCGTGGCCGGACCCGCCCCGCTCACCGACTTTGAGCAGGAATTGCCAAAGCGGGGCAACGTCCTCGGCCGCGCGCAGCAAGGCCTGCTCAATCGACCGGCTGAGCTCACGCCGGAGTCGCTCGGCCTGTTGCGGGCCATTTCTCCCGTGAATCATCTGCGACCCGGGCTGCCGCCGTTCCTGCTCGTCCACGGCGATGCCGATCAATCCGTGCCCTTCGAGCAATCGGTCGCCTTTCAAGCGAGACTCCGCTCTCTCGGTGTGCGCTGCGATCTGATCCGCCTCACCGGTGCGCCGCACCGCCTAGCAGACTGGGATAAATTTCAACCCGATTACCTCGACCGGCTCGTGGCTTGGTTGCGCGAGATACTGCCGCCCTCGACCTGATCGCGCCGCCTTCGCCGTTCGCCCCATGAGATCACGAACCACTTGCCCTCTCTTTGCCGGTGTTCTCGCGACATCCGCCTTCGTCGCGTCGCCGTCTCGCCGGGCATCGGGTTCTATTAAACCAACTCCAACAAACCCATCGTCACCTTCCGGCGCGGTGCAACTCCGTGCGCCCATTCTTCTCCTGCCATGAATTCCTTCCTTGTCCGCCCGAGTCTGATCCTGTCCGCCCTCGCTATTGCCGCCTTCGGCTTCCATTCATCCCATGCCGCCGCCGATGGTGCCGGTTCTCCCGCCTCGAAGGCGGTCACGAGCATCACCCTGCAGGAGTTGGAGCCGGGCATCTGCGATCCGGTGATGTTCGAGGCCAAAGGCTCTGGTTTTACCGGCGCGGGTTACATCAACTCGCCGAACGACAAAGCCGCCCGCATCACCTGGAGCGTCAAGTCCCCGGCCGGCGGTCCGCATACGCTGGAGCTCCGCTTTGCCAACGGCGCCAAGGAAGCCCGCCCGGGCGTGATCGAGGTCAATGGCGGCGCGAACGGAAAGTTCAACGTGGCCCAGTTTCCGACCGGCACCTTCGCGCAGTGGCAGACCGCCACCGTCGATGTCACTTTGGTCGCCGGTGAAAACACCATCGCCTTGCAAGCCATCACTGACCGCGGCCTGGCCAACATCGACTACCTGAAAGTGACCGGCGAAAACCCGTCCCCGGGCAATTGCGGCGAACCGGAAGCCGCCGCCGGGCCCGCCGCGCCGGTGGATTTCAGTTACCTGAACGCGCCACCCGTCGGCTGGGTGACCCAAGGCGACGGCGTGACCGGCGGCGGCAACGCCCGCCCCGTCGTCGTGCGAAGCATGAGCGAACTTCAGACGCAGGCCGCGGGCGAAGAGCCGAGGGTCATCCACGTTGACGGCAAACTCCGCGGCACGCTGACCGTGGGATCCAACAAGACCGTCCTCGGGTTGCAGGGCGCGGAGATCCGCAGCGATGCCAGCGTGCTGCGCCTTACCGGTTCTCGGAACGTCATCATCAAGAACCTCAGTCTGGTGGGGGTGCACAAACCGAACCAGCCCAACACCGTCCTGCACGATGTGAAGAACGTCTGGCTGGACCACAATTCGTTCATCGACGGCAGCACGGACCTGCTCGTGGTCTCGGGGACTTCGGACTTCGTCACGGTCTCTTGGAATGTTTTCCGCCAGACTTCTTTCGGGCATAATCATATGGGCGTGAACATCGGCGCGAGCGACAACGACACGACGAGCCGCGGGCTGTTGCGGGTCACCCACCACCACAACTTCTACGCCAAGATGGTCAACGAGCGCATGCCGCGCGTCCGCTTCGGCCAGGTGCACACCTTCAACAATCTCTGCCTCGCCGGCACCGATCCCCAGTCGCGCTCCTACTACGCGGTGCGCCCGGGCAACGACGCGAACGTCCGGTCGGAGCGCAACATTTACAAGGACTTCGTCGGCCCGTCGTGGTGGTGGACGTCCGAGAAGCTCGGCGCCGGGACTTCCACGGTGTTCAACTATGCCCGCGGCAACGCGAACAGCGTGCTCGAGTCGATTGAGGACGTGGCCATCCCCGACGCCGTAAAAGGTCCCATCGCGATCAAGGAACACGAAGGCGTCACCGGTCAGGCCGGCTTCTATGGAAACGGCAAGGCCTTCGTCCCGCCCTACACCTACACCGCCGATCCCACCGACGGCCTCGAGGAAAAGATCCGCGCCGGCGCCGGCGCGCGCTGATCACCGCCACGATTCTGCCTCCACCCCCGATGCGTGCCCCTGTCCGTCTCTTCCTCTCGCTGGCGATTGCCGCCTGCGCAGTGATTGCCGCTGCCGCGGCCGCCGCCGATTCACCGCGCCACCGGGTCATCGTTTCCACCGACATCGGCGGGACCGACTTCGACGACTTTCAGTCGATGGTTCATCTCTTGGTTTATGCGGACAGCTTCGACCTCGAGGGCGTGATCTCCTCGCCCTACGGCGCGGGCCGCAAGGAGCACATCCTTCCGATCATCGACTGCTACGAGCGCGATTATCCGAACCTAAGAACGTATTCCGACCGCTACCCGACACCCGCCGCACTGCGCGCGATTACCAAGCAGGGCGAAACCGAGACTGCCCCCTACGCTGGCGTGCGTCGCCCGACCGAGGGCTCGGAGTGGATCGTCCAGTGCGCGCGACGCGATGACCCGCGCCCGCTCCACGTGCTCGTGTGGGGCGGGATCGAGGATCTCGCGCAGGCGTTGCACGACGCGCCCGACATCCTGCCGAAGCTGCGCGTCTATTTCATCGGCGGCCCGAACCTGAAATGGAGCGTGGACGCCTATCACTATGTCGCCACGCACCACCGCGACCTCTGGATGATCGAGGCCAACGAAACCTACTGGGGATGGTTCACCGGCGGCAATCAGGACGGCGATCGCGGCAACGACAGCTTTGTCACCACCCACGTCGCCGGCCGAGGCGCGCTCGGGGAGTTTTTCGCGAAGGACATCCGGTTTGAGTCCGTCACCCGCGCGACGCTCAAGATGGGCGATTCGCCCTCCGTCGGCTGGCTTCTTCACGGCAAGCCAGAGGATCCGACCTTCCCTGGTTGGGGCGGGCAATTCGTTCGCGCGTGGGATCGCGCGCATAAAGTCTTCGACCGGCTCACGACCGTCGCCGACACGATCGAGCAGTTTGGCGTGTTCGAACTCGCGCAGCCTCTCGGCAACGGCGCGCCCGCGGAGCCTGCGGCGGAAATGGTGATCGAGAACCAAAAGTTGGTGGGCCACGTGGACGGGCGGGGCTCCATCCGTTTCCGTTTCTCCCCGAAGGAGGCCAAGCCCTATCACTATACGATCCTCGGCAACATTCCCGCGCTCGACGGCAAGTCCGGCGCGCTCACCTCGGTGAAGCCGCCGCCCGACGCCGCGTCGCGCCCCTCGGCGCTGCGGGCCAACTGGTGGACCGACGATCCCTCGCCCGCGCGGGCCGTGGGGCCGCGCATCGGCGCGCTCTCCGTCAGCCGCTGGCGCGAGGATTACTTGATGGATTTCGCCGCCCGCCTGCGCCGCTGCCAAACGCGCGCGCCGGCCGCGCGCGTCGCGATTCCACCTGCGACGCCGGCCGCGCTGGTGATCGGTGCCGCGGGCGACTCCACCCTCGTCACGCGCCCCGAATCCGCTCACGGCCGCGGCTGGATCCAGCTCCTGCAGCAGGAATTCAAGCCCGGCGTGGTCGTGCACAACCTTTCCCGCGGCGGCCGCAGCTCGAAGAGTTTTTATGAGGAAGGCCTCTGGGCGCAGTTGCTCGCCCACCGCCCGGCCTACGTCTTTCTCCAGTTCGGCCACAACGATTCCAAGCGCGAGGAATACCGCCGCACCGACCCGCAGACCACCTACAAGGAAAACCTGCGGCGCTACGCCGACGAGGCTGCTTCCGCCGGTGTGCGTCTCATTTTTGTCACGCCGATGGAGCGCCGCCACTTCGGCCCGGACGGAAAAATCGTGCCCACCAACGACGGCTACGCGCAGGCCATGCGCGAGATCGCCGCGGAGAAGGACACCCTCCTCATCGACGTTCATCCCTACAGTGTCGCCCTGTTGGAAAAGATGGGAGACGCTGCCACCGACGTTCTGGGCAGCGTGCCCACTGACCGAACGCATTGGAGCGCGGCCGGCGCGCAGCTCTGGGCCGATTTCATCGGGGCCGAACTCCGCCGCGTCACCGATCCGCGCTACGCCGCCTTGGTCGCCGCCTTCCGTCCCGCCGCCCCATGAGCGTCCTTGCGACTCCACTCGCGGTCGCGAACCGGCCGCGCTCGGACTTCTCGGCGCACGTCTGGAAGCTTACCTCAACGAACTCGCCCGCGCAGGAGGCAATTCCTGATCGGCCGCACCCGCCCCGCGGGTCCCTTCGTTTCCGCACCGTGCGAACGGCCCCCGCTGAACCCTCCGGGCAAGATCCTTTCTCTCTCCTAGAGCATCGGATGAAACACCCACGCACCCGCCCTCTTTTGATCGTCTCGCTGTTTACCCGCCTCCGCCGCGATGCTGTCGATCTTCGCATCGTCAACGACGTGCGCGAAGGCCGCGCCGCGGCCGAGGCTCCCGCCTACCGCGCGAAATACCGCCTCCCCGACACCGCGCCCAAGACCGGCATCATCGACACGCCCGCGCATGCCGGCGGCTGGCCCGAACTGAAATCCACCGAGGCTCCGCCCGACACCGACCGCGACGGCTACACCAACCTCGAGGAATACCTCAACGCGACCGACCCGCGCGTCTTCGTCGACTACGTCGTGCGCCGCTAAGACCCTGCGCGAATTCCACCTCCAATCCGGTCGTAACATGATTTGCCTCACCGCGCACAGCTCCGAAGGCCGCAACCCCACGGATTGTCTCGCCTCGTCCGGTGCCGGCTGAACCTTATTATCCGATCACAAATGCCTCGTTAGGCGGGAGAATTCCCCGTCTCATTTTGCTACCATCCACCCCCGCGACGAACTTCTCCTGATCCCCCTTCGTTCCCCGCAGTCCCTCTCTTCTTATGTCCACTCCCCGCACCGTCCTCGGTGTCATTATCGGCAACCGCGATTTCTTTCCCGACAAGCTCGTCGGCGAAGCTCGCGCCGACCTCGTCAAACTGTTCGCCGAACTCGGCGTCGATGCCGTGATGCTCGACCCCGCCGAGACCAAACTCGGTGGCGTCGAGACGCACGGTGACGCGCGCAAGTGCGCCGAACTCTTTCGCAAAAACCGCGACCGTATCTCCGGCGTGCTCGTGTGCCTGCCGAACTTTGGCGACGAGAAAGGCGTGGCCGACACGCTGAAACTCGCGGGCCTTAACGTCCCCGTCCTCGTGCAGGGTTATCCCGACGACCTCGACCGCCTCGACGTCATCCGTCGCCGCGACGCCTTCTGCGGCAAAATTTCCGTCTGCAACAATCTCCGCCAGGCCGGCATCGCCTACACGCTCACGACGAAACACGTCGTGCATCCGCTCGACGCGTCGTTCCGCGCCGACCTGCAAAATTTCATCGCCGTGGCGCGCGTCGTGCAGGGCCTGCGCAAGGTCCGCATCGGCGCCGTCGGTGCGCGTCCCGGCGCCTTCAACACGGTGCGCTATTCCGAAAAGATCCTCGAGCGCCACGGCATCTCGGTCACCACGGTCGATCTCTCCGAAATCCTCGGCGCTGCCGCGAAACTCGGCGAGGCGGACAAACGCGTCGTCTCCAAAATCGACGAGATCAAAGCTTACGCCAACGCGACCGCCGTTCCGCCCGCCAAGCTCGTTCAGATGGCGCGTCTCGGCCTCGTGCTCGACGACTTCGTCGCGGCGAATCACCTCGATGCGACCGCCATCCAGTGCTGGACCTCCGTGCAGGCCAACCACGGCTGCAACGTCTGCACCTCGATGAGCATGATGAGCGAAAATTTCATGCCCAGCGCCTGCGAGGTCGACGTCACCGGCGTGCTCACGATGTATGCGATGCAGCTCGCGTCCTCGTCGCCCAGCGCCCTCGTCGATTGGAACAACAACTACGGCACCGATCCCGACAAGTGCGTGCTCTTCCACTGCGGCAATTGGGCGAAGTCGTTTCTGCCCGACATCAAAATCCTCAACGCCCCCATCCTCGGCTCCACGCTCGGCGTCGAAAACACCTGGGGCGCGCTCGACGGCCGCACGCCCGCCACGCCGCTCACCTACGGACGCATCACGACGGACGATGCCGCGGGCAAAATCCGCACCTACGTCGGTCAGGGCGAATTGACCAACGACGAGCTGAAGACCTTCGGCAACCGCGCCGTCGCCCGCGTGCCGAAGCTCCAGAAACTCATGCACCACGTCTGCCGTGAAGGCTTTGAGCATCACGTCGTGATGAACTCCTCGCACACCGCCGGGATTCTCGCGGAAGCCTTCGAACGCTACCTCGGCTGGGAAGTTTACCACCACGAAGCCCCGCAGGATTAACATGCCCACCGACCGCGAGCTCGCGCTCAAATCCCTCCACTACCGGCGCAGCGTGCTGCGTTGGATCAAGCACGCCGGTGCCGGCCACACCGGTGGAAGTCTGTCGTGCGTGGATATTCTGAACGTCCTCTACAACCGCATCCTCCGGGTCTCGCCGGCGACGTTCACGGACCCGAAGCGCGATCGTTACATCCAGAGCAAAGGTCACTCGGTTGAAGCGCTGTTCGTCGTGCTTGCCGACCGTGGATTCTTCCCCGAGTCGGACCTCGAAACGCTCTGCGGCTACCAATCCGATTACGTGGGCCATCCGACGCGCCACGTCGCCGGCGTCGAGCAAAACACCGGTGCGCTCGGTCACGGTCTGCCCATCGCCGTGGGCACCGCGCTGGCGAGCAAGCTCGATGACGCGGGCTTCCGCGCCTTCACGCTGCTCGGCGACGGTGAACTCGCCGAAGGCTCGAACTGGGAAGGCGCGCTCGCCGGTGCCCACTACAAATTGGACAACCTCACCGCCATCATCGACTGCAACACGCTGCAAATCACCGGTCGCACCAAGGACGTGATGAACCACGAACCGCTCGCCGAAAAGTGGTCCGCCTTCGGCTGGGCCGTGCGCACGGTCGACGGCCACGATCTCGCCGCGCTCACCGCCGCTTTGGAAAAACCGCTCGAGCCCGGCAAACCGTCCTGCGTCATCGCGCGCACGACCAAAGGCAAAGGCATCAGCTTTATGGAAGATGTCGGCAAATGGCACCACGGCGTGCCGAACGACGACGAGTTCGCGCGCGCCAACGCCGAGCTCGATGCCGCGATCGCGAAGCTCAACGTAGGGGCGTCGCTTGCCGACGCCCGTTCCGGAGGTGCCGCATGAGCGCGCCCGCCCCGTCCATGTATTCTCCGGCCGCGAAGGCCGTCGCGGAGAAACTCGGCCTCAAGCTGGGCCGCGCAAACCTCGAGGAATTTGCCGACACGCTGCTCGCGCTGGCGAAAGCCGACCGCAACATCCTCGCCGTCACCAGCGATTCGCGTGGCTCCGGCAAGCTCGGGCCCTTCGGCCAGGCGTTGCCCAAGCAGATCGTCGAAGTCGGCATCGCCGAGCAGAACCTCGTCGGCATCGCCGCCGGCCTTGGCTCGTGCGGGAAAAATGTCTTCGCCGTTTCGCCGGCGTGTTTTCTCACCGCTCGTTCGCTGGAACAGGTGAAGAATGACATCTGCTATTCCGATCACCCCGTGACCATCGTGGGTATCAGTTCCGGCGTGAGCTACGGTGCGCTCGGAACGACACATCATTCGTTGCACGACTTCGCCGTCATGCGCGCCATCAACAATCTCACGATCATCGTCCCCGCCGATAACTTTGAAACCCGCGAAGCGGTCAAAGCCGCCGCGGCGTCTCAGACTCCCGTCTATCTGCGTTTCGGCAAAGCCCCGCTCTACACTCTCCCGGCCGCCGACACCGCGCCGTTCACCTTCGGCCGGGCCCGCGTGCTCCGCCAGGGCAACGACGTCGCCTTCCTCGGCACCGGCGAGACGGTGATCCATTGCCTTCTGGCCGCGGCCCATCTCGCGGCCACTGCGGGTCTGGATTGTCGCGTCGTGAGCCTTCCGACGCTGAAGCCGCTCGACTCCGCCGCCGTCCTCGCCGCCGCGCGCGAGTGTCGCGCCGTCGTCACCGCCGAGGAACACATGATCAACGGTGGTCTGGGCGAGGCGGTGGCGGGCGTCATCGCCCAAGCCGGTATCGGCACGCGTTTCAAAATCGTCGGGATTCCCGACGAATACACCGTCACGGGCAGCCAGGCGGATATCTTCCGCCACTACGGGCTGACAATGGAAGGGCTGGCCGCAACCGCGTTGGACCTGTTGGGACGCTCCTGAGCCATGGCGCTGTTTCTCGCTCTCGATCAAAGCACCTCGGCGACGAAGGCTCTGCTCTTTGACGTTGAGGGCCGTGCGCTAGACCGAGAGGCGCGGGAGCACCGGCAGCACTACCCGCAGCCGGGTTGGGTCGAACATGACGCAGAGGAGATTTGGCGAAACTCTCTGGCCGTGCTCACCGATGTGGTCAGCCGCCACGCCGCCCGGCGCGAGGAGATCGTGTCGCTGAGTCTGACCAATCAACGCGAGACAATCGTCGTGTTTGATCGCGCCACCGGTTGCCCGCTGTATCCGGCCCTCGTGTGGCAAGATCGCCGGGGTGACGCGTTGTGTGCCGAGCACTCCGCCGCCGGTCGCGGGCCCTTGGTCCACCGCAAGACCGGTCTGAAAATCGACGGTTATTTCTCGGCGTCGAAGCTGCAGTGGCTCGTGCGTCAGCGTCCGGATTTGCGGGCCAAGCTGGCCGACGGTTCCGCGCTCATCGGCACGATCGACACCTACCTCATTTACCGGCTCACCGGCGGAAACGTTTTTGCGACCGACGCCACCAACGCCAGCCGCACGTTGCTCTATAACATTACGGATTTGGCCTGGGACGAGGAGCTCTGCGCGCTGTGGGAGGTGCCGCGCTGCGCTCTGGCGGAGGTGCGGGACTGCTCCGCGCACTTCGGCGAAACGACGCTGGGCGGCGCGCTCGCTCGGCCGATTACCCTTTGCGGGGTCATGGGCGATTCGCAGGCCTCCCTCTTCGCCCAGCGCTGCTTCGCGCCCGGCGCGACCAAAGTGACCTTTGGCACCGGCTCGTCGTTGCTGATGACGATCGGGAGCCAGCCGCGGCTCTCGGATTCGGGCGTGCTGACGGCGCTGGCGTGGGTCCATGACGGCGTGCCGACCTACGCGTTTGAAGGGATCATCATTTCGTCGGCATCGACGCTCACCTGGTTGCGGGACCAAATCGGCCTCGCGCCCGATGTTCCCGCCATCGAGCGGCTCGCGATCGCCGCGGGCGACAACGGCGGGGTCTATCTGGTGCCGGCGTTCACCGGCCTCGGTTTGCCGCATTGGAACTCCGCCGCCCGGGCGGCCATCGTCGGGCTGTCGTCGCACAGCGATCGCCGGCACCTCGCGCGCGCAGCCTTTGAGTCGATCGCCTTTCAGCTGTGCGACGCGTTGGATGCCCTCCGGGTTGAGGCGCAGGTGCAACACGCGGTGCTTCGGGCCGACGGCGGGCCCACGGCCAGCAGGTTCTTGATGCAGCTTTGCACCGATCTAGCCGGGGTGGAGTTAAGCGTCGCGGATTTGGCGGACTGTTCCCCGTATGGTGCGGTGCTTGCCGGGCAGCTCGGGCAACGCCGCTACCGTTCGCTGGAGGAGATCGCGGCGCTCGGTCGGGCCGAGACCGTCTACCGGCCCGAAATGTCGGCGGAGCACGTGACTGCGCTCCGGACCGGCTGGAATCGCAGCGTGCGCCAAATTTCCGGATGAAGCGCGAATGCAACGCAACGTTGGGATGCGCGAACGGGGTAAGGTTAATCTTACTGTCCGGAACGATTTTTACGCGCCCCGGTGCCCGCCGCCCGGTTTCGGGCCCACGGCGCCGACGGTCGGTTTTCGCCTCGCCTCTCTCAAAATTTCTTTTTCATTAGCGAAAGGACACCTGTCCGTCGTTCTACCCCCGAATCGATCAAAACCCTGTCGCCCCGTAGTTCTACCTCGGTCCCAACCCATCATGAACCTGCCTCAGAAAACAAAACTCCCGCTGTTCCGCCTGATCGGAGTGCCCGTCTGCCTGATCACCCTCCTCGCCCCGATTGCTCGCGCCCAAGTTGCGCCGGCGGCGACCGCCGATGCCGGGGCTCTCGCCCGATACGACGCCAACCGCAACGGCCGACTCGATCCCGACGAGGCGGCCGCCAGGGATGCCGCGCAACGGCCGTCCGCTCCCGTCAACGTCGAGCTGGCCCCGAGGCCTGCCGGGGAGGAAACGCTCGTCCTGTCGCCTTTCGAAGTGATATCCGAGAACAAGGGTTATTTCTCCGCCAACTCGATGTCGGGCACCCGCATGAACTCGAAGATCGAGGACCTCGGCCAGTCGATCACCGTGATGACCAAGGAGCAGATGATCGACTTCGCGATGCTCGATATCAATGACGTGTTCGATTACATGGCGAGCACCGAGGGCACGGGATCCTACTCGCTGTTTGAAACCGACCGCACGGGCGCCGTCGTCGACCAGGTGAGTCTGAATCCGAACAACGCCAACCGCGTCCGCGGCATCGGCAACGCCAACATTGCGTTCAACAACATCGCGACGACCGGTCGCGTGCCGGTCGATCCGCTCTGGATGGACTCGCTCGAACTGAGCCGCGGGCCCAACGCCAATATCTTCGGCCTGGGCAACGCCTCGGGCACTGTCAATCAGGTGCCGGCGACCGCCAACCTGACCCGCGACTTCTCCCGAGTTGAGCTCCGCGGCGACAGCTATGACGGCTGGCGCGCCTCACTCGATGTGAACCGCAGAATCTTGAAGAACAAGTTGTCGGTGCGGGCGAGCTACGCCAACCAGCACACCGGTTTCATCCGCAAGCCCGCCGAGGAGAACGCCCGTCGTCTCAGTTTTCAGGTCAAGTTCCAGCCCTTTAAGAACACCACGTTGTCGGCTTCTTGGTATGGTTACAGAAACTCGGCGGTGCGGCCGAATTTCACGACCCCGCGTGACTATTACACGGATTGGATCAAGGCCGGGAAACCAGGTTGGAATCCGGTCACGGGTCTGGTCACCCTCGCCAACGGGCAAGTCTACGGGAACGGCAACGTCCTTGGATCAACCACGCCGTATACGGCCGCGCCGATCAGCTTCATCACGGGCGGCGCCGAGAATCGTTCGATCTTCCGGATCGGTGCTCCGGGCCAGACGCCCTATTGGGCCATGACGCGATACACGAATGCGACCGCGACGAACGGCACAGCCGTATTCGCCTCCACGGATCCGTATGCCGCCTCCCAAACCGGAATCGGACTCTTGACCACGGGGCCCTCGGAAACGTTCACCGCCACGCAACAGCCGCTCTATAATTCGGTGACCCGGCCGATCAGCGACCGATCCATCTATGATTGGAACCGGATCAATCTGGCGGGCAACAGCAAGGCTTGGGACGACGTCAACACCTACCTCGCCCAGCTCGACCAATTCTTCCTCAACACCCCCAAACAAACGTTGGCGGCCCAAGTCACCTTCTTGCGAGAGGATGCCAAACGACTGGAAAACCAGCCGATGGGCCCCGCGAGCGTGAACAGCAACGTGGGCCAGCTTCAGGTCGACGTGAACCAGGTCAATTTGGACGGTTCGCCGAATCCTTACTTCGGCCGACCCTATTTGAGAAGCAGCGAACCCTTCCTGCGGAACAGGCCGTGGCTGTGGGACACCACCCGCGCTCAGGCCGTCTACCGCCTCGATTTCTCCCAAGACCGCGGTTTGAGCAGGTGGCTGGGCACCCAGCAGCTGCTCGGTTACTACGAATACAAGGATCAGCAGAATCGCCAATACACCTATCGGCATTCCGCGCTGGGCCTCGACAAGGCCTGGCAGCAAAAATACGCCGCCCTCAACACGCCGTTGGGTAACCGCGTTCAACAATCCATCCCCGATCCCAGATATACGATCGCACCCGGCAACTACGCCCGGGTGATTGAGCAATACTATGTGGGCAACACCGTCGGCGGAGGCATCGAATACGCTCCGAGCTACTTCCCGGAAGGGGTCAGCGTCCCCTACGTGTGGGGGCCCTCGTCGGGCGCGATGATCAGAGACGTGTCGGCGATCGGCTTTACCCCGAGCCCCGACGCCGGTGGCGGTGGCGCCAGCGTCCAGACCGTCGTCAAGACCAAGGGCGGCGTGCTTCAGAGCACCTTCTTTGACGGCCGATTGGTGGGCACTTTCGGCCTGCGTGAGGACGTCGTCTTCGATCGCAATGCTCCTCTGGCGACGCTGACCCCGGACCTCCGGGCCTACGATTTCGCGGCGTCCGACAAATGGTTGCCCAGCTGGCGTCGGGCGAAGGGCACCACGGAGTCCTTCTCGCTCGTGGCCCGTCCGTTCCGGGACCTCCGGTTCCTCAAGTCTGCGATCAACGGCGGAAACGGGATCACCCGGTTTATGGCCGAAGCGGCGAGCAGTCTCAGCCTCACCTACAACACCTCGGACAACTTCATCGCGCAGGGTCCGGCGTTCGACCTGTTCCTCAAGCCGCTGCCCAATCAAACCGGCACCAGCAAGGATATGGGCCTGTGGATGACCATGCTGGATGGTAAGCTCTCGATTCGCTACAATCGTTTCGACACCAAGCAGCTCAACCTGCGCAACGGCGACATCACCACGATGGCGCAGCGTATCTTGCGTTATGAGGGCTTTGTCGCGACCGATAACTGGAATCTGAGGACCCAGACCACCGCGTGGTTGAACGGACTCAACACCGGCGGAGTCGCCACCAACGAGCAGATTGCCGCCGCCATCAAAATGCCCGTGGCTCAGTATGTCGGTTTGCAGGCCATCGTCGCCAACAACACCTACGCCGCCGTCATGGACGCGCAGTCCAAGGGCGATGAGTTGGAGGTCAATTTCAACCCCACCAAGAACTGGACCGTCAGCGCGTCGGTTACCAAGACTGAGGCGATCAATACGGCGGTGGGCTCGGCGGTCGACGACTACATCGCTGCCCGCATGCCGATCTGGACCACCCTCGAGGATCCGCGCTTTACCCGGACCACGCAGACCGTCAACGGCGTGACCACGGCGATTACGCCCAACACGTTGCCCGCGGGCCCGAGCGGCAATCTGCTGTGGTGGAATATTCTGGGCACACCCTTCAGCACGGTAGCCGGCTACAACGCCACCAACTCGGCCGCGACCAACTTCGCCGCGAATGTCGATGCGCCCATGGCCGTGTTCCGCGCCCTGATCGGACGTCCCCGTCCCCAAGTCCGCAAATACTCCACCAAGTTTAATACCAAACTTAATCTGGCGAGTATTTCGGACCACAAGGTTCTCAAGGCCATGAGCGTGGGTGGCTCGTTGCGCTGGAGCGACAAGGCGTCCATCGGTTTCTACGGCCTCGGTTATGATCCGGCCAAAGACCTCACTCTCCCGGCGAACCGGATCACGCGACTGGATCCAAACCGGCCGATCTACTCGCCGGCCGAAACTTACGTCGACCTCTTCGTCAGCTACAGAACCAAGCTGTTCGGCGACCGGATCCGGGCAAACTTCCAATTCAACGTGAAGAACGTGCAGGAGAGCGGCGGCAGATTGCAGGCCACGGGGGCCTTCTTTGACGGCAGACCCTCGACCTACCGCATCGTCGATCCGCGACAGTTCATCCTGTCTGCCTCGTTCGACCTATAGCCGTCGACTGGCCGTTGCGCCACTGCCTGAACCTCGCCGTCACTCGCAAGAGCGACGGCGATTTTTTTGTCCATGCCGTCAACGCCGTCCGCTCCTTCCGTTCCCCACCCGCGGCGCGAGCGGCTTGATTGGCGCTGGGATAAATCGTTTGCTGCTCCCTGCCGATGAAGCCCCCGCGTCGCATCGCCCCGCTCCGCGCCGAACCCGATCCCGCGGCCGCCCCGATCTCCGGCCCATGGCCGGCGGGAGCGATTTTTGCCCACATCTTGGTCGGAAACCTCGCGGCGTATTTCCCGGCGTTGGGCGGTGATTTTTTGTGGGATGATGCCGGGCACGTCACGAGCCCCGCCCTGCAGTCGTGGTCCGGGCTCTGGCGGATTTGGTCCGAGGTCGGCGCGACGCAGCAGTATTATCCGCTTCTGCACACGGCGTTCTGGATTGAGCACCAGATCTGGGGCGACTCCGTCGTCGGCTATCATCTCATCAATGTGCTGTGGCATTCGCTGTCGGCGTTTCTGCTGATTGTGATTCTGCGGCGCTTGGCCGTTCCCGGAGCGGTGCTGACGGGATTCGTCTTCGCGCTCCATCCGGTGTGCGTCGAATCGGTCGCTTGGATCGCGGAGCAGAAAAACACGCTCTCGACGCTGTTCTACCTCGCGGCGGCCCTCGCATGGTTGCGCTTCGAGGACGACCGGCGGCCCGCGCGTTACCTCGTGACCAGCCTGTGGTTCGTGGCCGCGCTCCTGACGAAGACCGTGACCGCAACGCTGCCGGCCGCGCTGCTCGTCGTGGCGTGGTGGCGATACGGGCGACTGTCATGGCGCGGAGAGGTCCGCCCGTTGCTGCCTTGGTTGGCGGTCGGGGTTACGGCCGGCCTTGGCACGGCGTGGTTCGAGTCCGCGCAGATCGGGGCCGCCGGTGACGCGTTTGCGCTCGGCCCGGTGGAGCGGGGCCTGCTGGCCGGCCGGGTCGTCTGGTTTTACCTCGGGAAACTGCTTTGGCCGGCCGAGCTGATTTTCTTTTATCCCCGCTGGACGATCGACGCGACCGTGTGGTGGCAATGGCTCTTTCCGCTGGCGGCCTTGGCGCTGGTCGCCGGTTTGGCGGTGTGGTCACGCAGGGACCGCGCGCCGCTCGCCGCGGTCCTGTTGTTTGGTGGCACGCTCTTTCCGGTGCTCGGTTTTGTGAACGTGTATCCCTTCGTTTTCTCCTACGTGGCGGACCATTTTCAATACCTCGCCAGCTTGGGCATGATCGCGTTGCTGATGGCGGCCGCGACCCGCGGATTCGCCCGCTTGCGCTGGCCGCGTTGGAGCGGCCCGACGGTGGCGGCCGCCGTGTTGACCACTCTCGGCGGACTCACGTGGCGGCAGAGCGAAATGTATCGCGACGTCTTTGCGCTCTACGAAACGACGCTGGCGCGCAATCCCTCGAGTTGGGTGGCGCACCTCAACCTCGGCACGGCTTTGGACGAGGCGGGTGAAACGGAAAAGAGCGTGCACCACCTGCAGCGGGCGCTCGAGTTGAAGCCCGGGTTCCCCGAGACCCTCAACAGTCTCGGCAACGTGTTGAACCGGCTGGGCCGGTCTTCCGAGGCCCTGCCGTTGCTTGAGCAGGCGGTGCGGCTCCAGCCGCGCTTTGCGAGCGCGCACAATACCCTCGGGGTGGCCCTGATGGCCCTAGGCCGGGTGGACGAGGGGATCGAAAAATTCGGCGGCGCGGTGCGGCTCGATCCGTCGTTGGTCATCGCGCGGGTGAATCTCGGCTGGGCGCTGGCCAACCGGGGACGCTTTGCCGAGGCGATCGAACAGTTCGAGCAAGTGCGCCGGGTGCAGCCGGATTCGGCCGACGCCGAGCTGAAGTGGGGTTTGACACTGGCTATGCAGCGCAACCCGACCGCCGCCTTGCCCCATCTCCGGCGGGCGATCGAACTCGAGCCTGAAAACCCGGGCATGCATGAAGCCTTGGGCCGGGTGTTGCTGGAAGCGGGGCGACGCTCCGAGGCGATGGAACAGTTCGAAGCCATATTGCGGCTCGACCCGAATCACACCGGGGCCCGGGAGGCGCTCGACCGCCTTCGAAGCCTCCGTTGAAGTCGCTTTTGCCGGCAATTCGCCACCGGCCAAAATTGCGGTGCAAGAAATTGACGAACCCGAAAAGGGCCGTTTGCTACGGGAAATGTCCACGACCCCTTACCTCAAAGCCGGTCTATCGATCATCCTCGCGGCGGCGCTCGTCGGCGGGATGTGGTCGCTGCGGGCGGAGTCGGTTCCGGCGGCCCCGGCACCCGCGGCAGAGTTCGCGGCGATTACCCAACCTGAAATGGAAGACGGCTACCTGAAGATCGGTTTTGACCGACTGGCCGGGTTCAAATTTGTCCCACCGGAGTTTGATCCGGCGGCGAATCCCAACGTCACCCCGCCAACGGGCAACGAGCAGATCCCGGACATCGTGAAGAGTTGGAATGGCAAGAAGGCCGTGGTCACGGGCTTCATGTTGCCGACCAAATTGGAAAAAGGGAAATGCACCGAGTTTTTGCTGATGATCAGCCAGATGGCCTGCTGCTTCGGGGCGACCCCCAACATCAACGATTGGATCGTGGTGCGGATTCCGCAGGGCGTGCCGGTGATGATGGATGTGCCGGTATCTTTCTACGGCGTGCTGAAAGTCGGCGCCACGTTTGAGAACGGCTACCTCACCGGCATCTACGAGCTCGAAGGCGAGCGGATGGGCGAAGTGAAGGGCTGAGCGATTCAGCGCGAGATGTCGCGCTGAGTGAGAATCTTGAAGCCGCGGTTGCCAAGGGCCTGACTGGCGGTGTCGGCGTCTTCACTGCTGATCGCGAGAGCGGAGCGGCCCTCGGGGCGTTTGATGAAACTGTAGATGTAGTGAATGTTGATCTCGGCCTCGAGGAGCGCGGCGAGCACGCCCTTCAGCTCGGATTCGTCGCCGATCTCGACGGCGAGGATCGCACATTCGGTGTAGGGAAAATCGTTGTTCACCATCAGCTCGCGCGCCTTCGAGGGATCGTCGACGACGAGCCGCACGATCGTGCTGTCCGTGGAATCGAGCATGGTGATGGCCATGATGTGGACGTCGTTGCCCTTGAGCACGGCGGTGAGTTCGTGCAGGCGACCGACGCGGTTCTCGACGAAGACGGAGAACTGGTGCACGGGATCGGTGGCGACGAGGATGCTGGAATCGGCCATGGTGACGGTGGGAAAACGCCGGAAATTGAGGCCGGTCTGAGAGGCGGTCAACTCGCGCGTTGAGATCGCGGGCCGATCTGCGACAACGTTGTGACTATGTCGTCAGTTTTACCCCCGCACCACGCCGTCACCCAGCGCCGCGCCCGCGCGAGCGCGGCGTTGGTGCTGCGCGGGATCGTGCTGAACGCGACACTCGCGGCGGTGAAGTTTGCCGGCGGCATTTTTGGGAACACCTACGCGTTGATCGCGGACGGCGCCGAGTCGTTGATCGACATCCTTTCGTCGCTGTTGGTGTGGGCGGGGTTTCGCGTGGCGGCCCGGCCGCCCGACGCGGATCATCCGTTTGGCCACGGCAAAGCCGAACCGTTGGCGGCGCTCGCGGTGGCGGTGTTCATTTTTGCGATCGCGGGCTGGATTGCCTGGAGCGCGATCCGCGAGATTCTGACCCCGCATTTGGGGCCGCACTGGGCGACCTTGCCGTTGCTCGCGGGCGTGGTGGCGGTGAAGCTTTGGTTCTCGCGGAGGATGACGCGGGCGAGCGAGGAGGCGGGCAGCACGGGACTCCAAGTCGAGGCGCTCCACCATTATTCGGATGCGATTACGTCGGCGGCGGCGTTTGTTGGGATCGGGATCGCGGTGTGGGGCGGGCCGGGTTATGAAACGGCGGATGATTGGGCGGCGCTGTTGGCGTGCGCGGTGATTTTGTTCAACGGCGTCCTGATGTTTAACCGGGCGCTGGCCGATGTGATGGACACGGCGGTGTCGCCGGCGTTCGAGAGCGAAGTGCGGACCGTGGCTCTCGGGGTGCCGGGCGTCGCCGCGCTCGACAAATGCCGGGTGCGCAAAAGCGGGCTGAGCCACCTCGTGGATATCCAAGTGCGGGTGGATGGTGAACTCTCGGTGCGGGCCGGACACGACATCGCCCACGCGGTAAAGGACGCGCTGCTCGCCTCGACGGCGCACGCGATCAGCGATGTATCCGTCCACATTGAGCCGATGAAGTGACGGGGGAGGGGGGCATGGGACGGCTTGAATCAGTGGTGGAGATTTCTAAGAGCCGGCCCTTTACTCGTTCGCTTCCGCCGGCTGTTTTCTTCCTCTTTCCCCTATGAAACCGTCAATTTCTTGGCTCCCGGTCACGACCCTGGGTGTGGTCGGTTTGCTCGTTGTCGATGCCCGCGCCCAAACCGCGCCGGCGCCATCCCCGGCGAGCGAGACGGTTAAGCTCGAAGCCTTCACCGTCACCGGTTCGAATATCCGCCGTATCGACCAAGAAGCCACGCTGCCGGTTTCTGTGCTCGATTTCGACGACCTCGACGTCCGCGCCGCGCCCACCGCCGCCGAGTTGCTCCAGCTCTTGCCCAATGGCGGTGTCCTCTCGCTCTCCGAAACCAACGTCCTCGGCGCCGATGCCCGCGGTGACAACACCTCGCTCAACCTTCGCGGCATCGGCTCGGGCAACACGCTCGTGCTCGTCAACGGCCGTCGGCTCGCGCCGCACCCGATCAGCCAGGCCGAGGGCGGGGTGCCTTCGCTCGCGGTCAACGTGAACCAGCTTCCCACCGCCGCGATCAAGCGCGTCGAAGTGCTGCGCGACGGTGCTTCCGCAATCTACGGCGCCGATGCCGCCGCGGGCGTGGTGAACACGATTTTGCGGCGCGACTACGACGGCTACGACGTCTCCTTGCGCGGCAGCCTCACCTCCGGCGGCGGCGCCGAGGACTGGCGGGCGACCGTGAGCGGCGGCGAACTTTTCAACGGCGGCAAGACCAGCCTGATCGCGATGATCGACGTCTATCACCGCGAACTGCTCAGCACGAGCGACCGCAAGTTTTCCCGCGACGCCGACGTCCGCCGCGTGCGCGACGTGAAGGAGCCTTGGAACACCACCGACACCGATTTCGACAACCGCTCCACGTCCTCGCAGTTCGGCAACTTCATCCGTGGGGCGTTCGACGCCACGGGCAATTTCGTCGGCGCCCGGCCCGCCGGCAATGCGGGCATCAGCACTTCGACCACGCCGTCGACCACGCTCACCACCTCGGCCGCCGGTGCGTTCTTCATGGTGCCGCTGGCAAGCGGCGGCGTGGGCACTCGCCAGACGACGCCCTCCCGCGCGGTCACGAGCGTCGAGCGCGACTACTATTACAACCTGAACGAACACCGTGTCATTCTCCCGCAGACCGACCGGCTCAATCTCTACACCGCGCTCAACCACACGTTCAGCAACCGCCTCTCGGCCTTCGGCGAGGTCGCCTACTACCGCGCCGATTCGAGCAACAACCGTGACCCCGCCGGAATCGACGGCACCGATGATGTAAACATCTACGTCGGGGCGAACAATCCCTACAATCCCTTCGGCTCGCGCTTCTACAGCCCCACGGGCGCGCCGAACGCCGACGGGACGGCCCGCGTCACAGGCACACCGTCCGATGTGCTGATCGCGGGCGGCACCGGTGTTCGCCCGCGCGAGTTCAAGGCCAAGGAGATCAATGTGCTCTCTCAGTCCCTTCGCACGGTCGGCGGCCTGCGCGGGTCGACCTTTGCCGATTTCGAATGGGAGTCGGCCGTGCTCTACTCCCGCGCTTGGACGCGCGACGAAGAGCTCAACAACATCCGCCACAGCCGCCTCCAGACCGCGCTGCTGCGCACCGACGCGACGGCGTTCAACCCTTTTGGTTACACCTTCCGCAATGTCGGAGGCGTCATCCAAGTCGATCAGCCTTACACCAATCCAGCTGCCGTGGTGGATCCGCTGACCGACGTCTTTATCCGCGAGGGCCGCACCGAGCTCGCCACTTGGGACGCAAAGATCAACGGCACGCTCTTTGATTTCTTCGGCGGCCGCGTCGGCAGCGCCAGCGGCGTCGAATACCGCTGGGAATCCTACAAGGACTGGCGCCCCGCGTTTGCCGGCTTGAATCCCGCCGGCGACCCGACGCCGAATCTGCCCCGGGGCACCGACAACGACTTCATCGGCCTCAGTCCCAATCTGAACCTCTACTCCGAGCGCGATGTCATCTCCGGCTACACGGAGGTGCTGGTCCCGATCTTCGGCAAAAAGAACCGCCTGCCTCTACTGCACACCGTCGAGCTTTCGCTGGCCGGTCGGTATGAAAAATTCTCGGACTTCGGCGATGCGTTTAAGCCCAAATACGGCGTCGCTTGGCGGCCCACGGGCAACGTCCTTTTCCGCGGCTCCTACAACGAATCGTTCCGCGCGCCGAATCTCGTGCAGACGAATACTTCGCCGCTCCAACGCTCGGTCACCGGCGTATCCGATCCCTACCGCAGTGAAGTCACCGCCCTGATCACCGACGGCTCGACCAACCGCACCGTGTTCCGCCAGGGCAATGCGTCGCTCAAACCGGAAGAGGCCGACACGACGACGTTCGGTGTCGCGATCGAAGTGCCCCGGATCAAGGGCCTGACCTTCACCATCGACTGGTGGCGGATCAACCAGAACAAGGTCATCGACAACCTCGGGGCCACCGGAACGCTCCTCCGCGACGAGCAACTCCTCGATGCCTACACGCAGGCGCAGATCGCCGGCGGCGCTCTGGCCAACGCCGTGAACACGAATTCCGGCGCGGCCGGTTACCGCGGCAGTTCCAAAGTCTCCCGCGCACCCGTGACGGAAGAGGATCGGGCCGCCTACGCTCTGTTCAATTCGACCCGCCCGCCGTCCGCCCAGCGCGCTCCGGTCGGTCGGGTGCTCTCGGTGGTCGACGACTACCTCAACCTCGCCGGCCGCGATCTCGAAGGCTTCGACATGGCCGTCTCCTACCGCCTGCCGAAGCTGCCGTTTGGTCAGTTCACGGTCAAAGGCGAGGCGACTTACAACCGCAAATTCGACGAGAAGCTCGACGAGTTCTCCGAAGTTGAAACCGTGCTCCGGGAAGACGGTCGGGCCGAGTGGCGCGGCAACGCCAGCGTGACGTGGCGTCAAGGCAACTGGAGCGCCGGCTGGTTCGGCGAGTATTACGGCGGCTCGATGGATGTGGGCGGGGCCACGACAGCGGCCGTTTACGAACAACTCGGTCGGCCCGGCTACATCAAGGTCTTCAACGATATCGGTGGTGTGGTGCGCTACCGCTGGTGGATCGAAGACGTCATCCAGCAAAACGTCTACGTGCAGCACCGGTTCGGCAAAAAGCAGAACTTCCTTCGCGACGTGACGGCCCGCTTTGGCGTGACCAACCTCATGGACACCGAGCCTCCGATCGCCGACGAATCACGCGGCTATCAAGGCGGCACGGTAAGTGCCAAAGGCCGCACGTTTTACTTGGAGATTTCGAAGAAGCTCTAGCCGGCCCGCGACCACGGCGCTCGCTCCGGTTGCCTTTCTTCGATTTCATCCCTTCCTTTTTTCAAACCTGACCTGCCAACAACCCGAACTAACCCTATGAAACCACTGCCTGCCTACCGCCGCTGCGTCGCGCTTTCACTCGCGCTTGCGATCCCCGCCCTCGCCCAAGTTGCCCCTGCGCCGGCTCCGGCCGAAGAGAAGGTGACCTTGGAGGCTTTCACGGTCACCGGCTCCAACATCAAGCGATTGGACGTTGAGAAAGTCCTCCCGGTCACAGTCCTCGCGACGGCCGACCTCGAAATCCGCGACGCGTCGCAGCCTTCCGAGTTGCTCACGGCTTTGCCTCAAGTCACCGGCCTTCCGGGCAACGAGACCGCCACGCTGGGCGCCACCGCACGCGGCGACAACGCCAGCGTCTCGCTCCGCGGCATCGCCTCGGGGAACACCCTGCTCCTGCTCAACGGTCGCCGCCTCGTGCCGCACCCGATCAGCCAAAACGAGGCCAGCGTCCCCACGCTCTCGACCAACGTGAACACCCTGCCCAACCGCGGGCTTGAGCGCGTGGAAATCCTTCGCGACGGCGCCTCGTCCATCTACGGCACCGATGCCGTCGCGGGCGTCGTGAACTATGTCACCGCAAAAAATTTCCGCGGCACCGAGCTCTCGCTCCGCTACGGCGAGACGCGCTACGGCGACGGCGGCGAATACCGCGCCACGCTCACCCACGGTCTCGACTTCGCCAAAGGAAAGGGCCGCGCGATGATCACCGCCGACTTCTACAGCCGCGAGGCGATGTATGCTCGCGACCGCGCATTCTCCGCCGAGTCCGATCTCAGTTATCGCGCGCCCGCACCGTGGAACGTTTCGACCAACACGACCTTCAATCTTCGCTCCGCCACGACCCAGTTCGGCAACTACCTGCTCGGCACCGTGACGGGCACGGATGCTTTCGGCCAAGTCTCGACGTTTGCCGGCGCACGTCCGGCCGGTGTGCCCACCACGCTCGCGGCGGCCAGCGGTGCTTTCTTCCTCGTGCCCAACGGTTCCGGCGGAGCTGCCTTCGCCACCGCCGCCCCAAGCCGCGCCGGGGTGACGCAGACCTACTATTGGAACAACAACGACTATCGCGTGATTCAGCCCAAATCGAATCGCACCAATGTTTTTGCGAGCGGTGAATTCGAAATCAACGACCGCATCACCGCCTTTGCCGACGCCAGCCTCTATCAGGCGCAGTCCGTCACCTATCGCGAGCCCGATGGTATCACGCAGAGCACGGACGGGTTCATCATCGTGCCCGCGACAAATCCCTACAATCCGTTCGGCACCCGCTTCTGGTCGCCGACCGGCGCGCCCAACACCGACGGTTCCGCCCGCCTGATGGGCACGCCCTCGGCCGTTTCGATCACGAACAAGCGTCTCTCCGACCTCGCGACCCGCACCGACTTCGTTGACACCTCCGTTTACCGGGGGCTCGCCGGTCTGCGCGGGAAGCTCAGCGGTTCTTGGTCATGGGAAGCCGCGCTCCTCTACTCGGTCGGTCGCGTGATCGAGAATGAAGCCGGACCGAGCCGGAAGACGAAGCTGATCGAGGCCATCAACCAGACGGATCCGGCCCGCGCCTTTAACCCCTTCACCCGCACTTTTGCGGTGCAGAACGGCACGCTGGTGGCCACCGGCGATTTCAAGAATCCCGACAGCGTGACTTCGACCTTCCGTTCGGAGTTCATTCGCAACGGTATCACCAAACTCGGCAGCGGCGATGTGCGCGCCTCGGGCGACGTGCTCTCGATCTGGGGCGGAAACACGATCGGCGCAGCCGTCGGCGGCGAGTTCCGTTACGAGGCTTACAGCGATTATCGTCCTCCCTTCGCCGGTTTGAATCCGGCCAACTCCGGCCTGAATCCGCTCAGCAATGATTTCCTCGGCTTCTCGCCCAACTCCGACACGCACGGCAAACGCCACGTCGCCGCTGCCTACGTCGAGACCGTCGTCCCGCTCGTCGGCAACAAGTTCACCCTCCCGCTCGTGCAGTCGCTTGAGCTGACGGCCTCCGCCCGTTACGAGAGCTACACGGATTTCGGCGACACCACGAAGCCGAAGTATGGCGTCAACTGGCGTCCCACCTCGTGGATCATGGCCCGTGCCTCTTATAACGAAGGCTTCCGGGCGCCGAATCTGGCGCAGCTCTTCACCGGCACTCTCATCCGCACCGTCACCGGCAGCACCGATGCTTACCGCAGCGCGGTTACGGCGCTCCCGACCGACGGTCCGTCCAATCGCCGCAGCATTTCGTCGGGTAATCTCGCGCTCAGTCCCGAAACCGCCAAGGGCAAGTCCGGTGGCGTGGTCGTCGATGTTCCGTTCATCAAAGGCCTCTCCGTTTCGGTGGATTACTGGGAGATCGCCCAACAGAGCGTGATTGCCGCTCCGACGGCGGCCGAGTCCGTGGCGGACGATCTGGCTGCCTTGCAGCTCGCAACGCAGACGGCACTCGCGGCGGGTCAAGCGATCGGCTCGATCGATTTGGGTTCGGGCACGGCCAACTACCGCGGCGTTCCGTCGGTAGTCCGTCTGCCCGTCACGCAGGCTGACCGCGATTTCTTCGCGGCTTACAACGCCCGCCAAGTTCCCGGCAACCAACGCGCCGTGGTCGGCGCGATCGATGTGTTGCGCGCCACCTATTTCAACCGCGCCCAGCAATTTGTGAACGGCTTCGACTTCGATGTGAACTACCGCCTCCCCAGAATGGCGATCGGTAATTTCACCTTCAACACCACGTGGACCAAGCTGAACTCATTTTATTCCTACGCGGCGGCCGGCGCGCGTCGCACGGAGTTAAAGAACTCGAACGCGGCATCGGTGGGCGGCGGCACGCCCGAGTGGCGCGGCACGGCGACCCTCAGTTGGCGCCTCAAGCAATGGGGCGCGGGCATCGGCTACTACTATACCGGCAGCTATACCGATGCCGGTGCCACGACCACGCAGGCGACCTACGAAGCGCTCGGTGCGCCCGGCTACATCACGCCGATCGTCAACAATGGCGCGGTCTCCTACCGCTACACGGTGCATGACTCGAAGTCCTACAATGTCTTCGCCACCTATCGCGTCTCCGCCGCGAACCGCTACTTGAACAACACGAGCATTCGTCTCGGCGTGAACAACGTCTTCGACGCGATCCCGCCGCTGTCCAGCGATTCGCGCGGTTACGATCCATCGATCTACAACACGATGGCCCGCGGTCTCAGCTGGTCGTTGCAGCTCACGAAGAAGTTCTGAGGAAGGTAGGGCAGGGTCTCTGACCCGCCCTGCCGCTCCCGGCGTTCGCCGTGCTGTGCGGGTCGTAGACCCCGCCCAAGTTTCTAATGCCGCAGGCAGCCCCGCTTCTGGGCGGCTGCCGGTGAGGTCTTTCCCGTTTACTCGGTCTATGGCCGCGCCCAGTTTGACCTTCTATGAAAAAGCGTAATCCCGCCACGCCGCTCAGCACCAACAAGCACTTGCTCCGTTGGGTCGAAAAGATGGTCGAGCTCTGCAAGCCCGATGCGATTCACTGGATCGACGGTTCCAAGGCCGAATATGACCAGCTCTGCGCCGAGATGGTCGCCGGCGGCACGTTCATCAAACTCAACCAGAAGAAGTGGCCCGGCTGTTATCTCGCGCGCTCCGATGCCGGCGACGTCGCCCGCGTCGAGGACCGCACTTACATCTGCGCCCTTTCCAAGGAAGCCGCGGGCCCGACCAACAACTGGGTCAATCCCTTCGAGATGCGGAAAACGCTCAAGGGCCTGTTCAACGGCTGCATGAAGGGGCGCACGATGTATGTGTTGCCGTTCAGCATGGGCCCGCTCGGCTCGCCCATGTCTCAGATCGGCGTCCAGCTCACCGACTCGGCCTACGCCGTCGTCAATATGCGCATCATGGCGCGCATCGGCAAAAAGGTTTTCGAGCTCATCGACCGCGATTTCAAACGGGTGGTGCCTTGCATCCACTCGGTCGGGGCGCCGCTCGCCCAGGGGCAAAAGGACGTGTCCTGGCCCTCGAACAAAGAAAAATACATCGTTCACTTCCCCGAAACCCGCGAGATCTGGAGCTACGGTTCCGGCTACGGTGGCAATGCGCTGCTCGGCAAGAAATGCTTCGCGCTTCGGATCGCTTCGGCGATGGCCCGCGACGAGGGCTGGATGGCTGAGCACATGCTCATTCTCGGGGTCGAGAATCCGCAGGGCAAAAAAACCTACGTGGCGGCGGCGTTTCCGAGCGCGTGCGGCAAGACGAACTTTGCGATGCTCATCCCGCCGCCGCATTTTCAGAAGCAGGGCTGGAAAATTTCCACCGTCGGCGACGACATCGCGTGGATCAAGCCCGACGAAAACGGTCGCCTGCGCGCGATCAATCCCGAGGCCGGCTTCTTCGGCGTCGCGCCCGGCACGAGCAACGTCACCAACCCGAACGCGATGGCCGCGCTCGCGAAAAACACGATCTTCACCAACGTCGCGCTCACGCCCGAAGGCGGCGTCTGGTGGGAAGGCATGACCGACACGCCTCCCGCCATGTGCACCGACTGGCAGGGTAAAATCTGGACGCCCGAGATCGCCAAGGCGACCGGCGCCAAGGCCGCGCACCCGAATTCCCGGTTCACCGCGCCCGCCAGCCAGTGCCCGACCATCGATCCGGACTGGGAGAATCCCGCCGGCGTGCCGATCAGCGCGTTTATCTTCGGCGGCCGTCGGGCGACGACGATGCCGTTGGTTTACCAGGCGTTTAACTGGTCGAGCGGCGTTTACGTGGGCGCCACGATGGGCTCCGAAATGACCGCCGCCGCCGCCGGCACGTTGGGCAAGGTCCGCCGCGACCCGATGGCGATGCTTCCGTTCTGCGGCTACAACATGGGCGATTACTTCCGCCACTGGATGAACATGCAGCGCAACCTCACGGAGACGCCGCGCATCTTCCATGTGAATTGGTTCCGCAAAGACGCCGACGGGAAGTTCATCTGGCCGGGTTTCTCGGAAAACATGCGCGTGCTGAAATGGATCTGCGACCGCGTGCGTGCCGGCGGTCGGGCCAAGGAAACGCCGATCGGTTGGGTGCCGCGCTACAAGGATATCGATTGGACGGGCCTCGATTTCTCCGAGGAAAAATTCAACCAGCTGCAGGCCTTTGACCGCCCGGCGTGGCGCAACGAGGTGCTCGGTCACGAGGAGCTCTTCATCGACCTGCATTCCCACCTGCCGAAAGAGATGATTTACGAGCGGGAGCTGCTGATTTGCCGGATGTAGGGTCGCGCCAAACCCGACTTGCCGAAACATTTCCCCGGCGCATGGTCTCACGATCATGCGCCTTTTTGTTGTCCTGATTCTCGCCCTTGGGGCGGCCCTGCCGGTCCGTGCGGCCGTGCCGCCGTTGCTCGCGGATGCGATCCAGAAAGTTTTGGCCGATGCGAACCGGTGGGCCTTCACCCAGACCATCGTCGAGGAGAACGGGAAGGGCGAGGAGACCAAGCGCACCGTGGTGCGCTACGACCCGTCGAAGACCTACGCGGACCAATACGTCGTCCTCTCGGTCAACGGCAAACCGCCGAGCGATAGCGACCGCAGCAAGTATCGCCGCCGCGGTGAACGCCGGGGCGAACGGATGGAAAAAGCCGAAAGCGAGGGTCGCACGGATACCGTCGGCTCCCGCCAATCGCTGGGCGAACTGATGGATCTGGAGAGCGCGACCCATGCGGCCGAAGACAGGACGAGCGTTATGTTCGAGGTCCCGTTGCGGAAGGAAGGCAACAAGCGGTTGCCGCCCGAGAAATTCCTCGTGCTGGCACGGGTAAACAAGACCACGCGCGCGTTCGAGCGGGTTGAGGTGAAGCTGCGCGAGCCGTTGCGGGCGGCGTTGGTGGTGAACATCAAGTCGGGCGAAGGCCTGATTGAGTTCAAGACCGTGGACCCGAAGTTTGCGCCCGCGATCTCGCGTTTGGAAGGCACCGGGGCTTATTCGATTTTGTTCATCCCCGGCGGCCGGAGCTACGAAGTGCGGCACGCCGACTTCAAGCGGGTGAAGCCCTACGCCGAGCGCTTTGGCGTCCAGATCGGGACGATGCAGGCGATCGATTTCTGAGCGGGAGTTGGCCTGAAGGTGAAGCCCGTTGTCCCTATCGGGCTTCGCGGTGCGGGTGCGGTGGGAACCGGCGCAGGCGATCCAGCCCGATGGGGACATCGGGCTCCACCTCCCGTCGGTTGGATTCGCTCTAAAGCCCGGTCGGCGTTGTGCCGAAAGAAGGGGACGTCATGAATATCTCACCGAACTCCGCGCTTTCCCGGGAAACGATCGTCACGCTCGGCAGCAAACTGGCCCCTTCGGCGGCGATTCTCGGACGGCTCCGGCTGCTGTTGGAGGAACCGGAGACCGATATGGACGAGGTGATCAATCTGGTGCGCCTCGATCCGGCGCTCACGTTTCACGTGATCCGGATGAGCAACAGCATCCTTTTTGGCGTGCGCGAACGGCACGACTCGCTCGACGGCGCGGTGGGGCGCGTGGGCTTTCAAAACATTTACCGGCTCGTGGGCCTCGCGGCGACGAAGCAGACCTGCCAGCGCGATTTGCCCACGTATCGGCTCAAGGCCGGTCGGCTCTGGGAAAACGCGGTCGCGACAGCGGCGGCCTCCGAAATTTTCGCTTTGCCGGCCGGGATTGATCCGGGGCTGGCCTACGCGACGGGTTTGTTGCGGTCGTTGGGGCGCGTCGTGCTCGATGCAGTTTCTTGCGACAAATATTACCCGGGCGAAGCGGAGTGGCCTTTGGTCTCGGACTGGGAGCGCGCGACGTTTGGCATCACCTCGACCGAAATCACCGCCGTCCTGCTCGATCACTGGCGTTTTCCCGGCGAACTCGTGGACGGAATCCGGGGGCATCACGATCCCTTTGACGAGCCGTCGTCCAATGTGAGCGCGTGCGTGTTGAATTTGGCGTGCGGAGTCTCGGCACGCTTTGGATTGGATCTGCCGGGCGAGGGCGGTCACTGGCATCGCAGCGAGGCCAAACTCACGCTCGCCAATGTCACGGAGCCGATGGTCGAAGACTGCACGGAAAAAGCCTGGGCGCACTACCTCTCGCTCTGCGCGACGGTCGGTTGAGGACGGCTTGGCAGGCTGCGGCTGCTTGGATCGGGGAGGGCCGACTGCTGCGATGCGCGAGCGCGTTTGCCCGAGGAGTGCTTTGAATTCCCGATTCGCGCACTCGACATATCCGGAGTGAGGCCTAATTTCTGCGCAGTCAGATTTTGTGGACTCGTAGCTCAGCTGGATAGAGCGCTTGGCTTCGAACCAAGAGGTCGGGGGTTCGAATCCCTCCGGGTCTACCACTTCTCCTGCCGGTGCGAATCGATCGTGCGGAAGAGGATCGACGAGATGACTGCGGGCAAGGGTGCGTGAGCGCGGCCCATCCTAAGCGGCACAAACTTGCGCGGAGGCTTGGCAAAGCAGTGTCCGGCTGGCAATCTGCCGCCATGAATCTGCTCGAGCGCATCACCTCCGAACCTGAAAAATGCGGGGGTAAGCCGTGTATTCGCGGGATGCGAATTCGGGTGAAGGATGTATTGGAGATGCTGGGCTCGGGCATGACCGAGGCGGAAATACTCGAGGAGTTTCCCTACTTGGAAGCTGACGATTTGCGGGCAGCGCAGCTCTACGCGGCGCGGTTGACGGACCATACGGTGCTTCGTTCGGCATAAAGCCGGGTCATGCGCTTCTTGATCGACGCGCAGCTTCCGCCGTCGCTCGCGAGCGTGCTGCGAAATCAGGGGCATGAAGCGTTCCACGTGTTTGAGCGGTTACCGAGCGACGCGCGCGATTCTTCGATCTGGGGGCTATCGGTTCGGGAGGGTTTCGTCCTCGTGACTAAAGATGAGGACTTTGCCGAATGGTCGCGACTGCGTGATCCGGTTCCGCCGGTTTTGTGGCTGCGACTCGGGAATCTGAGAAACTCCGCCTTGCGGGCGCAGTTGGAGCCGTTGCTGCCTGAACTGGTGAGGCGGTTGAAGAGAGGGGAGACGTTGATCGAAGTTCGCTGAGGTTTTCCTGGAGTGAATACCCGGTGGCGATGAGCGGGGCGTGGACCAGAGTGAAGAGGAGCGTAGCCGGGCCCGCCGGGTGCGCGTGAAGTCGGTGCCAAGCGCCGGTGGGTGGCAGATTGCCGCCGAGCACGAGCGCGGCGAACTGGTAGTTGGGCGGCGTGGTGAGGTGAGAGGGCCAACCGGGTCGGGTTTCGGCAAAATGTATGGTGACGCCAATGTGGCCGGATTCGTCGCAGAGCGGACCGTGCGCGAAGCCGACTTAGAGAGCGCCCCAAGGGACCGTCAGCGCGAACGCAGCGACGATGCAGGGGCGGGAAAAGCTGAGTTCGGCAGGCACTAGCCGGAAGGGGCGGAGCGGGAGCTGCGTCGAAGGCGATAAGGCGGACAGAGTCAAACGCGCCAATTTGCGAGGAGCGGGCAAATGAAAAAGAGGCGTCAACACTTGGGAAGTTCGACTTGCCGATGAATGAAAGAGGCGATTGGGATCGTTCCGATGCAACGGGTGAGACTCTATATATTGATTTTGGCGTGTTCGGGTTACTGTTGCCGGTCTGCGCCGCCTTTCTTGAAATTCGACGGTGAGCTCTACCAGCTGGCTCAAGTCGATGTCACAAAAGAGCGGGTAGTTACCAACGAGTATCTCAAGAAGGACGAAACTCTGGGCGAATGGACAACGAAGTTGGTGGTGAATCATTGGCCCAATGCGAAATTCGGCGATGTTGCCGAAAAATGGCTAAATCAGGTTGGGCCAATGCTCACGAAGAAGGTGGAGGCGCATCGCCCTGAGAAATCGACGAGCCCTGATGACATTGTCATCGAGGCGCATTTGAGCCCGCCGAATGCGGACTTTTCTGAATCGAAGCTTATGCGTTTCATTTCCGATCTCGGTTCGGCCGGGGTCAGTGGCTATCAATTTGCCGAGAGGATACCGACCCGTAGCGGTAAATCAGAATCTGCTCGTTTCGATACGCGGCGAAAACGTAGGACGACCGAGTTGATGCAATTTCAGGTTCCTCCGTTTTTGAGTTTGGGTCCTAAAGGCCCGTTTGATGCGGGTCGAATTTCAGCGGCGGGAGATTTCAAGGTGGAGGACGCAATTCTTGGAGCGTCACTTCACGAAGAGGGGTTTGGAGCTAGCTTCATCATGAAGGTGCGCCGTTTTGGTCGGCTGGGAGACACCGTTTTTCTGAATTCAGAGGAAGACTATAGAGATCCGACCTGCTTGAGCGTTGTGATTTCTGGAGGCGTGGCCGAAACGTTGGCCCGTAAGTTTGGCTCTGACTTTCCGGAAAAATTGGTCGGACGGGAAATTCAGATAAAGGGCGTCGCGCGTCAGGTTCTGATTTTGATCGTGGGAATCGACCGAACGCAGACCGGCTCCTATCATCAGTATCACTTGGAACTCGAAGCTGCGGAAAAATTGCAGGTGCTCGAACTCTAGCGCTCTCGTTCGAGAGCTTGGCCTACTTGGACTCCGGCCAAGGGTCGCGGGCGAGGATTTGGGCGGCGAGGCGGTGGGCGCTGTAGAGGCCGTCTTCGTGGAAGCCGTGGCGTTGCCAAGCGCCGGCGTAAAACGTCTCGGTTTTCCCGAGCGCGGCTTGGTTGAGCTCGGGGAGTTCGGCTTGCGCGGCGGTCGCGGCGAGGCTGAAGAGCGGGTGGTCGTAGGCGATGCGCTTCAGGACCTTGGCGGGGTTGATCGACTCGGGGCGGTTGATGGTAACGAAATAGTTTTCGCGGTCTGAAACGCCCTGGAGTTTGTTCATCCAATAGTGCGTGGCGGTGGAGACGGCACCGGCCGGGTCGCGGGCGATTTGGTAGTTCCAGGCGGACCAGGCGAGGCGGGTGCGGGGCATCACCGATGCATCGGTGTGGAGCGTGGCGGTGTTGGGCTGGTAGTGGAACGCGGAGAGGAGGCGGTGCTCGGCGTCGGTGGGGTTTTGCAGGAGGCGGAGGGCTTGGTCGCCGTGGCAGGCAAGGATCACTTTTTCGAAGGTGTGGGCGGTGCCGGAGCTCGTCGTGACCGTGACGCCGCGGGGCGTGCGGATGACCCCGCTGGCGGCTGAGTTGAGGCGGATTTTCTCGGCGAAAGGCGCGGTGAGCGGGGCGATGTAGCTCTTGGCCCCGCCTTCGACGGTCCACCATTGGTGCTGGGTGCTGAGACCGAGAAAACCGTGGTTGTGGAAAAAGCGGAGAAGTGCGGCGGCGGGGAAGGCCAGCATTTTTTCGGGCGGGGTGCTCCACACGGCGGAGCTCATCGGGACGAGGTAGAGATCGAAGAAATCGCTGCCGTAGCCGCGGCGTTTCACATAGTCGCCGAGCGTTTCGGTGAAAACGGGCGAGGCCGGATCGGCGAGGGCGGCGACGGCTTCCTGGTTAAAGCGGTTGATCGCAAACAGCATCCGGTAAAAGCGCGGCCGGAAGAGGTTTTTGCGCTGGGCAAAAAGGTGGTTGAGCGAGGAGCCGCAGAACTCGAGTCCGCTATCGGCGTGGCGCACGCTGAACGACATGTCGGTCTTCTTGGTGGCGACGCCGAGCTCGCGGAAGAGCCGGGTGAGCAGCGGATAAGTCGCGTGGTTGAACACCATGAAGCCGGTGTCGATGGGCACCGTGCGCCCGGTGCCGGGGGGCTCCCGGACGGTGATGGTGTTCGTGTGGCCACCGATGTAGTCGGCGGCCTCGAACAGCGTGAGGTCGAAGTCGCGTTGCAAAAAGTGAGCGCAGCCGAGACCGGCGATGCCGGTGCCGATGATGGCGAGACGAGGTTGGGACATGGTGCGGAGCGGAAGAGGGAACGGACGATGCGAAGACTCTACGATTGCCGGGGCAAGGCGGATGGCGAGCGCGGCGAAATTCCGGCGATTGACACCGGGCTTGGGGTGCGGGGTTTTTGGGAGCAGCTATGACGTTAACTTTATTGAGTTCGAAACCGGAGCGGCGGAAAGCGTGGTCGTGGTGGACGCTCGCGGGCGTGTGCGCCGTGGTAACCGGCCTTTGGGGCTGCGCGACGCCGACGGCTACCGGGGACGACCGAGAGGCGGCGGACCTGAGTCAGTTTCGAACGTTCTATGTGGTGCGGTCTGCCGACGACACGCGCGGGATTGACCGGGTGATTCTGCATCAGTTGGACCTTTTGGGGCTAAAGGCGACGAGCGGCGTGGCGTCGGCTCGTCCGAGTGACGTGGACGGTGAGGTGACCTATCTCGCGACGTGGGTGGACAACAGTTTGTTCAAGCTGGAGATCGAAATCCGGCCGGCTGCTGGCGGGCTGAAGGGCACGCGGGCCGGATCGTATCTCCAGCGCAAGCAGCCGGACGGCATGGTGCACGAGTTGCTCCAGATCATTTTGCCGCCGCGAGCGGCCGAGGCGCGGGCGAAATAAAAAACCCGAAACGCACGGGGCGCTTCGGGTCGTGGGCGGAATCGTCTGGCCGACTCAGGCTTGCGGCGGGGTCTCGCTCGGAGGCTGAGCTTTCTTCGCGGCTTCCATGCCGTGGGCCTCTTCGCTGAGGTCCTTGCGGATGGCTGGGCCGTCGGCTTTTTTCGGAACCGCGACGTTGGACGCGGTGGCGGTGGCGACGGCCATCGCGGTGGCGACGGGCACGATACGGCGGAGCGAAGAGTAATCATGCGCCCCGGCTTGGTTGGCGGCGCGTTCGGCGTTGGCGGCGGCGACGGAAGCATGGTGGTCGGCGTGGATGCCCTCATCCAGAATTGATTGGGGCACGGGTTTGAGGCCCCAGATGAGGCCCGTCCACGACATCATCTTCAGGCCGTAGTAGGTGGGATCGATTTCCCACCAATAGAATCCGTTGCGGGTGCAGCTCTGGAAGCGATGGTGGTTGTTGTGCCAGCCTTCACCGAGGGTGATCAGGGTGAGGATAAAGCTGTTGCGCGAGTCGTCGTCGGTCTTGAAGCGACGTTTGCCCATGAGGTGGGCCATCGAGTTGATGCAAGCGGTGCCGTGGAAGAGGACGGTGGTGCTGATGAAGAAGCCCCAGACGAGCAGTTGCGGGCCGTTGGTGCCGAGGCCGGGCGCGTAGGCTTCGAGGGCGACGCCGGTCAGGAAGATGGAAGTGGCGAAGAGAATCGGCACGACGAGGTCGAAGCGGTTGAGCCAGACGAGCTCGGGGAACTTCGCGAGGTCCTTGATTTTGGAATAGTCGGTGGGGAAGTTTCGGCGGCTGGTGATCCAGCCGATGTGGGACCAAAGGAAACCATGGACGTGGGGCGAGTGTGCATCCTCGGGGTCGTCCGA
>CALSBN010000021.1:0-38226 GCA_943373185.1 Opitutus sp. GAS368 | reverse complement strand
TTTGCGCAAAAAGAACCGCGCCATGCAGACCGCGCGGTCGTCGGCCAAGATCAACTCCTCGAGCGTCCTCCGCCCATCGCCGACGACGGAAACCAGGTGCTTCGCCGTGATCGAAAAAATCTCACCGCGCTCCGCCGTCGGGCGGCGCACGTAGAACACTCCGAACTCAACGCCGGGCACGTAAGCCTGTGCGATCATTGCCGCCGGCTCGGCTTGCAGCGTCGCTTCCACGGCCGCCCAGTCGCGGGCGATCACCACCCCGCTGCCCCGCTCGCCGACGTCGGGCTTGAGCACCACCGGAAACTCGAGCCCAAGGCGCCGCATGAAACGAGCGACGTCCTCTTTCCGCCGGTCCGCCGACCCCGCCGAAATCAAAGCCCACGGCGCGATCGCATCACCGGCCCCGGCGAGTCCGCTCAAGATTGAACTCTTCGATTCTCCGGCCAGCCCGCCGCCGGCGCCGATGCCCGGATTGGCAATCGTGAAGAGCGTCAGGCAGCGGTGCCGCACTCCGAGCCAAAGAATGTAGGCGATCACCGGCGGATACACGGCCCACATCGGCCAAAATTCCCAGCGCGTCAGCCGACGCCAGCGACTGAGCAACCGGCGTCGCCCGCCCCACGTGATCAGGGAAATGGCGAGATGCGCCATCACCCACGCCGCGAGGCCTGCGCCGACCAAGAGGGGCGCGGCGTTTGACCAGGTCTGGAACAGTCGCAGAGCGGCATCACCGAAGAGCACGGCGCCGCCGACCAGAAGCGGCGTCCACAACGCACACGCCAGAAAAAACCATCCGATGAACTTCGTGAGGGGCGCGCGGAGCACACCGGCGGCAAAGTAAGTGGGCAGGCGCGTTCCCGGCGTGAAACGGCTGGCGAGAATCAGGCCCGGACCGCGACGCTCGAACCATCGCTCTGCGCGGGTGACCGACTCCGGGTTGATCCACCACCGCAGCGGCGCGACCGCGAGCGCCCGGCGGCCAAACGCCCGGCCCGCAAACATCAACAGGATGTCACCGATAAAAATCCCGGCGAAGCACGCGGCGGTCGCCGGTCCAAAGTTCAACGAGCCTTGCGCGACGAGCAGACCCGCGCCGATGCAGGCGAGGTCCTCGCTGACGAGCGTGGCCAGGGCGAGAATCGCCAAGGCCAGCAGCCCTCCGGCCGCGGCGGCCTGAAACGCAGAGTGAAACCACTCGCTCACGATCGCCGCGGGTTCACTGCGAGCACGGGGAAGGCCCGACTATTTCTTGAGCAGCTTGGGCCAATTGACGTCGGCCTTGGAGATATTGCCGGCGACGTCGCCCTCCCATTTTTTCTGAACGTCCACGCTGTAGTTCAAGTAGAGCTTGCCGTTCACGATTTTCCACGCCGCCGGGTCGATGCCGGCGGTGTAACCCTGGCTCACGGCCCACGCGCAGTAGCCGCCGAATTGCGGAGCGTATTTTTCCGGAGACGCTTTGAACAAGTCCCGGTTCGCGGCGGTGGCGAAGTGCCACTTGGCGCCCATCCACTCGAAGGCGAAGTCCGAGTTGCCCTTCGCGGGTTTGGCGTCGGTGAAGTAGGCCACGGCATCGTAGCCTTTGATCGCGACGCCGAAGAGCGTGGCATTGACGGGTTTTTCGGCGCGTGCCGCCAGTGGCAGGAAGGCGAAGACGGCGAGAGCGAGGCGGAGGAGTAATGTTTTCATGGTATTAAAAAATCAAAGGTGGGTGCCGACGACCGGCAAAGTGCGGCGATAAAGCAGAGCGAGGAAGGCCGAGCCGATGAACACGATGATGGCCAGGCCGAAGAGCAGACCGCCGTCGTCCTGCACCACGATGCCGAGCTTCGTGAGATGAAAGAAGATCGCGCCGCTGATGGTCCCGAGTGCGAGCAGCGCGCCGATCGCGACCGTCGCGGGCAGAAAGAGCAGCACACTCGCGACGAGCTCCACGACGCCCGAGCCGTAGCGCCCCCACGGTTCCTGGCCCACGGTGGTGAAGATATAGACCGACTCGGGCGCGCCGGTGAATTTGAAGAAGAGCGTCTGCACCAAAATCAGCGCGACCACGATGCGCGCGAGCCAACTCGCGACGAGGAGAGGTTTGGACAAGGAAGGAATTTCTTTCATCGCAGGTGGGAGCGCGAGTCGGAGCAGTTATTCCCGCACCCGGAAAAATTCGGGAAACTCACGTCGATCGACCTCGGCGGCCGGGAGGGAATAATCTCCACGTTTCCCCGCTCTGGGTTGATCTTCCCCTTATGACGTCCCGTCCCTTGCGTTGTCTTATTACCGCCGGTCCCACCCGCGAACACCTCGACCCCGTGCGCTTTCTGAGCAACGGATCGAGCGGAAAAATGGGTTACGCGCTTGCCGCCGCGGCCGCCGCGCGGGGCTGGAGCGTCGATCTCGTCAGCGGCCCCGTCTCGCTACCGGCCCCGGACGGGGTTGCGGTTCACCGGGTCGTTTCGGCGGCGGAAATGTTTGCGACGTGCGACGCTCGTTTTGCGGCCTGCGATCTCTTCATCGCGGTCGCCGCCGTGGCCGACTACCGCCCAAAAGACGTATCCGCCCAAAAGCAAAAAAAGAATCCCGGTCCGGTCGTGCTCGAGCTCGTGCCGACGATCGACGTGCTGAAAACTCTCGCCGCAAAAAAAACCGCCGGCCAGACGATCGTGGGTTTTGCCGCCGAGACCAACGACGTCGAAGCCTATGCGCGCAAGAAGCTGCTGGAAAAACGTCTGGATTGGATCGTCGCCAACGACGTGAGCCAGACCGGCATCGGCATGAACGCTGACGACAATGCCGTGCTGTTGATCGGAGCCGCCGGCGCGCGGCTCGCGTTTGGTCCGGCCCCGAAGGGCGACGTGGCAAAATTTTTGCTCGGGCAGATTGTGCCGGCGGGGACTGAGCGGGTCGTGCGGGAATAAAATTCGGCCGGGGTTGGTCCTACGGCATGCTTTCACCGCTTGTTTCCCGCCCCGCCGCCCTCGCCGTGCTGCTGCTCGCCTTGCTTTCGGGCGGGTGTGCCAGCACCTCGAATCGTTCCAGCGGATTCCTCGACCGCTATGCGCAACTTCAGCCTGATCCGAACGACAAGCGTCGGCTCGTTTATGAACGCCCCGATTGGAAAAAAGCGGATTATACGGCGCTCTTGATCGAGCCGACCGTGGTCCGGCTCAAAACCGAGGACCAAAAAAAGCTGACGGAGAAAGAAGTCGCGGATCTCGGTGCTTACCACGAAGGAGCTTTGAAAAAAGCCTTCGGACAAGAGTTGCGGATTGTCCCGGCGGCCGAACCCGGAGCCTTGCGCATCCGTTCCGCGATCACCGGCGTCGATACGTCAAGTCCCGCTCTGAATGTCGTGACCGGAGTCTTGCTGTGGCCGGTCGACAACGGCGGTGTGAGCGTGGAATACGAAGTGCGTGACGCGACCACCGATGAACAATTGGTGGCGCTCGTGGGCTTCAGTAACGGCACTCCGTTGCAGGTGATTTCCAGTTTTTCCCGCTTCGGCCATGTTCATGCCGGCCTCGATCATTGGAGCGTGGAGCTGCGCAAGCTCGTGCGCCCGACCCCACCGAAAACCGCCGCGAAGTGAGCCGACGTTGAACTTCAGACCGCGCCGGATGCGTGCGGGAAGCGAGGCAGCGACAGGTTCACCGGTGCGACCGTTTCGGGTCCGCCCGAGGTCCAACGCAGAGCTTCGTAGTTCATAGTGATCATCTCGGGCGTCACCGTGACCTGCGTGATGCTGCGGGTCGCGGCGTCGGGCCGACGCATCAGCACGGAAGTCGCGCCGGAGTTGGGATCGTGCTGGCGGTGATAGGCCGCGAGTTCGCCCAAAGCGGGGCAGCCCGGGGACTGCACGTAAGCGCCAAATCTCGACGTGCGCGCGGCGATCACTTCGGCCGTGGCAAACGACGAAGAAGTCCGTGAGGGAAAGTTGGGTGGCAGCGAATCGCAGGAAAGCTCCACGCCGGCCCAATGCAGCATGAACGCCTCCCGGTCCGGCGCCAGAATCACAAGGTGGAACGCCGGCGTCCGGTCCAGCGGAAGCCGTTGAACGAGCTCGACCGCAGCTGTTGGGTCGGCGAGCGCCGCGCAGGCCAAGACCAGGTGACCGCGACTGAAGCGCGGAACCGCGGAGGAGGGATGCCACGTCGCGCCGTAGTCGTTGAGCAGCCCCAGCGTCAGACCATGGCGGTTGGTCAGTAACCACGTGCCGCCAAGGTCGCCGTCGCGCGGGGCCACGTAGGCGACTCCGTCGTGCTGAGCGAGCGCTGGCGGAGTCTCGGGCGCGCGCGTGGCCAGTTCGTCCCGGTTAAAGAAGAGATCGTAGCCGCCGGGACGCGCGGACCAGCTTACCGTGCACATTACGCTTGGGCGCGCTGAAATCTGAGGGTCGAAGGCGCGATCCCGAACTCCGCCGGCGGTTCGCAGCCTTGGAGCCGGGCCATCACCGCGACGAGCGCGTAGTGGTGAATCGTGTGGCTGAGCAGAAACTCCAATTCGCGCAAAACGGATGTCGGAGTGGCGACTCCCGTGCTGGTCTCGGAGCAGTAGTGGAGATCGTGATTGGTGAGCCGATCGGCGAAGATCTCGAGTTGCGCGGCAATGCCCGTCAAAACCTCCCCGGCGTGGGCGGCGCTCCCCTCGATGCGGGCGTCCCGCGGTCGTTTTTCGTAGTCGATATCGCCCTCGGCCAAGCCACGCAGAAAGCTCTGGTAATGCTCGATGATGTGGCGGATGTGCCCGCCGACCGAGGCATTATAACAGAGCGGCAGGCGCGGCGTGAAACGCTCTTCGCCCAGCGCTTCAAGCAGGGCGATGCCTTGGCGAATCACGATCAGATTGGCGTCGATGGCGGATTGGAGCGGTGAAAGGCGCGGCTGGGCTGGGGCGGTCATCGGAAGGTGGTTGGGTTGGGAGAGATTCGGGCGGCAGGGTTTATTCCGCGGTGGAACGAGAAACAGCGGGGTCCGGCGGTATCTTGAGGCAAAAGGACCGCGCCGGTTCGTGGCGGAGGCATTGGCCGAGGACCGGCCGGGACGGTGGCTTCAAAAGAGCGGGCGTAGTTGCGACCGGGAAGAGGCGGGGTTGCGTGAGCCCATGAGTCACCTGATTGCTTTTGAGCCCACGCGGACGGCGGCGCAGGCGCGGCTGGCGGATTTTTTGCCGGCGGCGGAGCGTTATGCGGCGGAGCGAAATTTTGTGCGGCCGGGAAACGATCACGTCGCGCGGCTCTCGCCGTGGTTGCAAAAGCGAGTGCTGTTGGAGAGCGAAGTCGTGGCGGCGGCATTGGGCGAGTGGACGTTTCCTGCGGTGGAAAAATTTGTGCAGGAGGTTTACTGGCGCACGTATTGGAAGGGTTGGCTCGAGCAGCGCCCCGCCGCTTGGACGCGGTGGACGGAGGCGGTGCCGCGCCTGCGCGACGGCTTGCGGGGCGAGCGGCGGAGCGCGTGGGAGGCGGCGTGCGCCGGGCGGACCGGGATCGCGGGCTTCGACGACTGGGCGCGCGAGCTGTTGGCCACGGGCTACCTCCACAACCACGCCCGGATGTGGTTCGCCTCGATTTGGATTTTCACGCTGCGGCTCCAATGGGAGTCGGGCGCGGCGTTCTTTTTCGAGCACCTGCTCGATGGGGACGCGGCGAGCAACACGCTCTCGTGGCGCTGGGTCGCGGGGCTCCAGACGGCAGGGAAAACCTACGTGGCGCGCGCGGACAACATCGTGCATTACACCGAAGGCCGGTGCGCGCCGGCTGCGGGACAGCTCGCGAGCGCGGCGTTTGCGATCACCGAAGATCCGCTGCCCAAGACGGCGGCGTGGACGGAGGATGGTTTGTGGAGCGCCGCGGCTGCGGCGGCGGGCGGGGCAGGAGAACGCGTGGGACTCTGGCTTCACGCCGAGGATCTCGCGGTGGAAATTGGCGAACTCGCGGGAGAAAAAATTACGTCGGTCAACGCGGCGTGGCCGACGGGAATCGCGGCGCGCGCGGGGTGGGGTGAGAGCGTTGCCGGGTGGACGCGAGCTGCGCTGGGCGACGGCGCGACGCGGGCCGGGGCGCACTTCGGGGTGACCGTAGCGGGCGGGGCAATGGACGATCTTGCGGCGGAACTCGTCGAGTGGGCGAAGACGCAAGGCCTGCGGCGCGTGGTCGCATATCGGCCTTTCATCGGGCCGTGGCTCGACGAGGGACTCGCGGTCGAGCGAGCGTTGGGCGCGGCCGGAGTCGCGCTGACGTGGCGGCGGCGGGCTTGGGATGCCGAACTTTTCCCGCACGCGGGGCGCGGGTATTTTCCCTTCTGGGAGCGAGTGAGGGCCGCGGGCTAAAACGCGCGCTGTTCCCGGGGCAACGGCCGGTCCTTACACGTCGCAGATCCGCACGGCCTCGCTCAATGAGGTCACCTTGTCGCGCAGAGGGATGAACTCTTGGCCGACGTAGCCGCGGTAACCGGTCGCGACGATCGCCTGCATGATCGGCCCGTAGTTTATCTCTTGGGTCGCATCGATTTCGTTGCGCCCGGGGACGCCCGCCGTGTGGTAGTGGCCGATCCAGTCCTTGTGCTGTTGCACGCGCCGGATCACGTCGCCGTGCATGATCTGCACGTGATAAATATCGAAGAGCACTTTCACGCGCTCCGACCCGACGAGCCGGCAAATTTCCACCGAGTGGTCGATGTCGTCGCAGAAATAGTCGGGGTGCCCTTTCATCTCCTCGCTCACCTTGGAGTTCAGCATCTCAAGACACACTGTCACTTTTTTCTCCTCCGCGTAGCCGGCAATTTTCTTGAGGCCGTCGACCATGTTCTTGGTGCCCGCTTTGTCCGAGATTCCCCGACGAAATCCGGAAAACGTGATCACCGAGGGAAACCCGGCGGCCGCCGTGGCGTCGATCCGCTCGCGCAGGACCTTGAGGCACTCCGCGTGCTCCTCGATGTGCGCAAAGCCCTTCGCGAACCCATGACTGCCCGTCAGCGCGCAAACGAGGCCGTGTTTCTTGAGCAGGGGAAAGTTGTTCGGCGCGGTCAGTTCGACCGAGGGAATTCCCAAGCGCACGGCCACCGTGCAGAGTTCCTCCAAAGTCATCGGCCGAAAGCACCACGGGACCACCGATTGCAAAACCCGGCCATTTTTCGCGCGATAGACCTCCACTTCGGCCGTGCGGCCGGTGGTGGCGCCGGTCAGACTCGCCGCGCTGAGCATGGCCGCCCCGCGCAAGAGAGTTCGGCGCGTAATTGTGGATGCTGGGAAAGTCGAACGCGGGGCGGGTTTCATCGTGACGAAGCTACCGGCTACGCGGCGCTCCGAGTGTAGGCAATCGGCTTTTCGTAATGATTCTCTTTCGGGTGCAGGGACGGCGCGCAAGATTCACAGCAGGACTCGGGTAGTGTTTTTCGCGCGTTTGTTCACCCGAAGAGTTGCCGCCGAAATTCCCCGGATCTCTTCCGTCTAGTTTTATTTCCTACTGCGTCGTTTAGGCTTAGCTCGGCATCGGTCTGATGCCTAATTTCCGTGCGGCGGCTGATTTATCTTGGCTCACACCGCACCACTTTCTACCGACAGGACCGCCGTGGGCGATCTGCACACGGGTCCACCCTTAGCCTACTCTTCGCCGTGTTAAACTACATCCTGTTTGCCGTCTTCGCCGCGTTTGTCGTGTTCGGTTTCATCATCTCGGTCTTTTGTGTTCGAATGATCCAGCCTGGCCGAGCCGGCGTTAAAACCGGCTGGGGCGGCGTCAAGGTCGCCTTCGACTGGATGGTCCGCCTGCCCGTCGTGCAAAGCTACCACATCGTCGATATCTCCGTGAAAAAACTGGAGATCACCCGCAAGGGCAAAGACGGCCTCGTCTGCCGCGACAACATCCGCGCCGACATCACCGTCGCTTTCTACATCCGCGTCGAAGCCACCCCGGAGAGCGTGCGAAAGGTTGCGCAAATGCTTACCCCCGAGCGCGTCTCCGACATCAACCAGCTCCGCGAGCTCTTCGAGGCGAAATTCTCCGAGGCTCTCAAAACCGCCGGCAAGCAGATGGAGTTCCACGAGCTCTTTACCGAGCGCACCAAGTTCCGCGACCAGATCCAAAACACCATCGGCAAGGACCTCGACGGCTTCCTCCTGCAGGACGTCGCCATCGATTACCTCGAGCAAACGCCCCTCGAGCAGCACGACCCCAACAACGTCCTCGACTCCGAGGGCATCAAGAAAATCACCGAGATCACCCAGCGTGAAAAGGTGCTCGCCAACGAATTCTCCCAGCGCACGCAGGTGCAGATCGAAAAAGAAAACGCCGACGCCGACATCGCCAAACGCGAGCAGAAGCGCCGCAACGAAGAAGACACCGCGAAGCAAACCCGCGCCATGACCGAGGTGCGCGCCAACGAGGAGGCTGAGTCCACCAAGGTCGTCGAGACCCGCCGCCTCGAAGTCGAAGCCAAGCGCCTGGAAACCCAAGAAGCCATCCGGCTCCGCACCGAAGACATGAACCGCGCCGTGCAGGAGCGTGAGTTCACGGTTAAGAAAGAAAAACAACGCCTCGAACAAGAATCAGTCCAAGAGGGTGAAGAAGCCCGCGTCCGTCGCGAGCGCTCCGTGTCGCTCGCCGAGATGGAGAAAGAAATCAAAGTCGCCGACGCCGCCGTCGAGGTGGAGCGCAAGCGCGCCGTCGTCGTCGCCGAGCAAAAGGCCGTCGTCCAGCAACAGGAGGAGAAGACCAACATCGAAGCCCGGATGACCGCCGAGCGCGTCAGCGAAGTGACCCTCATCGAGGCGCAGATGAACGCCAAACGCGACCAGGTCGAAAAAGTGGTCGCTTCCGAGGCCAACAAGGAAGCCGAGCGCAACCACGCCGAGGCCCAAAAAATCAAATCCATCGCCGGCGCCGAAGCCGCCCGCGAGGTCGCACTCCGCGACGCCGAACGCATCCAGACCATGGCCGACGCCGAGTCGAAGGCGGCCGACAAACGCCGGCATACGATGGAACAGGAAGCCGAGGGCATCGCCGCCCGCGAAGCCGCTCCCGGTCTCGCCGAGGCCCGCGTCACCATCGCCAAAGCCAACGCCCGCAAACTCGACGCGGCCGCCACGCAGGAGGTCGGTCTCGCCGAAGCGCAGGTCATCAGAGCCAAGGGCGACGTGCAGGCTGCCGTCACCGAGAGCCAAGCCGAAGCCGACGCATCCGGCATCAAGGACCGCGAACTGGCCGCCGCCGCCGGCATCGAGGCCCGCGGCCTCGCCGAGGCGAAGGCCATCGAGCAAAAGGCCGCCGCGATGAAACTCTTCCACGACGCCGGCAGGGATCACGAGGAGTTCAAGCTCCGCCTCGCCAAAGATCGCGACGTCGCCCTCGCGGAGATCAACGTCCAGAAAGACATCGCCCAAGCCAATTCACACATTGTCGGCGAGGCGCTCAAGCACTCCAACATCGACATTGTCGGCGGCGAAAACGACTTCTTCGAGAAAATCGTCCGCGCCGTGGGCAACGGCAAAGCCGTCGACCGTCTCGTGGACAACAGCGCGACGCTCACCGACATCAAGACGACCTTCTTCAACGGGGACCCGGAGCATTTCAAGACACAGCTCCGCGCGTGGATCGACGCCTATGGCCTCCGCACCGAGGATCTCAAAAACCTCTCCATCGCGGCCCTTCTCGGCAAACTGGCCGCCGCGAGCGAGGGTCAAGCCGAGCATTCATCCATCTCCTCCGCGCTCCTTCTCGCGAAGAGCCTGGGCTTCGCCGACAAGCCCGCGACCGCGCTCGTGACGAAGTCTCCGGCCTAACGCATTCGGCTTCACGCGCAACGTCCCGTCTCCTGCTTCCAAATACAGGGACCGAGCACTCCCGCTCCCGCCTCCATGTCCGCCCCTCCCGCGCCTGCCACGCCGCCGCCCACCTCCGCGGCGACCGCCCTCGGCAGTGCAACTTACGAGATCATCCGCCAGCGGTTGCAGACGAACGGCGCCGCGCTGCGCGAGCGGATGATGCGACTCGATGTGCGGCGGCAGGAGGTTTTCGGCGCCATTGAATCCAAGTTGCTCCAGTCCGACCGTATCACGACCGCGCACAACTGTGTGCCGCGCGATATGGTGCAGCTCGGCCAAGGCTGTTTCCTCTTCGGCTTCAACGTCCATTTTGGCCTAAAAAAAGAAGTCGAACTCACCGATGTTTTCGCCGCTTACCAACGCGACGCCGCAGCGGGCACGTTCAAGGAAACGGGACTGGCCGTTCTCGGCGACAAGACGTTCCTCACCGATTTCAAGCGCCTCTACCACGTGTATGAGCGTGCGGCCTTCGCGAAGTTTTCCCTCATCGGCGGCCATCTGTATTTCGTATTTCAGACCGGCGCCGGGGTGAACGATATCGCCGTTTTCAAATGGGCGTTCAACGGCGGCCAGTTGCGCTACCTCGATGGCCGCGCCGAAGCCGAGTTTCGCCGCGAGGGTTTCCCTCCGCCATTTGAGTTCCGATGGCAAACGCCGCCGCGCGAATCGTTCCGCTATGGCAGCCATTCGCACATCTCCATCGAAGACCGTCTCTTTGTGGACTGCGTCGGCGGCGACCTCACGCTGAAGGTCGAGGACAACACCGCCACCGGCGAGGGCATCTTTTCCGAGTCCGTCGACGACCGGAATCAGAAAGTCGACGACGCCGACATCGCCTACGCCACGCCGCTTCCGCACGTGATCGTGCTCAAGGTGCGTCCCTACAAGGAAACCGCCGCGCGCTTCTTCATCTTCAACGAAAAGCAGCAGACCGCCGTTCGCGTGGATTCGATCGGTCAATCGTGCGCCTTGCTGCCCGAGGACCACGGCCTGATTTTCCCCGACGGCTATTACCTCGCGACCGGCGACCTGAAACGCTTCGACAGCCGCGAGCGCGACCTCGTTCTCGAGCGCGTCGTCCACGCGCCCAACGGCGAGGACTCGCTCTACGTTTTCTACAACCGCATCACCGGCGACTACGTGTTGCTGCCCTATCGGCTCATCGCGCAGAAAATCGAAGAACGCATCGCCTGCCACGGTTTCTCGCTCTTCGCCGACGGCAATCTCGTGCTTTTCCGCAGCAGCGACGAAGCGCAGAAGCACCACACGATTCAGCTCCGGCAGACGCCCTTTCACCAGTCTGGCCACGAGCCTGCCGGCCAGCGCGACGCGTTTCTCTACCAAGTCGGCAATAAGGAGGTCGTGCGCTGCCTCGCCGAGTGCAATGAGGTGCTCACCCTCGTCGGCCGGGAGAATCCTTACGCGGAACTCTACGCCGATTTGGTGAAACGCTGCGGCGCGATCCTCGACGCCTACCCCTGGCTCAAGACCGCCGACGGTTTTCAACTCGACGCCGCCGTGCGCCAGCTCGGCGCCGCCGCCGACAAAGCCGTCGAAGAATTCGACAAGGTCCGCCGGCTGCAACGCGAGGCCGCCCAGCGCGTGAAGGCCGCCCGCGCGCGCTGCGACGAGCGCTTCAACCTCGTGCGCCGCGCAAGTTTTCGCTCGCTCCCCGACTTCGTGCAAAACCTCGCGGCGCTGCGCCAGCTCCGCGGCGAGTTGATCACCCTGAAGGAGGTCCGCTATGTCGATCTCGCCGCCATCGGGGAAACCGAGACGGCTGTCACCGCACAGTCCGCCGACCTTGCGAAACGCTGCGTGAGCTTTCTGCTCCAGCCGACCGCTTTGGGGCCGTATCGCGTGCGCGCCTCCGAGCATCAGGCCGCCGCGGAGAAAGTCGCCCGAGCCGCCGAGGGCCGAAAAATCGCCGAAGCCGTCGCGGCGGAAGGCGGCGAGTTGGAGCTGCTGATCGAAATCGTGAATGGCCTGCGCATCGATGATGCGACCGAGGCCACGCGCATCATCGACGGCATCACCGCGATCTACGCGACGCTGAATCAAGTGAAGGCGGCCCTGAAAAACCGTCTGCAGAGCCTCGCCGCCGCCGAGGGCGCCGCGCAGTTCGGCGCGCAGATGAAGCTCCTCGGCCAGGCCGCCGCGAGCTACCTCGACCTCTGCCAGACGCCCGCCAAGTGCGACGAATACCTCAACCGGATCAGCGTGCAGATCGAGGAGCTTGAAGGCACGTTTGCCGACTTCGAGGATTTCACCGTGCAGCTCGCCGAGAAGCGCACCGCGCTTTTCGAGGCCTTCGAGCAGCGCAAGGTCGCTCTCGTCGAACAGCGCAACCGCAAGACCGCCGCCCTCTTCACGGCCGCCGAGCGCGTCCTCAAATCCATCCAGAACCGGCTCGCCGCGCTGAAGTCCGTCGACGAGATCAATGCGCTTATGGCCGCCGATCTCATGGTCGGCAAAGTGCGCGACCTCATCGCCCAGCTTCTCGAGCTCGGCGACTCCGTGAAGGCCGACGATTTGCAAGGCCGCCTCAAAAGCGTGCAGCAGGAAGCTGTGCGCCAATTGCGCGACAGGCAGGAATTGTTCGTCGGCGGCAGTGAGGTGATCCAGCTCGGCAAACACCGCTTCAATCTCAACACGCAGCCGCTCGAACTCGCAGTGGTGAACCGCGACGGCTCGCCGCACCTGCACCTCACGAGCACGAAGTTCTTCGCTCCGATCACCGACGCGGGCTTTCTCGCGACGCGCGATGTCTGGGATCAAGAAGTCATCTCCGAAAACGCCACCGTGTATCGCGCCGAGTATCTCGCCGCGCGCCTGCTCGCCGCCGTCGAAGCCCGCGGCGAGACGGCGGTTGTCGTCGCCCGCAGCGCAGCCGAGCGCCTCGCGCTCGTGCAGGAATTCGCCGCCTCACGCTACGACGAAGGCTACACCAAGGGCGTGCACGATCTCGACGGGGCGCAGATTTTCGACGCGCTCATCGTCACCCACGGGCTGCTGCAACTCGCGCGCTACGATCCCACCGCGCGCGCCTGCGCCGTGGTTTTCTGGCACCGCTTCTGCCCCGCGGACGTGCGGACACTCTGGACCGCGAAACTCAAAGGCTTCGGCGAGCGCAATCGCCTTTTCCCCGGCGACGCCGTGCAACACGACTACATCGCGGCGCTGCGCGCGCTCCTCGCGACGTTCGCCGCCGAGACGAAGCTTTTTCCCGCCACCGTCGCCGATGTGGCCGGAGAGTATCTTTTTCACGAGTTGTGCGGCGGCGATGCGGTGGTCGTGAGCCGCGAGGCCAGCGAGACCGTCGCCGCATTTCAGCAACACCTCGTCGTCAAAGGCGGCGAACAAGCTCTCGCCCGCTCGCGCGCCTCGCTCGTGGCGCATCCGGGCGGCGAACTCGAGCTCGTGCGCGATTTTGTGCGCGGCTTCGTGCGCGGCCGGCCCGAAGCTGCACACTACGTCGAGGAGGTCGCGGCGCTGGTGTTTTGCGGCGGAGATTTTTCGCAACGCGTCGTGCCGGCGAAGACGGCGCAGACGCTCGAGGGCCTGAAGGGCGCGCACGCCGTCGTGCGTGAGGGCCGCTACGCCTTCGACTATGCCGCTTTTCGCCAAAAACTTGAGCGCTACGACGCGACCGTGGCGCCGCAGTTCGCACAATTTCAGCAGCTCAAGCGCACATTGATCGACCGCGAACGCGCGCAATTGCGCCTGGAGGAATTCAAGCCGCGCGTGCTCAGCTCCTTTGTCCGCAACCAGCTCATCGACCAAATTTACCTCCCGCTCGTCGGCGACAATCTCGCGAAACAGATCGGCGCGGCGGGTGCGGCGAAGCGCACCGACCTGATGGGCCTGCTGCTTCTCATTTCGCCGCCCGGCTACGGCAAGACGACGCTCTTGGAATACGTCGCGAGCCGCCTCGGCATCATCTTCGTCAAGATCAACGGCCCCGCGCTCGGTCACGGCGTCAGTTCGCTCGATCCCGCCGGCGCGCCCAATGCCGCCGCACGCGAGGAGTTGAACCGGCTGAATCTCGCGCTCGAGATGGGCGACAACGTCATGATCTGCATCGACGACATCCAGCACTGCAGTGCGGAGTTTTTGCAGAAGTTCATTTCGCTCTGCGATGGCCAGCGGAAAATCGAAGGCGTCTGGCGCGGGCAATCGCGCACCTACGATCTCCGCGGACGCAAGGTCGTGGTCGTGATGGCGGGCAACCCATACACGGAGAGCGGGCAAAAGTTCAAAATCCCCGACATGCTCGCGAACCGCGCCGACACCTACAACCTAGGCGATATCCTCGGCGGGAGCGCGGAGTGGTTCAAAGCGAGTTACCTAGAAAACGCCATGACCTCGAACGCCGTGCTCGCGCCGCTCGCGCAGCGGAGCCAAAAGGACATCCGTTCCTTCATCCGCATGGCGGCGGGAGGCGAGCGCGAAGCCGAGGGTTTCGAGGGCAGTTACTCGGCGCAAGAAGTGGAAGAGATCGTCGCGTTGATGAAAAAACTCGTCGCGATCCGCGACGTGATCCTGCGTGTGAACCTCGAATACATCCACTCGGCCGCACAGGCGGACGAATTTCGCACGGAGCCGCCGTTCCGCCTTCAAGGCTCGTATCGCAACATGAACCGGCTCGCGGAGAAGATCGTGCCGCTCATGAACGACGCCGAAGTGCGGGCGTTGATCGTCGATCACTACCGCGGCGAGTCGCAGACCCTTACGACCGGCGCGGAGGCAAATTTCCTCAAATTCAAGGAGCTCATTGGCGCGCAGTCCGCCGAAGAGAAGGCGCGTTGGGACGAGATCAAGCGGACCTTTAAGCGCAACCAGCTCTCGCACGGCGCCGACAAAGACGACCCGCTCGCGCGCGTGGTCGGCCAGCTCGCGGGGTTTCAGACGGGCCTTCAGGGCATCCAAGACGCGATCGAGAAACAACTGGCCCGCGAACCGACCGCTCCTGTGGCCGTGGCCGGATTTAACGACGGCCTGAAGTCGCTTGGCAGCGAGCTCACCCGCGCGATTTCCGCGGTCCATACGGGGACGATGGCGCAAAAGGTCGACAGCCTCTCGCACGAGTTGGAGATGATCCACAGCACACTTGCTTCGTTGAAACACGTCGCCGCCCAGCGCCTCGACCATCTGCGCGGCGCGCAGGCCCGGCTTGCCGCACGCGTGCAAGAAGGCACCGTCGCCATCGAGCTCACTCAGGAAATGCTCACCAATGAACGTGCGTTTCTCGAACAGTTCGACACCGCTTTCTCCCAACGCCGCCCGAACCCAAATCCGCCCTCGCCATGAAGAGATTAGCCAAAGGAATTCATCGTTTGGGTCAGCGAGCGGCGGAAATCAGGCAGGTGGTGGAGGCGATGCCGGCCCAGGCCGCGGAACTCCGCGAAGCCGTCACGGTGACTGCCGGCCAGATGCGTCAGCTCCGCACGGATCTCAAGGCCGCCGTGCCACCGCTCCTGCCCACCAACGAATCCGCCGCACCGGTGCAATTGCGCGAGATCGACGAGTCGGTCGAGGTGTTGGCGGAAGCCGGCTTTTTGCTCGCGGGTATCGATTGCGAAACGGGTTTGGGGCGGCGAATCCGGGTTTATTTGCAACGCTCCGAGGCGGTCCCGCCCGCCCGCCTCCGTGCCTTGCTTGCGGCCCACGCGCATCAATCCACCCTCAAGAGTCTGCTGGCGGGCATTGTGCAAGCCACGGACCTCGCAGCGGAGACCGATCTCCGGGAACTCGATTTTTCCGAGGTCGTCGTCGAGTTCGGGGCCGGTCAAAGCGTGTGGATCGGGTGGCGAGCCGAGGATCGGCCGGCCCCTGCTCCTGCCGCGGCGGTCGATGCTCGCCCTCCCACGTTTAGCCAAAGTTCATTTTTCGCCCAGCCCGCCGTCGCGCCCGTTGTGCTGCCCGTTGTGCACAGAGCCTCCGCTACCGTCGGTGAGTCGCCGCAACCGCCGGCCATGGTGCCGGCCGCGGCTCCGCTGGCGCCCGTGGGGCGGGCCTCGGCCCTCGATCGTTTCAAGAAGATGCCCGATCTGACAAAGAAGGCTTCGCGCTGACGCAGTGCCGGTTGCCGGTGGGTGTGCGGTTGGTTGATAACTCGCCGCGGGGACTTCAGCCCGAAGGCTTGCAACGCGATTCCTCCAACCGTTCGGGCCTACAGCAGCCCGCTCACGTTCACATCGGCGGGGTGGTCGATGCTGAATTTGAGGGTGAGCTCGCGTTTCTCGCCGGGTTTGAGGTCGAGGGTCCATTTGAGCAGGCCCTCGGCGTCGGGCTTCAAGTCTTTGGGATCGGGGGCAAGGTGTTTGACGACGATCTTTTCGTTGCGCGACACGGGGAGCTGGTCCTGCAGCACGACGCGCCCGGCGGTCTTTTTGTTGTTCTGCGCGCTCAGGAGAAATTCGTAGGTGACGCGACGGCCGCCGTTGGTGAGGCCGGTGTCTTCGGCGAAGCGTTTGACGAGGGTGCGCTTGAGCGCGATGCCCTCGTCGGCGCCGAGGGCGAGGTCGAACTTCTCGCCGGGCTGCACGGCGCGGAGCTGGCTCGCGGCGACGAAGGTGCCGTCAAGGAACACGTTCAGCGCGCCGGCGAGAAAGGGGAAGTCGGAGGTGTTGGTGACGTGCGCGGTGAGGAACGCGGCGGGCAGGCGCTTCGGGATGGCGAGGTATTCGGGCGTGGCGGAGAGTTTGGTGGTCGTGACGGCGACTTTTTGCGGGGCGTTGTCGCTGGTGATCGTCGTGGGTGCGGCGATGTGGAACGTCGCGCTGGTGGCGGCGGTTTCGACCGTGGCCTGGGCGGTGACCGCGTCTTGGACGGAGGCCTCGGCGGATCTGGCTGAAAAGGCCTGAAGCGTGATCACCTCGGCGGAGGCGGCACCGGCTTTAAGCTCCCGGCGGTTGTCGTAGGCCACCGGCAGACGGGGCGCGAAGACGTCGAGGGTCCACGGCGTGAGGGGCGCGGGGCCGCCACCGAGGGAGGGGCGGGCGGTGGAGAGCGTGAGGGCGACGTCGCGCCAGTCTTCGCCGGTGTTTTGGCGGACGACGCCGAAGTAGCCGAGTTCGACGGCGCGGTCGGTCGTGTTCACGCGCGCGTCGTAGGCGGGCGTCCAGCTTGCGCCGGGGACGGCGTAGCTGAGCGTGAGGTCGAGTCGGCCGGCGCCGGTCGCGTTGAGGCGGACGGTGACGGTCTTGGTCGCGCGGCCACGGGGGCCGCCGCGCAGGGCGTTGAGGCGGGCCTCGGCGGCGGCGATTTTCGGGGCGAGGATCTCGCGGGAGTCGTCGAGCGCGGCTTGGTCGGCGGTGGTTTTGGTGCGCTGCTCGTTGTGGAAGGCTAGAGTGGCGGTAAGTTCGGCGAGGGTGGGGCGGGGGGCGTCTTTGGCGGGGGGCGCGATGAGGGCCGCTTCGACGAGTGCATACGAACCGAGTTGGCTTTGCAGGAGCTTGCCCCGGTCGTCGAGGGTGCGGCGCTGTTTGAGCAGGGCGGTGAGCTCGTCTTCGAGCGTTTTGACGCGGGCATCCGGGGTGGCTTCGACGAAGACCTGGCGGGCGCTTACGTCGAGGATGGTGGCGGTCGCGGTGCCGCGGCCGGAGACTTGGAGCGATTGGTCGACGAGGTTGGCGGGGAGGCCGGTGAGGGTGAGCTCCTGCACGCCGGGGACGAGCTCGGCGGTGGCGGTGCGGGTGACGACGGCGCGGTCGAGATAAACGGTGGCGGCGGTGATTTTTGAATCGGTTGGCGCGGCGGCGAGCGCGGCGGCGGAAAGAAAGAGTGCGAGGAGACGGAGCAGGGATTTCATAAAAAAGGCGGAAGGACGAAGTCTGAAACGGATGACGGGTGAAGGTTCGAAAAATTAGAGCCGAAATTCCTACCAGCGCACGCGTTGGGCGCGGGCCTGGCGGTAGGCCGACGGGCTTTGGCCGATGGCTTTGCCGAAATTGCGGCTGAAAAGAGACAGCGAGCTGAAGCCGGTCTCGGCGGCGATTTCAGTGAGCGTTTTGTTGGAGTTGATCAGCAGAGTCTTGGCGTTCTCGAGCCGCACCGTGAGCAGGTAGTCGAAGACGGTCTGGCCGGTGACTTTGCGGAAGATGCGCGCGAGGTGCTCCTCGCTCATCTTGGTGTGCCAGGCGACGGCGCCGAGGGTGAGCGGTTTGGCGAAATTTCGCCGGAGATACTCTTTGGCCTGGTTCGCGGCGAACCCGTGGCCGGCGGCGGTGGTCTGGGCGGCGGCGGGTGCGTCGTGTAGGAGGCGCGCAACGTGGATGACGAGATTGGTGCAGAGAGCGCGCACGCGGTGGCGGATGCCGGCGCGGTGGTCCTCGGCCTCACGGCGGATCGCGAGCATGATCTCCTGCATCCGCGCGTCTTGGGCGCCGGGCAGGTGGCGGATCTCGGTGAAGTGATGCCGCACAAAATCCGTGAGGTCGGCCTCGGGGTTGCCACCGGTGAACGGCTTGGCCGCGGGCTGGCCGAGGGCGGGGAGGGGAGGCGGGCTCAGGGAGATCTTGAGCACGTGGAGGCGGGCGGAGTCTTTGGCGGTGATCTGGCGATAGTGTTGCAGGCAAATGCGCGGCACGACGCAGATGTCCCCCGTTTTTACGGGAAATGTTCCGAGCCCCTCGATTTCCTGCGTGCAGTCGGCCTGGAGGAAAAACAGCAGCTTCACCTCGGCGTTGCGCACGAGCAACCCGCCGACTTGCGGGATCACGAGGCCCAGCTCGGAGACGCTGGCGAAGGGGGCGCCGAGCCGTTCGATGGAGTGGAAGATCATGGCCGGGAGCTAATCAATTTAAGGAAAGGATTATCAAGCGAGTCCATAGACTGCACTTTTTGTCTCTGCTAATTTTCGCTTATCGCCGGTCAACCCTGCCTCCCCGCAGGGTCAATCTCAAGCAAACACCGGCGTAACCCCTGCCCTACCCATGAAATCCACGCCCCTGATTGCCCGTTTCCGCCCGTTGATCCCGCTGTCCCAGTTGCTCGTGGCGCTGCCGCTTGCTGCGCAAACATTGCCCACCGGTGCCCAGTCCGCGCCGCCCGCTGACAAGGAGGTGCTCGTGCTTTCGCCGTTCACCATCACCTCGGTCAAAGACGTTGGCTACGAGGCCAGCGAATCACTTGCCGGCACCGGTCTCAGGACCAAGCTGACCGACCTTGGCTCTACCGTCACGGTCGTGACCGCGCGCTTCCTGAGGGACACAGGCTCGAAGAACTTGTCCGACGTGCTCGTGTATCAGGCCAACATGGAAGTCCGTGGTTTCGGTGGAAATCTCTCCGGTGTCGGCCCCTCCGGTGGTGGTGTCGCCGGCGAGCCCGCGCTCGGCAACGGTCCGACCAGCACGCGGGTGCGCGGCCTCGCCGATGCGACGCAGGCCCGTAATTTCTATCGCTCGATTATCCCGATGGAGGGCTACAACACCGACCGCGTCGAAATCAATCGCGGCGCCAACGCGCTCCTGTTTGGCGTCGGCAGCCCTGCCGGCATCATCAACACGTCCACCATAGCCGCCGAACCAAACCGCACGGGTGGGGAAATCGAAATGTCCGCCGGGAGCTACGGCAGTTGGCGTGCGACGCTTGATGCCAACATCGCGCCCAGCCGGGGCAACTTTGCCGTGCGCGTCGCCGGCGTGAAGGACGAGGAGAAATACCAACAGGCTTACGCCTACACGGATACCCAGCGTCGGCATGTCGCCGCCACCTGGGACATCGCCCCGCTCCGCAATCGGGGCATCCTCGATTCGACCGTGATCCGTGCGTCCTTCGAAAGCGGCCGCATCAACGCCAACAACCCCCGCGTCCTTCCCCCTTCCGACCGGCTTTCCTCCTGGTTTGATTCGACGCTCCCCGAAAATCTCAAGGCCCTCGGTGCCCGCGGTAAGGTGAGTTACGATCCCGGCATCAATCCCGGCCTCTTTAACGCCGCGCTTCGCACGGCCACGATCGGCACGGTCGAGAACGTGAACCGCTCTCCCACCTTTTTCTTTGCCGGTCCCGAGGCCACCGCGCCGCGCGACACCATCGGCACCGCTCCCGGCGGACAACCCGTGCTCGGTCGCGCGATGGTCTCCAACAACGTTTTCTTCCCGTGGTCCGGCGTCACCAGCACGGCGCAGCACGCCTACTCCCGCGAGATGAGCCGCGTCCGACTCGACTACGGTTTTGCGGACCAGGCGTTTTACACCGCCGAAAATATTTCCGATCCCTCGGTCTTTAACTACTTCGACAACCTCCTCGTCGGGCCTAACTCCGTGCAGCAGTCGCGCCTCGAGGCGATCGACGCCTCGTTGCAGCAACTTCTGCTCAACCGCACGCTCGGCTTCGAATTCGCGGTCAATCGCCAGCGCTGGACCGAGAGCCAGCAGAGTCTCCTGAGCGAGTCCTCGCCTTACATCTCGATCGACGTGAACACCCGGATGTGGACCGGTGAAACCAATCCGAACTACGGCCGCCCCTTCATCTCCACCGCCGGCACCGCCAACTACAGCGACCAAAAGATCGAGACCTCCCGTGCAAAACTTTTCTACGAACTTGATCTTTCGGAAAAAATCTCCGGCCGCCTCGGCAAGGCTCTCGGCAAACACGTCTTCTCTTTGCTCGCTCAGCGTGAGGAACTCACCACCCGCAACCACTCCGGCGGACGGCTCTTCTACACGCCCGACTTCTGGGTCAACGGCAACAACCAGAGCCGCCTCGCCGCGCAGAGCAAGCAGCCCGTCGTCTGGGTTTACCTCGGCCCTTCGCTCGCCAATGCCAACTCGCCGGCGGGAGCAAACATCTCCGGCCTCCGCCAAGACCTCATGAACTTCCATCAGGAGGTGAACGGCAAAGGCGTGGTTCTCACGCGCACGCCCGCGCCGTCGGCCGCCGTTGCCCAGCAGGCCATCTACAATCCGTTCTACACGCCGATCAATCTTCGCCGTGAAGACGACCGCGTTTCCAACACCGCCAGCTCGGCCGGTCTCAATCGACGTCGACTCGATTCGCAAGCCTTCTCCCTGCAAAGCAACTGGCTCGCCGATTCGGTCGTCACGACGGTCGGCTGGCGCAGAGAGAAGTCGGCCATCCGCGGTATCAACGCCCCGGTCATCACCAACGGCGAGGGTTACGCGCTCGTGGATGATCCGTCCTTCACGCTCGAGAACTCAACGATCACTCCCCAGCTCTTTGAGGAGACCCTGTTTGCTTGGAGCGCCGTCGCCAAGACGCCGCGCGAGTGGCTCCGCCGCCTGCCTGGCGTCTCTTCGCTCAATGCTTATTATGGTGAATCGGAGAACTTCAGCCCGCCTTCGGGCCGCACCGTCAATGCCTTCGGCGCCGCGATCGCGCCGCCCGCCGGTATCACCAAGGAGACGGGCCTCTACTTCGAGGTGTTCAACGGCAAGCTCAGCGCCCGGCTCAACTTTTTCGAAACCACCCAAACCGGCAGTTTCAACGGCGCCGTGGGCGGCCTCGCGTCGCAAATCGTCAACATGCATTCCAGCGCCTACAACGCGGTGCTCAACCGCTGGGTTCCCGCCGGCCCCAACGGCTTTCCCGTTGGTTACGTCGCGCCACCGCAGGAACTGCTCACGCTCTTCAATTGGCGGCTCAACAACGGCACGCCCGCCTCCAACAATCCCGGGGTGCAGGACACGAGCGACTTCGTCACCAAGGGCAAGGAACTCGAGCTGATGTTCCGCCCGACCCGCGGACTATCGTTCGTGATGAATGTCTCCGAGCAGAAATCTGTCCGCAGCAACACCGGCGAGGTCACGCGCAAGCTGATTTTCGACACGCCCACGGCCAGCGGCGCCCCGCTCGCGACCGAGTGGCGCAAGGACTGGGCCTACCAGATTCCACTCTCGCAGGGCGCCATCCCCCTCATTGGCAGCCGCACCGATATCAATATGTTCGGTGTCAACTTCCAGCGCGTGGTGCTCAATCCCTACAACATCGCGAAATCTGCCGACGGTGCTCCCGTTCACGAGCTTCGCCGTTGGCGCGCCAACTTTGTCGGCAATTACGAATTCCAAGGCTCGCGGCTGAAGGGCTTTGGCGTCGGTGCCGGCGTGCGCTGGCTCGACAAATCGGCCCTCGGCTATCCGCTCGCCAACTTCCGTGCCGATCTCACGCCGGTCCCGCCGGGTGCCGCCGCGCAGACAACCGACGTGCGTATCTCCGATGTGCGCAACCCCTACTTCGGCCCCGCCGAGACCCGCTACGACGGCTGGGTTTCCTATCAGACCAAGATTCTCGATGGAAAATACGGCCTCAAGTTGCAGCTCAACGTGCGCAACTTGCTCACCACGGATGAACTCGTCCCCGCCGTGATCAACCCCGACGGCTCCATCCCAGTCTGGTCGGTCGCCGAGGGCCGTAAATTTACCTTCACCGCCCGCCTCTCGTTCTAAACATCGTCATGCGCCCACCTAAAGTCTCCGCAGTAAAGACCCCTCTCCCAGCGTTCCGCCGCACCTCGTCCGCCGCGCTGGTCCAAACGGGCCGCTCGAAGAACGGAGCCTACTTCGCCGGACTGATTGCCGGCTGGCGATCACCGTGCCTGATTCTTGCGGCGCTTCTCCTGGCGGTCGTCTCTCCTTTGCGCGCCGCCTTCGAACTCGCGGGTGCGCGCGGCGCGGCCACGGTCATCCTCGCTCCCGGCGAACCCGAATGCGTGCGCCTCGCCGCCGCCGATCTTGCGGGTGATGTGCGGAAAATCACCGGCCGCACTCTCGGGGTTGCCGAGCCCGCGGCCACCACCGCCGGCCCGGCCGTCGTCCTCGTCTCGCTGAACCGCTCGGAGTCCGCCGCGTGGTTGGAAAAAATCTCGCCGGGCTTCGGTGCCGATCTCGTGGGCAAGTGGGAAGCCTATCGGGTCGAGGCTATCGGCAACCGGCTCATCGTCGCCGGCGGCGACGAGCGCGGCACGATGTTCGGTCTCTACGCGTTCATCGAAAAATATCTCGAAGTGGACCCGCTTCATTTCTGGGCCTCGCGCCCGCCGCGCCCGCGCGCGAGCCTAGCCTGGGACGAAGTGAGACTCGTCTCCGACGAACCGTCCTTCAAATTCCGCGGCTGGTTTATCAACGACGAGGACTTGCTCACCGAGTGGAAAGGCAGCGGCGGCAAACGGAACATCGATTACCCGTATTACGGCCAAGTGGTGCCGCGCGAGGTCATGGGCCACATCGCCGAGGCCTTGGTGCGCAGCCGGTTCAATCTCATCATCCCGGCCAGTTTTGTGGACATCATGAATCCGCCGGAGGCGGTGCTCGTGGAGGAGTGCGCCCGGCGCGGTGTTTTTGTTTCGCAGCACCACGTCGAGCCGCTCGGCGTCAGTGCGTTTTCCTATTTCAACTACTGGAAAAAGCGCGGGCGCGATCTGAAGTATTCCTACTTCAGCCACCCGGCCGAGGTGCGCGAAGTCTGGCGTGCTTACGCCGCCGAGTGGGCCAAACATCCCAACGTGATCTGGCAGCTCGGTCTGCGCGGCATCGCCGACCGCCCCATGTGGATGGCCGATCCCGCGACGCCCCAATCCGACGCCGACCGCGGGCGCCTCATCTCCGAGGCGATGGCCGCGCAGGTGAAGATCCTCGACGAAGTCGCGCCCGCGAAACCGCGCCACCTCTCGACTACGCTCTGGGCCGAGGGCTCGGTGCTGAACCAAAAAAACCTGCTCACGATCCCGGCGGAAACGATGGTGATCTTCGCCGACAACTCGCCCGGTTGGAAATGGCAGGAAGACTTTTACGCCACTCCGCGCCGCCCCGAAAACCGCTACGGTGTCTACTACCACCACGCGCTGATCGGCTCCGGCCCGCACCTCGCCCAGGTGCCCTCGCCGCGCCAGACTTTCGCGTGCATGCAGGCGGCCGTGAAGCACGGGGCTTCCACCTACGCCATCTTCAACGTTTCCAACGTGCGGGAGTTTGTCCTCGGCATCGATGCGACCGCCAAGATGACGTGGCGCATGGCGGACTTCGATCCCGAGCGCTTTCTCGATGAGTGGGTCGCGGCGCGCTTTTCCAAAAAATCGACCGAGATCGCCAACGCCTACCGGATTTATTTCAACGCCTGGCAGATCCACGATCTCCAGCAGGTGCCCTTCTTGATGGACGGCCAGATGTTCAGCGCCGGCAACCGCAGCCTCGGAGCGATGGCGGGCAAGCTCCGGGAGCGGAAGATCGGTGCCGGCACCGTGCCGGAGTCGCTTCGGCCGCGGGTGCGTGCGCCCGTGCGCGACATGGAAACGGCGCGCGAAACGGCCGATTCGTTTTGGGCTTCGCTCAACGACATGCACCCCGAGAGCACGCGCCGCGAGCGCATCCGCCGGGTCGCCGCGCAGCAGGCCGGGCTCGAACTGGTCCTGCTCCACGCGCGCGCCGCCGCGGCGGCGTTGCCGGCGGACGAGGCGCGGTTGTTGAACGACAACCTCGTTTTCCAGAGCGCGATCATGGTGCAGGCAAGCGCGTGGCTCGCTCATGTCGAGTGCGCCCACGAAGCGCTCGACCTCGGGCAAATGCCGGAGTGCATCGCGGCGCTCACGAGCGCGGAAGCCGCGTTTGCGCAGATTCCGGAACTCGCGAAAAGCTACGCTTCCGGCGAGTGGGAGGGTTGGTATCGGGGCAGCAAGAAACTGAACATCGGCGCGATTTTGCAACGCACGCGCGACCTGCTCGAACAGACGAAAAAAGGCCCGTAATCATGGCGCCGAGGAAAAGTTTTGCCGTTGCACGCTCGGGTGCGGCGGTCGCGGTGCCGCCTCCGCTGCGCGCGCCGTTCGGCTGGCCCGTGATCGCGCTCGGCGCGGGTGCGCTCGCGACGCTCACGTGGCCGAAAGAATCAGCATCGGCGGGTGAGGGCGGTTGGCTCCGGTTGGCGACAGCAGTGGATGATCGCGAGGATCGGATCATGACTGTGCGCGTGACCGATAGCGGCGAGCTGCTCGGCGAGATTGCGCTGCGTTGGACGCCGTCGCTTACGCCAAGCCAGCTCCGCCTCACCGCGGCCCAGTTCGCCGCCGCGCAGCGTGGCGGCGTGACGCTCGCGGTGCCGCAGAAAAACCGCCCGTTGTGGCTTTTCGGGTCGGAGTTGCCGGTCGAGGCGCGCGCATGGGCTCCGCACCTTTTGCCCGATGAACCGGCCGGCGAACGTCCGACCGAATCGGCGGCGGCGTTTTTTGGCGCGCTGGCCTCGTCCGCCTCGTTGCAGCCCTTCGGCTGGATGGAGGGCTGTGTGCTCGACGGGCTTTATGATCTGCGGGAACGGACCGGCGGGCCGCGCTTTCACCGCGCGTTGCAGACCCACCTCGACGCGTTTCTCCCGGAGGGAGGGAAACTCGTTTACGAAAACCCGCGCGGCGAGGCGGCCGACGGCACGATCATCACGATCGAAGCCACGCTGCCGTTTGCCGTGTTTGCGAAGATTGACGCCGCGCACCCGTTGATCGGGCTCGCCACGGATTTCTGGCGCGCGCACACGACAAAAGGCGGCGTGATCCAAGACGGCGAAACGCTCTCGGCCGAAGGCGCCTACACCGTCGCCTATCCGATGGCGGTGCTCGCGGCGCAGCGCGGCGATGGCGACCTCGCCCGGATCGCCGCCGAGCAATTGCGGGTGCGGCAACGCCGGTTGTGGCACGACGGCGCGCTGTGGCTCCGCCACACCGATCGCGACCAACGGACGTTCCGCAATTGGGCGCGCGGCGTTGCCTGGTATTTTCTCGGCCTCGTGCGCGCGACCGAGGCGCTGCACGCGTTCATGGACACGGCGGAGTTCGAAGCCGAGGTGCGGACCACGGCGAAGTTCGTGCGCTCGCTCCAGCGCGCCGGCGGCCTGTGGTCTTGCTTTCTCGACGACGCCACGGCCGCGCCTGACACCTCCGGCTCGGCCGGGATCGCAGCGGCGTTGGCGCGCGGCGCCCGTGCCGGCTGGCTCGACGAGGCCGATCACGCGGCCGCGGCGCGCGCGTGGTCCGCCTTGCTCGGCCACCTCACGCCCGACGGCTTGCTCGGTGGGGCAGCGCCCGCGAACCGCGGCGGCGAGCCGCTCCAACGCTCGGCGCACCGCGTGCTTTCCCCGATGGGCATGGGCCTGATGGGGCAGCTCGCCGCCAGCTTGCCCGACGGGGTAATCAATTTTGCACAATTTCTATCAAGTTCCGCCCACGACAAAACCCGGCTCCCCGAGTAACCTCGTCCCGCCATGAATTCCGCCCCGTCCGCGCTCAAGCTCATCGACTCCGATGTTCACAACGCCCTCGCCTCGCCGCAGGACTTGTTGCCCTTCCTTCCCGCCTACTGGCGTCAGGAAGTGAAGGCCCGCGGTATGAATATCCCCCACGCCGGCTACATCTCCCCCGTCGGTGTTCTCCGCGAGGACGCCCGCCCTGACGACAACACGGGCGGTCCCGGCAGCAGCCCGGCCTTCCTGATGAAGGACCACATGGACCGCTACGGCATCGACTATGCCGTGCTCACCGGCTCGGGCATGCTCTCGCTCTCGCTGCACAACGATCCCGACTACGGCAACGCCCTCTCCTCCGCGCTCAACGAGTGGCTCGTCGCCACGTGGCTCGCGTTTTCCCCGCGCTTCCGTGGCTCGATCATCATCAACCACAGCGACCCGGCCTACGCCGCGCGCGAGATCCGCAAATGGGGCGCGCATCCGCAGATGTCGCAGGTGCTCATGGCCAGCGGTTCCAACCGGCTCTTCGGGCAACGTTTTTTCCATCCGATCTACGAGGCGGCCGCCGAGATGGGCCTGCCGGTCGCGATCCACCCCGGCAGCGAGGGCGCCGGCACCGCGCCCAACGTCACCCCGGCCGGTCGGCCCACGCGCTACATGGAGTGGCACAATATTCTCCCGATAAACTACATGGCGACCGTCAACTCGCTGGTATGCGAGGGCGTGTTCGAAAAATTCCCCACGCTCAAGTTCGTCGCAGTCGAGGGCGGCATCGCGTGGCTGCCGCATCTGATGTGGCGCATGGACAAAAACTACAAAGCCCTGCGCGCACAGACGCCGTGGCTGAAAAAACTCCCGAGCGAGTATATCCGCAACCACCTCTACGTGACGACGCAGCCGATCGAGGAAACGGAGAAGCCCGAGCACCTCCAGCAGATCTTCGAGATGATCAACGCGCCGCACATGATCCTCTTTTCGAGCGATTATCCGCACTGGGATTTCGACAACCCGCGCATGGCCCTGCCGCCGCTCACCAGAGAATGGAAGGAACGCATTTTTTGGAAGAACGCCGCCGAGCTTTACAAACTTACCGTGCCCGCTGTCGCCTCCTGAGCACCATGGCTTCCCATCCTGTCGCCAAGATCGGCGAAATTCCCCCCGGCGGACGAAAAATCGTCACCGTCGGAAAAATCCAACTCGGCGTGTTCAATGTCGGCGGCGAATTTTTCGCCTACCGCAACATCTGCCCGCACGCCGGCGCGCCCGTGTGCGTTGGGAGGATTTCCGGCACGACGCTGCCCTCGGCGGTTTACGAATACGACTACGGTCGCGAAGGCTGTATCCTCCGCTGTCCTTGGCACGGCTGGGAATTCGACCTCAAGACGGGCGAACACCTCGTCGATCCGGAGACAAAACTGAAGCGGATCGATGTGAAGCTCGACAACGAGTCGCTGGAGAAATTCCCCGTCGAGAAATCGGGCGATACGTTGCACGTGATTTTGCCCGCCGCTGCGCCGAGCGACGGACCCTGATTGAAACGCGTCCTGTGATTTCCCCCCGCACCCCAATCCACCCGCTCCCCGCACCTGCGGTGGAGCCCGTTGTCCCCAACGGGCTGATCGCCGCGCGCGATCGCGTTCAAAACCCGATGGGGACATCGGGTTCCCCCTTGCCCCGAAAGTGATCGGTCCGCTTCCCCGCCGTTCGCCATGACGTCCACGCCCCCGACCACGCCGCACAAGATCCCCGCGCGTGCTTGGGGCATTGTCGCGCTCGTTTCTCTCGCGCTGCTTCTCTTCATCCTCGACCGGCAGGTGCTCGCGGTGCTCAAGACCACGCTGAAGGCCCGTATGGGCTGGACCGATGTCGACTACTCGTGGCTCGTGACGGGCTTCAGCGTCGCCTACACGTTGGGAGCACTTTTCGCGGGGCGGTTCATCGACCGCTTCGGCACGCGGCTCACCGCGTCCCTCTCGATCGGCGTGATGTCGCTCGCCGCCATTCTTTGCGGCACAGCGACCAATTTTACCGAAATGCTCGTCGCGCGCGTTGTGCTCGGTTTCGCCGATGCGGGCGTCACGGTCGCGGCCGTCGTCGCGGTCGCGCGCTGGTTCCCGGCCGAGCGGCGGGCGACGGCGATCTCGTTCAAAACTCCGTTCGGGTTGATGGGCTTTGTGATCGCGCCACCGCTCGTCGCGCTGATCACTGCTCACCACGACTGGCACTACGCGTTCTTCATTCCCGGCGCGTTTGGCCTGCTCGTGCCGGCGGTGTGGTGGTGGCTCGACAAAAATCCGCCCGACTACGGCGTGCCGCCGGCGCCGAAGCGGTCGGTGTCGTGGCGCGAGTTGTTTCGCTTCCGCGCGCTCTGGGGCATCTTGATCGCGCGGGTCGTGGCAGAGCCGGTTTACGTGTTCTACACCAACTGGCAGCCGGGATTTCTGCAGGAAGGCGCGGGTATGACGCTCGCCGACGTCGGCCGCTATGCGTGGATTCCGCCGGTGGCGAGTTCGGCGCTGGCAATCTTCGGCGGGATGGCGTCGGACCGGCTCGTGCGGCGCGGCTATTCCGCGACGCGGGGCCGCACCACCGTGATGCAGGGGTGCGCATTGCTCGGCGCGGCGCTGTGGTTGCTGCCCTTTTCGCGCAACTGGGCGCTGGCGATCGGTGTTTTTGCGATCATCCACATGATTTACACGCAGTGGAACAACTTGGGCGCGGCCCTCATCGCCGACAGTCTGCCGCGCGAGATGACCGGCACGGCATTTGGCGTGCTCAATTTCCTCGTCGGCGTCGTGGGTGCGACGATGAACCTCGCCATCGGCGCGCTCATCCAGGCCTTCGGCTACAGCGCGATCTTTGCCGTGCTCGGGCTGCTCTACCCCCTGGCGGCCGCCGTGCTTTGGTGGTTCTACGTGCGCGCGCCCGCTCCGAAAGCCGAAGCTTCTTCCTCATGAAAATCACCCCCTTTCTCCTGACATCCGCCGCTCTGGCCATGGCCCTCGGCTCCGCGGCTTCGTAGGAACTCACGCCCACTACCGGGATCAACCTGCCTGTGCTCGGCAAAGTCGCCCCGCGTGCCGCCAAGGACGTCGTGTCGTCGCCATGGTCGATCGGTGCCGAGACCGTTGATCGCGACTTCACCGTCTACGAAAATTTTAAGAAATACCTCGGGCCGCTCGGGGCCAAGGGCGTCCGCCTCCAGGCGGGTTGGGCGAAGTGCGAAAAGGTTAAGGGCGTTTACTCGTGGGAGTGGCTCGATGCGATCGTCAACGACGCTGTCGCCCAAGGCACGCGCCCGTGGCTGGAATTCAACTACGGCAACACGATCTACCCCGGCGGCGGCGGCACGGGGCTCGGTGACGGATTTCCCTCGTCACCCGAGGCGCTCGCGGCGTGGGACAGTTGGTGCCGAGCACTGGTGGAGCGCTACAAAGACCGCGTGAACCAGTGGGAAGTTTGGAACGAGCCCGATCTCAACGACAACGGCTCCGCACCCGTGGCGGCCTACGTCGACCTCTATATCCGCACCGCGACGATGGTGCGCGAACTGCAACCCAAGGGCCAGGTGTGGGCGCTCGCGCTCGCGCACAAATTGGACTACGCGGATGATTTTCTCGGCTTGATGAAGGCCAAGGGGAAACTCGACCTGATCGACGCGATCACGTTTCACAGCTAACCCCGCAACCCCGACGACACGAGTTATGTGGACAAACTCCGCGCGATCGGCGCGAAGCACGGTCGCACGATCCCGCTGCGACAAGGGGAGACCGGCGCGCCGTCAAAATACCAAGACAACTTCGCGCTCGCGAAACTCTCGTTCACCGAAACCACCCACGCGAAGTGGGACCTGCGGCGGTTGCTCGCGCATCATGCGAAGGACGTGCCGATGAATCTCTTCACGCTTTCCGACATGCACTACACGACCGCAAGCGCGCAGGGCGGAGCGGATGGAATTTTGCGCATGAACCACAAAGGCATGCTCGCGACAAGTCCCGACCAGACGGTCGCCTACGTGAAACCGGCCTACTACGCCGCGCAGACCGTCTTCGCGATTTTCGACGACACGCTGGCGCGCGTGAAGGACTACGCGTTCAGCACCACGGCGCGCAGGTGGTGGCGCTTTGGTTCAGCGACGCACCGCCGGCCGATGCGAACGGCGTTTCGCTGGCCAACGTGACGTTGCCCGCTGGCAAGTTCACCGACCCCGTCCTCGTCGATGTGCGCGCGAGCACGGTTTACGCGTTGCCGAAGTCGAGTTGGACGCAGTCCGAAAAAGGCACCGTGTTCCGCGGGCTGCCGATCTACGATTCACCGATGCTGATCGCGGAAAACGCCGCGGTCGGAATCACCGCGGCGCGCTGAGCCCCACGAAAACGCCGCGCCGCTGCTCCTCTTTTGTGCGCTGCTTGGCGGGACTGCACTCGGCGCGGCGGACACACCTCTGCCACCGTTCGCGACGGCGGGACTCGTTGACCGTGTCCTGACGCTTACCACGTCGATCCAGGGTGGGACGGCAACCGCGCTTTAGGCTGCAGGCTGACAGCGCCCGGCTCGCCGGAATCTAAGCACGAAAGCCGACCGCAACGCGGTGAATTTCCAACGGGTAAAGCGCATGACGGACCTCGGCCAATCCAGGGCCTTGCGCGTCGAGAGCCCCGATTCTCCGCTCGAACTACCCGAGCTCGAGATCTGCGAACGCTACGAGAAAATCTTCACCGCCGCCGTTAGTGACCTGCTGCGCGAAAACATGCTCACGCAGCAGATTCTGCCCAACGGCACCATACCGCTGCGCGACCGACAGCGCGACGTCGACAAGGTCCTCGAACCCGGCTTTCCGCCGTGGGTGCGCTACCGCAATTCCAGCGGCATGCTCGGCCGCTTCCGTATCAGCGGTCGGCAGACGCAGATTCGGATCGGCAACGTCTTCATTGAGCCCGGCGACCTGATCTTCGCCGACATCGACGGTGTAATCGTCTTTCCGCGCGCGATTTGCGTTTCGGTGCTGCTGCGCGCCAAGGAGATCGCAAACGGCGAATCCCAGCCGAAGAAGTGGAAAAAAGGAGGCATGTCGGCCACCGAGATCGTGAAGCGCGGGGGATTCTTCTGAGCCGCGGATAGCCCGGTAGAAGCCCGGTCAGGTTCGAATCCGGCCCGGATCGACCCGGCCCGGCGGTCATTGGCCGGGCTTGAGGGGAGATTTTCGGAACTTGCGCCGGAAGCGCCGGGACTAAAAAGTGTTCCCTCCTGTCAATCGGCCGGCTGTGTCCGCAAGTGAGCCTTAGGTTCATTTGTCCGCATCTTGCCATATTGGCGTGGCTTTAAACTTTCGCCGAGATTCTCCGCCCACTGTCCCTCCCCTTATGTTGTCCTTATCGTCCCTCCGCCTCGGCGTCCACGCGCTCGTCCGCACGAGTTCACTAGTGGTTGTCTCCGCTGCCGCGCTCGTCGGCCAGACGCCTTCCGCCAACGACGGTTTCGACCCCAATCTCAACGGCCCCGTGCTTGCTGCCGTCACCCAGCGCGATGGCAAGGTCATCGTCGGCGGAGCGTTCACCACTGTCCTCCCCAACGGGGCCTCGGACCGTATCGATCGCGTAAATTTCGCCCGTTTTAACAGCAACGGCACACTCGACTTGGAATTCAACCCGTCTCCAAACGGTCACGTCACCGCCATCGCTCTCCAGCCCGACGGCAGTATCGTGATCGGCGGGCTTTTCACCCAGGTTCAGCCCAACAACTCCAATCCTGCGCCCGTCGCTCTGCGCAATCGCCTCGCGCGCATACTTCCCGACGGCCGGGTCGACCTCACGTTTAACCCCGATGTCGGCGGTGCCGGTGTTCCGCAAGTGACATCGATCGTCGTTCAAGCCGACGGACGGATCGTCATCGGTGGCACGTTCCGCTCGGTCGGTGGCGTGGCCCGCAATTACCTCGCCCGTCTTAACGCCAACGGCTCGCTCGACACCTCCTTCAACCCCAACCCCAACGCCGCCGTCCTCAGCCTCGCGCTCTACGGCGACGGCAACAAAATCTTGGTCGGCGGTTCGTTCACCTCGCTGAGCCCTGAAAACGGCGTCACCACCACCCGCACGCGTTTTGCCCGGCTGAATCCGAACGGCACGCCCGATTCCGAGTTCGACGCCAAGCCCGACAACGCCGTCACCGCCATCGCCGTGCAGACCGACGGCAAGATCATCCTCGGCGGCTCCTTCAACGCCATCGTCCCCAGCGGCTCAACCGCCACGACGACCCGCAGCCGTCTCGCCCGGCTCAACGCCGACGGCTCTCTCGACACCGCGTGGAATCCCAACCCCAACGCCGACGTCAATGCGCTCCTCCTCCAGCCCGACGGCACGTTGCTGGTCGGCGGCGCTTTCACCAGTCTGCGTCCCAACAACGACGCTGGGTCCACCAGCCGGCCTTATCTGGCACGTCTCTTGGTCGACGGCAGCCTCGACGTGACGTTCAACAGTTCGGGTAACGGCGCGGTCCAGACCCTCGCGCTCCAAGCCGACGGCAAGGTCATCGCCGGCGGTTATTTTACCCAATACCGCGCCGGCGCGACGATCGCCCCGGTCAATCGGAACTACCTCGCCCGCCTCAATGCCGACGGCTCGGTCGACACCACCCTCGATCCGACCTCCAATGGCCGCATCGTCGTCCAAGCGGTGCAGTCCGACGGCAAAGTGATCGTCGGCGGCAATTTCACGATTCTTGGCGGAGTGACCCGCAACTTCCTCGCTCGCCTCAACGCCAACGGCACGGTCGACACCGCGTTTGCTCCGGTCGCCAACGACATCGTCTCGGCGATCGTCGTGCAAGCCAACGGCCAGATCGTCATCGGCGGCGCGTTTACGAACATCAGCGGCATTCCCCGTCGTTACCTCGCCCGGCTCAACAGCGATGGCTCGGTTGATACCGCGTTTGACCCCGCGCCCAACGCGCAAGTCACGGCGCTCGCGCTCCAAAGCGCCGACCAAAAGATCGTGGTCGGCGGAGCCTTTACCGCGCTCCAGCCCAACGGCACCTCGGCTACCACCAACCGCGGCTTTATCGCCCGCCTCAATCCCAACGGCACGCTCGACAGTTTCGACCCCGGCGCCAACTCCTCGCCCACCGTAATCACCGTGCTAAGCGACGGCAAGATCCTCATCGGCGGCAATTTCACGTTCTTCACGCCCAACGCTGGCACCGCGTCCACTGGCCGCGCGTATTCTGCGCGCCTGAATTCCGACGGCACGGTCGACACCTCGTGGGACACCGGGATCAACGGCAACGTCCTCACCCAAGTGGTGCAGAGTGACGGGAAGATCGTCGTCGCGGGCGCGTTCAACACGGTCGCTCCGAAAGGCGCCACGAGCCTCACCGTCCGCTACTTCATCGCGCGCTTCAACGCCGACGGCACCCTTGATACGGCGTATGACCCCCGCGCCAGCGACCAGATCAACACCCTCGCGCTTCAGTCCGACGGCAAGATTGTTGCCGGTGGTCTTTTCAGTTTCTTCCGCAACCAGGACGACCTCACGAAGAACGTGAACATCAACCGGATCGCCCGTCTCAACACCGACGGCTCTGTCGATACGGCGTTCAATCCCAACGGTGGCGGCCAAGTCAACGCCATCACCGTTCTGGCCAGCGGTCAGATGATCGTGAGCGGCGGTTTCAACGCTCTCACCCCGGCGGGCCAAGGCCTTGTGCTCGCGCCCAACCGCATCGTCCGGCTCAACGCCAACGGCACCGTTGACGGCGCCTTCGACCCCGCCGCGACTCCCGCCACCGGTCAAATCACGACCTTGGCGGTTCAGCCCGATTCCCGGCTGCTCGTTGGCGGCTCGTTCACCAATTTTGCCGGGGCCACGAGCCGTAACCTCGCCCGCTTCACCCTCGGCGGGGCGGCCGATAACAATTTTAACCCCAACCCCGACGGTCCTGTTTCCGCGGTCATTGTGCAGCCCGCGCGCGGCAACGCCGCGGTGCAGACCGCGAACTTCGGCTGGTTCGAGCGCAACAGCGCCCTCCGCGCCAGTTTCAACCATTTCGGGGTTCGCCAACTTATCGGCGAGATCCGGGCCGTGCTCGTCCAACCGGACGGCAAAATCATCATCGCCGGAGCTTTCACGAACCAAACCGGCCTCACGAACTCGAATCTGGCCCGGCTCACGCCCGATGGAGAATTCGATTCAAGCTACAAACCGCTGATCAACGGCAGCGTGTTCGCGCTCGCCCTCCAATCCGACGGCAAGCTCATCCTCGCCGGCTCGTTTGACCAGGTGAATTCGACCGCCCGCGGCCGCATCGCCCGTCTTAATGCCGACGGTTCCCTCGACACCGCTTACAACCCCACCGCCAGCGCCAACGTCCGCGCCCTCGCCCTCCAGACCGACGGCAAGCTCGTCCTCGGCGGTGACTTTACGACCCTCCAGCCCGGCGCGACCGGCACGGCGGTGGGCCGCAACTACATTGCCCGGCTCAACACCGACGGCACGATCGATACGCCCTACAACCCCACCGCCAACGCGGCGGTGAACGCGCTGTTCTTCCAGAGTGACGGCAAGCTGCTGGTCGGCGGCTCATTCACCAGTCTGCAGCCCGGCGCGACCGGCACCGCGGTGAATCGCAGCAATATGGCCCGTCTCAATGCCGACGGCACCGTCGACAGTTACAACCCCGGCCCCAACGCCGCGGTCAATGCCATCACCATCCAGCCGGCCGACGGCAAGGCCATCATTGGCGGCGCTTTCAATGGTGTCCGACCCAATGAAGAGGCGACCTATGCCCGATCGGGTATCGCCCGTTTGAATATCGACGGCACGATCGATCTCGACTTCAACCCCACGGCCAACGGCGCCGTTAACGCCCTCGCCGCGTTTGCCGACGGCACGATCCTCGCCGGTGGCGATTTCACTTCCTTCCAACCCAACGGTGCGGCTTTCGCCACGACCCGCACCCGTCTCGCCCTCATCAACAGCGACGGCGTGCTCAACCCCGGCTTTAACCCCGGCCCAACCGGTTCCGTTTTTGCGGTTCAGGCCCTCGCCGACGGCAGCATTCTCGCCGGTGGTCTCTTCAACGGGATCCAAGGCGACGGCAGCCTTCTTGTCGGCGGGAACTTTGCCACCATCGGTGGCTCCCAAAACGCCAACCTCGCGTTCCTCGACGGCGACGGCAACGCCTCTCCATTCTTCACGCCCAATCCCAACGGCCTCGTCGCGGCCCTCGCGCAACAGGCGGATACCCGCCTGATCGTCGGCGGTAACTTTACGAGCATCGCCGGTCTGCCCCGCGCCCGCCTCGCCCGCCTGACGCTCGCCGGTGTGATCGACACCACGTTCAACCCCGGCGTCGACGGTCTCGTCTCGACGCTTTCGGTGCAGGCCGATGGCCGCATTTTGCTCGGCGGCACGTTTGCCAACGTCGCCGGCACGGCCCGCGCCAACGTCGCCCGTCTCACTGCGGCCGGCGCGATCGACTCCGCCTTTGCGGCGGCGACCAACGGTTCGGTCTTTGCCCTCCGATTGTTGCCCGACGGCAAGATTCTCATCGCGGGCAGCTTCACCGCCGTCAGCGGAACCGCTCGGAACCGCCTCGCCCGGCTCAACGCCGACGGCTCGGTCGACACCGCGTTTACGACCTCGGTCGGCAACGGTGAAGTGCGCAGCCTCGCGCTTTCCGCCGACGGCAAGATCACCCTCGGCGGCACCTTCACCACCGTTGCCGGTGTCCCCCGCGCCAACGTTGCCCGCCTTAATGCCGACGGCTCGCTCGATGCCGCGTTTAATCCCGCCACCAACGGCACCGTTTTTGCCGCGATTCTCCAAGGCGACGGCGCTCCGGTGCTGGGCGGCACGTTCAGCACCGCCGGCGGCCAGTCCCGCGTGAACTTGGCCCGTCTCGCCGCCACCACCCCGGCGACGCAGGCGATCGTCGCCGCGGCCAACCGCACTTCGGTCACTTGGAATCGCGGCGGCGGCAGTCCCGACGTTTCGGCCGTTCGCTTCGAGTTCTCGACCGACTCAGCGAATTGGACCGCGATCGGCAACGCCACCCGCGTGGGCACCACGGCCAATTGGCAGCTCACGGGCCTGAATCTTCCCGCGACGGACACCTTTTACATCCGCGCCTCGGGCGTGACGGCCGGTCTCCTTCGCGCCGTTCAGACGTTTAATTTCTCCGTCGTTCCCGCGTTCAACTCCGCCAATTCCGTCGGCACCACGAGCGGCAATCAGTTCGTCCTCGCTACGGGCACGGGCGCGACGGCCGCTTACGCGGCCGAGGGATTGCCGCCCGGTCTCGTGCTGAACTCCGACACCGGGGTGATTTCCGGCATCGCGACGACCGCTGGCACTTACGGGGTCACGGTCACCGCGACCAACGCCGGCGGCACCGTCGCCCGCGCGCTCAGCATCACGATCTCGCCTCCGGGGAGCACCTCCTTCGGCCCCGCGATCCTCTACAATCTCGCCTCCCGCGCGACCATCGCCGGCTCCGGCCTCACGACCAGCGGGTTCTCTGTCTCCGGCCCGGGCGACAAGTCGGTGCTCATCCGGGCTTCCGGTCCTGCGCTCGCGGCGTTTGGCGTCACCGATGGCATCGCCCGCCCCCGCCTGCGCCTCTTCAACGCCGCCGGCGCAGTCGTGTTGGAGAATGCGGGTTGGGCCAACAATTCCGAAGTCGCGGCCACGGCCGCCCGCCTCGGCGCGTTCGCGTATACCGCCGGCAGCGTTGATGCGGCCGTCGTGGTCTCGCTCGCACCCGGCAACTACTCCGTGCAGGTCGGCGACGATGCTGCCCGCGGCGGCTCGGTCCTCACCGAGATTTACACCGCCGAATCCGTGGCCACCGCGACCCTCATCAATCTCGCGGCGCGTGCACCGGTTGCGGTGGGCCGTCCGCTGATCGGTGGTTTCGTCGTCACGGGTGAGGCGGGCACGGTGCAACGTCTCCTGCTCCGTGGCGTCGGACCGGGTCTGTCCAAATTCGGTCTCGCGGGCGCACTCGGTGATCCCGTGATCAAGGTCTACAATTCCGCCGGTGCGCTCATCGCTTCCAACGACGACTGGAGCGGTGCCGACCTTGCGGCGCTCGCGCCGTTTGCCCTCGACGCCGGCAGCAAGGACGCGGCGCTGATTCATTCGTTCTCGCCCGGAGCTTACACGCTGGAGGTCAGCACCACCGGCACCGCCGGCGAAGCCCTCGCCGAGATTTACTCCGCGCCGTAATCGGGAGGGGCGCGGTCAAGCCGCGCCCTCGTTCACCCGGCGGAGTTGTTTCCGCCGGCTCTATTCTTCCCCGGTCTTCGTGGTCAGGGCCGCGAGTTGTTTTTCCAACTCGCGCACCTTCAAGGTCAACTCGGGCAATCGCTGTATTCCGATCCACTGGCGCTTGGCCTGTTTGTCGGGCACTGCGGGATAACCAAGCACCGTTTCTTTCTCCGCCACGTCGCGCATCACCCCGGATTTCGCGCCGATGATGGATTGGCGCCCGATTTTGAGGTGTCCGCCCACGCCCGATTGCGAGGCGATCACGCAGTAATCGCCGAACACCGTGCTGCCGGCGAAACCGCATTGGCCGAGGATCAGACAGTGTTTTCCAAAAACGACGTTGTGCGCGACGTGCACGAGGTTGTCGATTTTGGTGCCGCTACCGACCACCGTCGACCCGAGTGCCGCACGGTCGATGGACGTGTTGGAGCCGATCTCGACGTCGTCGCCGATGACGACGTTGCCTACCTGGAGAATTTTGACGTGCCGGCCTTGGTCGAAAACGTAGCCGTAGCCATCGGAGCCGATCACCGTGCCGGCATGGATCGCGGTGCGATGGCCGATCTGGGTGTAAGAATAGATGACGACATTGGGAAACAGCCGGACATCGTCGCCAAGCCGGCTGTTGTGCGCGACGTGGTTGCCGCCGAGCAAGGCGGAGCGGGCGCCGATCTGCACGCGTTCCCCAATCACACAGCCCGGGCCGATATGTGCGGTGGGATCGATCTGCGCCGAGGCCGCGACCGTTGCCGTCGGATGGATGCCGGGAGCAAACGTCGCGGGTGGAAAAAACAGCGGGAGCACCTGCGCGGTCGCGATGCGGGCGTCGGCCACGCGGATGATGACTTTGGTTGCCGAAGTGAACGGCCCTGAAACCAAAATCGCCGACGCCGCGCTGGCGTCGGCGGTGGCGAAGTAGCTCTCGTTCTCCGCAAAGGTGAGATCGCCGGGTTGTGCGCGGTCGGCG
>CALSBN010000020.1:0-38613 GCA_943373185.1 Opitutus sp. GAS368 | reverse complement strand
TGAATCACCAGCGCGAGTTCGCGGTGCTTCGGAATCTCCGCCGCCCAGCTCTCGATAAACTCCTCCGCCTTGGCATCGAGATCGCGCTCCAAAAACGGCGACGGATCCAACGAATTGAACAACTGCGCGATCTCCCGCAGCCGCAATTCGATCACCGCCGGATTCTCTGCGTTCATTTGCACTCCAGTCGTGTCGCCCAGACGGCTTCGTTAAAACCCACCAGACCCAAACCGTCGGCTCCGAGCAAAAAGGGCCGCTTCACCAAATTCCCGTTGCCCGCGAGCAACGCCAGCGCGGCCGCCTCCGTCATCGACGGCAACTTCTCGCCCAAGCCTTGCGCCCGATAGTCGAGGCCCGAGGTGTTGAAAAGTTTCCGCATCTCACCGCCCTGGGCCGCGAGCATTCGCTTCAACTCGGCCACGCTCGGCGGCGTCTCGCGGATCGGCTTCTCGACAAAGTCCAGCCCGCGGCCGCGCAGCCACTTTACCGCGCGCCGGCAGCTGTCGCAGTTCGAATAGGTGTAGACGGTCAGGGCGCTCATTTCACCCAGCTCGGGTCTTGGACGACAAACTGCCAACGCTCCCGAAAGGTTCCGAGCTCGCCGTAAAACCGCAGCGTGTCGCCGGCTTTGTGGTCGTCCCGGAGTTTGGCCAAAAGCGCGGGATCGTGACTGTAAACATCGTAGGTCTCACCCATGAACTCGACACTGAGACGCTTCGCCTTCCCCACTTTGCCTTCCACGCGGAAGAGTTTTCCCTTGAACGCGTCGGACCGGATGCTCTGGTCCGCCGGAATCTGCGCCGCCTTGAGCGCGATTTTTTCCACGTCGATTCCGGCATAATCGATCTTCACCACCGCCACCGTCGCCGGCTCCGTCGAGGCGTTCTTCAGCGGCAGATACTTGTCCGCCCGGCCGTCCGGCACGGTCACGAATCGCGCGTAGATCGGAAAATGATCGGAGAACCCGGAGCCGGTCGCGCCGTCGCCCGACCAGCGCACCGGCAAGCCTTTCGCATCGGCGTTCATCCCGGCGGTTTTCGCCACCGCAAACGAATTGTCCGCATATTGCACCCCGCGGAAATCGTAGAGTCCGCGGCTGACGATCAGGTGCATCAACGTGCCCCACTCCCCGCGGAACGTGTCGCTCCCGCGTTGCTCCGCCGGCAACTCATACCAGAGATTGTAGAGATCGCGCGTCGTCCCGCGCACCGCGAGTTCGTTGCCTTGCGAGCCAAGCACGTCGTTGATGCCGGTCTCCTTCATCGTCTTCGCGTAACGTCGGCTGTGATTGTATTGGGAGTTGAGATCCCCACCCACGATAACATCGGCATTCGGGTCGTGTTTGAGAATCTCCGTCAGTCGCGTCCGCAGCGTGCGCGCGTTCTCGATCCGGTCTTTTTCCGTCGCCGGATCGCTCGCGCCCGACTTCCAGTGATTGTTGAAAAGATAGAGCGGAGCACCGTCCACCTCGATGAGCACTTCCTGCACCGCGCGGGCGTTGGTCGTCGCATAGGCCCGCGCGTGCTTGACGGGAAACCGCGTAAACACGACGCACTTCTGCTCCAGTTTTCGCTCGGGCGCATCCTTCGGCGAAACTACCGCCGGCACTTCGACAAAATAACCCGTCATCCCCCGGTCGGCCAGGACCTTCAACAGGAGCGCCTCCGACGGCAGGTCGGCGATTTCAGCGCTAAACTTCTCCCCGAGCATCGCGTCGATCTTCACCCCCGCATAGCGCGCCAGAATTTCCGTATAGTTCGGCGCCGCTTTGCCGGGCGTAAAATCCGCCTCCAATTCCTGAAACAGGATCACATCGGGTCCGAGCCCGCCCTCGAATTGCGCCAAGACTTTCGCGATGTTGTTCAACTTCGTCAGCACATGGGTCTTTGAATAACGCGCCGGCTGATAGTCCTCAAAGGTCGCCACGCCGTCCGCGTCGTGGAGGTTCTCCACGTTGTAAACCATCACCATAAAGGGCCGCGCTTGCGCCGCCGCCACGGCCATCACGAGCAGGCCAAAAAACAACCGGATAATGTTTCGCATCCGGCCAACGTGAGCCGTCACCCCGCGCCGTGCAACTCCCGGCTCCGCGCCGGCCATTGACGCCGTCCCTCGCGAAATTCCATGCTCCCCTTCCATGTCTCTGATTCTCGACGTTTCCGGCCTCCGCGTGACGCGCGGCGACACCGTCATCCTCCACGGCCTCGACTGGCGCGTGCGCCGGGGCGAACACTGGACGATCCTCGGCGCCAACGGCTGCGGCAAAACCACCCTGCTCAAAACCCTCCTCGGTTACCTCTCGCCCACCGCCGGCGACATCGCCCTTCTCGGCCAACGCTACGGCGAGACCGACTGGCGCGAACTCCGCCTCAAACTCGGCATCGTCACCAGCGCGCTCCAAGCCAGCGTGCCCGCCGCCGAGCCCGCGATCGAAACCGTCGTCAGCGGCCGCTACGCCCAACTCGATCTCTGGCTGACGCCGACCCGCGCCGACCTCACCGCCGCGAAAAAATTTCTCCGCCTGCTCGGGGCCACCCGTCTCATCAATCGCGAGTGGCAGTTTCTCTCCCAAGGCGAGCGCCAGCGCATTCTCATCGCTCGCGCCCTCATGGCTCGCCCGCGTCTGCTCATCCTCGACGAGCCTTGCGCCGGCCTCGATCCCGTGACCCGCGAGGAATTTCTCCGCTTTCTGCAAAAACTCTCCGTCCGGAAAAACTGTCCCGCCCTCGTCATGGTCACCCACCACGTCGAAGAAATCCTGCCCTGCTTCTCGCACGCGCTCTTGCTCCGTGCCGGCCGCGTGGTCGCCGCCGGCCCCCGCGCTTCCACGCTCACGACCGCCCGGCTCGCCACCACCTTCGGTGCGCCGCTCCGCCTGCGCCGCCGCCAGGGCCGCTATACCCTCGGTTGGGTCGCCGCCCGCGCGTGAATCCCCTCGCCGAATCCATCGAGACTCTCGGCCTCGCCGGCCCGTGGACCTACCTCGCTCTGTTCCTCGCCGCCTCGCTCCTGATGATCTGGCGCTTCGAGGCGCTGCTCCGTCATGGGCTCGAGGGCACCGCCGTCGGCACCCTCATCATGCCCTACTGTTCGGGCCTCGGGAATCTTCTCTTCGTCGCCATCGTCGCCTCCCGCGGTGAATCCCCGTCGGCCATTCTCACCAACTGCCTCGTCAACAACGTCACCAACCTCACCGTTCTCCTCGGTCTGCCCGCCCTCTGCTTCGGTCTCACGCTCCTCTCCGGCTCCGCCAAGAAATCCGCCCGCCGCAAGTCCTCCGGTCCCGACCGCGCCGCGGCCGCCGATACCGCCCGCAGCCTCAACCGGCTCTCACTCCTGCTTTCGCTCACGGCCGGCCTGTTTTTCGCCGGCGTCACTTGGATTCTCGCCGAGGACGGCCGGCTCGAGGCCCGCGACGGTCTCGTCCTCGTCGGTCTGTTTCTCTTTTGGCAGGCCTTTCAGGTCTTCGATGTTCTGAAGAACAACGTCACCCAGCGCCGCGCCTTCAGCCCGCTCTTTTATCTCGATGTCGCCGTGCTGCTCGCCGGCGCCTATGTCGTCTACGTGAGCCTCGATTGGATCGTCGCCTGGCTCTCCGCCCAAAAGGACCTGCCCTTTGGCGCGCAGTCGCTCGGCTGGCTCAGCGGTCTGCTGATGGTGTTGCCCAACGCCTTGCTCGCCTTTTTCTACGCCGCCCGTCGCCGCGCCGACATCGTCTATGCCTCCCAAATCGGCGACGGCCACATCTGCATTCCGCTCTGCCTCGGCCTCGGCGCACTCGTGCAACCGTTGCCGGTTCCACCCACCTTTTCGCTCGGCCTCGGCATTCTGGTCGGGGCCATCACCGTCCACGCCACCGCCCTCGCCTTCCATGGTGGCCTGCCCCGCTGGGCCGGCTGGCCGCTGCTCGCCGCCTACGCGTGGTTCCTCGGCACCGGGCTGTTCGCGTAGCGCTTTCCCTCAGGCATCCGCGGCTGCTTCCAACACCAACGGATCGGTCCTAAACCTCTCGGCCAGTTCGACGAACGCCGTTTGCGCGCGCAGCCACGTCGGCTCGGCCCGGATCTCCAGCATCGTTTTCTGCGTATGATTGCACACCAGAAAACTCCCCGCGCCCACCCGCAGCAGCACGTCGTAGCGCGGCCCCGCCGCCTCAAGCGCGAAGAGAAAATCTCCCACGGCCAACGATTGCCCGGCCGCCGCGCTCCGCAGCAGCTCCACATCCGTCGCGAAGCGCTGCCGGAAACTTTCGATCCGCGGCCCGCCATAGGCCAGCACTCCGCCGTGCTTCGCGGTCGTCGCGAGCAACGCCCACTCGTCAAAGACGATGGCGCCATAGGCGACACGCATCCGCTCGATCGCGGCTTGGACCAAAACCCGGGCATCAACGAGATTCATGCGCGCGAAAAAGCGCATTCAACCCACCGTGGCAAGCCGCCCGAAAATTCTGCGTGCTAACCCTTCAGGCCGACCCGCACCACGTCGCCCGCCGCGAGCGGCAACGCGACTTTCGGCTGCGTCGTCTGATACGCGAGCTGCCCGGCCCGGATCACTTGCACCGCCTGCGCCGCCAGGCGCACCTTTGCCGCCTCCGCGCCGCCCGCCAATGTCAGCCCCTGCGTCCAAGGCACCCGCACGACCGCCCCGGTCGCCACGTCGACAAACGTCACCATGCCCGCCCGCGCCAGCTTCGCCGCCGCCGCGATCCCGCCGTCGGCGACCGTCCCCGACGCCCGCACCGCCCCCGCCGCGACTTTGCCCGTAGTCTTCACCACCGCGCCCGCCGTCTCCCCGGCCACGACCACCGTCGTCGCCGCCAACTTGATCGGCGCCGTCACCACCTTCGTCGCCAGACAGCCGGTCAAGCCGATGCCCATCACGCAAACCGCCAAAATCAACCGCCCCTTCCGGCCGGACGGCGGCGGGCGTCTCATTTCTTAACGGCCAAGATCTCCGCAAAAAACGTCCGCATGTGCGCCCATGAGCGCGCGTCGGCCGCCGCGTTGTAGCCGATTCCGCCCACCAATCCCGTCGCCTTCGCGACTTCGTCCGCCTTCGGATTTGTGAACGCGTGAATCGCCCCCGCATAGCTGATGAACTGGTAGTCAAAGTTGCCGGCATCCATCGACTTCGTAAACGCGGCCAGCTCCTCCGGCTTGATGAACGGATCCACCGCGCCGTGGCAGATCAGAAACTTCGCCCGGTTCGCCGCCGCCGCTTCGGCCGACGCCGGAATGAGCGAGCCGTGGAAACTCACGATCCCGGCGAGCGGTGCTCCGCTGTAGGCCAGCGCCTGACTCACCGCTCCGCCGAAGCAAAAACCGATCGACGCCACCCGCGCCGGATCGACCAGCTTGGTCGCGAGCAATTGATCGAGACCCGCCCGCGCCCGCTCCGCCATCAACGGCTTGCCGTAAAATTGCCCCGCGAGTTCGCCCGCTCGCTTCACGTCACTCGTGATCACACCCGCGCCATACATATCGACCGCGAACGCCACATAGCCGAGCTCGGCCAGCTGCACCGCGCGGCCTTTCGCGTAATCGTTCAATCCCCACCACTCCGGCACCACCAAAACGCCCGCGCCGGGTTTCGCGACCGAGACCTTCGTCTCATCATACACGAGATAGCCCTCCAGCTTCACACCGCCGTGTTCATAGGCGACCGGCTTGGTCGTCACCTTGGCCACCGCCGTCACCGCCATCGCCATCGCCACTCCGCAAGAAAGGATAGTTTTCAACATGCCCAAATCCTGCGGGGCGGCACGCGGGCGTCAAACCGCGCGTGCGCCTCGGCCGACCCTACGCGGACAGCCCGCCCGCGATGTAGCTCTTCAGGTGCTCGGCTTCGTTGCGGTGGGCGTCCGCCATCCAGCGCGAGATATCGCCGATCGAGATCAACCCGCGCAGCCGCCCGTCGCTGAGCACCGGCAGATGCCGGCAACGTCGCTCGGCAAACATCACCATCGTCTCCTCCACCGTCGCATCGGGGGAAACGGTCATCACGTTGGCCGACATGACGTCGGCGACACGTTTCGTTTTCGGATCGACGCCCTCGCCGACGACCCGGCGCAGGACATCGCGCTCGGTGAAAATTCCGACGAGTTTTTCGCCCTCGACGACGAGGATGCAGCCGATGCGGTGCCGGTTCATTTCCGCGACCGTTTCGGCGATGGTGAGAGACGACGCGACTGTGTGCAGCGCGGGACCTTTGCGCTCAAGGAGCGCGGATAGCGGAGTATTCATAGGGTAACTGAGGGGGTCACCCGCAGCCTAGGCCGAGCCGTTCCTCGGACAATGCTTATTCTGCTGAGCCATGCATCCATCGCATCGCTCCAAACATAGTATCTCCCCGAAAGCTCCCGACGGCCGCGGGGGAGTTCAAAACATCAACTCAGCCAACTCACCTATCCCATGAAGAATCGTTCACTCCCTTCCAAACTCCTCGCCGTAGCCCTTCTCGTAGCTCTCGCACCATTCGTCACTATTGCCGCCCCGTCCAATGCCGCCAAAGCCGATATCGTCGATACCGCCGTCGCCGCCGGTTCTTTCAAGACCCTCGCCGCCGCCCTCACCGCCGCCGATCTCGTCGGCGCGCTCAAGGGCGCGGGACCGTTCACCGTCTTCGCACCCACCGACGCCGCCTTCGCCAAATTGCCCAAAGGCACGCTTGAGTCGCTCCTTCAACCCGAGAACAAAGCCCAGCTCGTCGCGATCCTCAAACTCCACGTCGTCGCCGCCCGCGTTCCTCTTTCTGCCGCCCTTGAAAAAGGCAGCGCGAAAACCCTCTCCGACGAAACGGTCACCATCGCCTTCAAAGACGGTTCCGTCCGCGTCAACGGCGCCAAACTCACCGCCGCCGATATCAACACAAGCAACGGCGTGATCCACGTCATCGACACCGTTCTCCTCCCCGAGAAAAAAGCCGTCGCCGCCGCGCCCATGGTCGGCGGATCGCCCGCCCGCCTGATCGCCCTCGCCATCGAACGCGGCGTTCCGCTCTTCAACGACGGCCAACCCGCCGCTTGCGCCGCCGTCTACGAAGTGACCGCCGAGTCCTTGATCGCCTTCGCCCAACTCCCGGCCGCCGCGAACCAAATTCTCCGCACCGCGCTCGCCGAGTCGGCCAAAAACCCCGATCCCGTCGAACGCGCCTGGACCCTCCGCCGCGCCCTCGACCGCACCCTCGCCGCCGTCGAACCCCGCCACACCGCGAAGCGCTGACCGCCGCTGCCGCCGCTGAGTTACCGCTGGATCAATTTGTCCAGAGCGCCGAAGTTTTTCAGCGGCGCGCTCTTCTTGTCCGGCGTCTTCACCGTCGCCATCGGCACCGGCGCCACCGCCAACGCCGGTTTGGTCGCAATCGATTTCGGCGGCACTTCGGCCTTCGCTGCCTCCGGACCCGCCTTCCCCACGCCCGCCAACCAGCGGTCCAATTTCACCGCCGACACCGGCTCCGATGTCCCCAGTTCTTGGGCAAACACGCTCACCCGAAATTCCTCCACCAGCCAGCGAAACGCCGCGCCGTCCTCCCGCCCGCGCAGTTTCCCGACCGCCGCTACATACGGCGCCAACTGCCGGGCGCGCTCCGCGTCCTTCGCCGGATTCTGCCGCCAGCGATCCGCCCGTTGCTTCATCGCCTTCAAATAACGCGGAAACTGCGCGAGCTGCCCATACGGCGTCACTCGCACAAAGTCCGCCGGCAATAACCCCGCCAGCTCCGCCGCCATTCCCGCATAAGGGGTCGGGTGCACTTCCAGCGTCAGCCGCAGATTCAGGATTTCGCGCAACTGGTCCACGTAACGCGACACCAGCCCGCGCAGATCCGCCTTCGCCCGATTCACGGCCGCTTCAAACCCAGCCGCCGTCAGCGCGCCCACGCGCTTCGCATCACAAATCCACGCCCGGATGGAGCCCAGCGCGTGCGCCTGCAAATCCGCCAACGGCACCAGCGTCGCGAGCAGCGCCCCCAGATCGCGCAGCGCCTTGAGATCCCGCTCCAGCCAGCCGAGTTCATAGCGCACCTGCGTTTCCAACAACGCCGACAGCCCTCGCGCCGTCGCCGCCTGCGCTTCCTCCGGAGTGCGCGCCAGCCGCAATGCCACCCCGCCCGCCTCCACGGTAAGCGCCGGCCACGCCTCCACCGGCACGCCCGCCTGCTCGCTCACCTTCACCCGCGGCGGCAAATCCCCAAAGGTCCACGCCGTCTGCGGCGGCTTCTCCCACTGCGCCCGGGCGCGCCGCCACACCTCGGGTTCCGCCTTTGCCACCGCCACCGTCGCCTCGCGTCCGCGTTGCTTCAGCGCCGCCTGAATCTCGCCCAACTCCCGGCTCGCGCACAGCTCGACGCCATCGTCGTTCAACACCCGCACGCGCACGCGAAAATGATCCGGCGGCGCCTTGTCGTCCCAAATCTTCGCCTGCACCCCGAGGCCAAACCGCTCGCGCAACTCCGCTGCCAGCGCCTCGGTCAACGTCTCGCGCCGGTCCGTCAACCGGTCCCGCGCCGCCACCCAGCCGGCAAATTTTTTCGCGTTTTCATTCAACGGCACAAACGCCCGGCGCAATTCCTTGGGCAGCGCCCGCAGGTAGTGCTCCACCTTCGCCTCGAGGTGCCCGGGCACCGCCCAATCGAGCGCCGCCGGCGTGAGCGCCGCCGAGTCGCGCACATTCACATCGAGCGTCACACCGTCATCGGCCTGCCCGGGCTTGTAAGTATAGGCCAGCGGCAACGCCGAATTCGCCAGCTCCACCGCCTCGGGAAACGCCACCGCGTCGTGCACCAGCGTCTCCGGGTCGCGCAGGTCCTCCGGCTCCAACATCAAGAATTTCGGCTCCGCCCCCCGCCGCTCTCGCACGAGATCGACCAACTCCGCCACCGAAGAGATTCCAGGTTGCGCCGGGACCTCCGGGCCCGGCTTCCGCGCCTCGCCGCGCCCGGAGGTCGCGTCGCCACATTCCACCACCAGCCGCGCGGCGTAGAACCGGTAGATCGCCTCGTCCAGATTCAGATACCCCGTATCGCGCGTGCGCGTGAGTGCGTTCTCGATTTTCGCCCGCACCGCCCGGTTGTGAATCAGGCAATCCAGCGGGAACACCACCGTGTCGTTCACGAGGGCCTCGCGGATAAAAATCTCCGTCGCATGCGCCGGATTGATTTTCCCGTAGCCCACCGCGCGGCTTTCCAACTCCAATCCATAAAGCCGCGTGCGTTGCTTCACCATTACGCGCCCCGCCTCTTCGTTCCAAAACGGCTCGCTGTGCGCCACCCGCACCACGTGAGAACCCAGCTCCAGCGCCCACATCGGATCGAGCCGCGCACAGGTCCGCGCAAAAATCCGCGTCGTCTCCATCATCTCCGCCGCCATGATCCAACGCGGTGTCTTCGGCCCTTTCCTCGGCGCGGCCGACGGATCCGGTTTCCCGCGCTTTGGCTCCTCGCGCCGAAACAGCACCGATCCCGGAAAAAGCGCCACGCGCCGGTCATTCGTCGCCTTGTAGCCGCCGTTGTCCTCGTCGAGCTGCGCGATGTTGCCCAGCAAACCCGCCAGCACACTCCGGTGAATCGCCCGATACCCCGGCGTGCCAAAAGCCAGAGGTTGCTCCGGGTTTCGCTCTGCGTGCTCCCGCGTGCCGTCGTAGATCGACGTCATCCGAAACGCATCGCGCTCCCGCAGCGTGTCGAGCAACTGCGCATGCACGTCGCGCCACTCCCGCAGCCGCGTGTAGCTCAGAAAATGATCGCGGCAGAACCGCCGCAACTTCGCCTGCGTGAGCCGCTCGAACTCGTCGTGAAACGTCTCCCAGATGTTGAGCAACGTGAGGAAATCCGAATCCGGATGCGCGAACCGCCGGTGCGCCGCGTCGGCCTGCTGCTGCTTGTCCATCGGCCGGTCGCGCGGATCCTGGATGCTGAGCCCCGCCGCGATCACCAGCACTTCGCGCAACGCCCGCTCGGTGCGCCCCTGGAGAATCATGCGCCCCACCGTCGGGTCCACCGGCAGCCGCGCGAGTTCGCGCCCGATTTCCGTGAGCGGTCGCGCCAGCTCACCCGCCGCCTCCACCTCGAGCGCCCCGATCTCCTCCAGCAACAGATACCCCGAGCGAATCGCCTTCGGTGCCGGCGGATTGATGAACGGAAACCGCTCGATGTCGCCGAGGCCAAACGCCTTCAGCCGCAGAATCACGTCCGCCAGATTCGCCCGCCGGATCTCCGGCTCCGTAAACCGCGGTCGCTCCAAAAAGTCCTTCTCCGAAAACAGCCGGATGCACACGCCCTCCGCCACGCGTCCGCTCCGGCCTTTGCGCTGGTCGGCGCTCGACTGCGAAACCGGCTCGATCGGCAGTCGCCGCGTGCGCGATGCCGCCGTGTAGCGGCTCACCCGCGCGAGACCGGTATCGACGACAAACTTGATGCCCGGAATCGTGAGCGACGTTTCCGCGATGTTCGTCGCGAGCACGACTTTTCTCCGCTGCGACGTGGAGAAAACCCGCTGTTGCTCCGCGTTTGAGAGCCGGCCGAAGAGCGGGACGATCTCGCAGTTCCGCAGCCTGCGGCCCTCGAGCAGGTCGCCCACTTCGCGGATGTCCCGTTCGCTCGGTAGAAACACCAACACGTCGCCCGCCTCGCTCTCGTGCGTGATGCGCTCGACGGCCTCGACCGCCCCGTCGATGTAGTGCAACGCCTCCGCCTTGGCCGACGCCACCGCGGCCGCGTCGCTGCGGTCTTCGTTCTCATCGTTTTCGTCGTAGTCCGACCCCAGTCCGTCGAGTGGCGCGTAGATAACCTCCACCGGATAGACGCGCCCTTCGACCTTGATGATCGGCGCGCCGTCGAACGCCTCGCTAAACGCCTCCGTGTCGATCGTCGCCGAGGTGATGACGATCTTCAGCTCCGGCCGCTTGAACCGCAGCGTGCGCAGGTGCCCCAACAGGAAGTCGATGTTGAGCGAGCGTTCGTGCGCCTCGTCGATGATCACCGTGTCGTAGTCGCGCAGCAACGGATCGCCCTGCACCTCGGCGAGCAGCATGCCGTCGGTCAGAAACTTGATCACCGTCTTCCCCGTCGTGCGGTCGTCGAAGCGGATTTTGCAGCCGACTTCACGGCCCCATTCCACGTTCAGCTCGTCCGCCACACGCCGGGAAATCGACAGCGCCGCCACCCGCCGCGGCTGCGTGCACGCGATCCGCCCGCGCTGCCCCCGCCCGGCCGCCAGACACATTTTGGGGATCTGCGTCGTCTTGCCCGACCCCGTTTCACCCGCGAGAATCACGACCTGGTGCTCCACGATCGCCGCGGTGATTTCGTCCGCGCGCGCGCTGATCGGCAGCTCCGGCGGGAACTCGATACGGAAGGGAAACGGAGTAGGTTGGTCGGATACGGCCACGGAAAGAGGCTTGAGATTCGGGGCCGGCGCGGGAATGACAACCCTTCCATGCGCGCGCCGCCCCTGCTTCCCGAAGAGACCTTGTTCCGCGTGCTGCGCCTTGCCCGCTTCAACGGCCTGAGCGTTCTCGGCATCGCGGGATTCTTCGCCGTGATCTCCGCCGCCGCGCAGGATGTGCCCGGCGCCATCGTCGGCGTCCTCGTCGCCGGTGCCGGCGCGTTCGAACTCCACGGCGTGAGCCTGCTCCGCCACGGCGACGACCGCGGCACCCACTGGCTGGTGGGCAGCCAGCTCTATCTGCTCGTCGTCGTCCTCGCCTACGTCGCCTTCCGCCTGAACCACATCGACGTTGAGCCCATGCGACAGATCCTCACCGAGGAGCAACGCGAGACCATCGCTATGGCCGGGTTCACCGACGACCAATTTTTGCGCACGGTCTACACCCTGACGTCCTCGGTGTTTGGCTTGGTGGCGTTTCTCTACCAGGGCGGCATGGCCCTTTACTATCACCGTCGCCGCGCCGCGATCACCGCCGCGCTGGACGCCGATTCAGACTCCGAAAAGTAGGGCAGGGTCTCCGACCCGCCCTCCGCGCCAAGCGCTCACGCCACGCGCCCGCACTTGCGCCCGGCGTCCTTCGCGCCACCTTCCCCGACATGTCCAAAGCACGCTACATCGAAGCAAAACAGAGGTGGGCCGAGAAACAAAAAGCCCGCGGCGTCACCGCCCGCGCCGTGCCTTCGCAAGATCGGCTTCCGCCCGGCCAAAAACTCACCGACGGTTTCCCCGTGCTCGACCTCGGCGTGCAGCCCGCCATCGAGCCCGCCGACTGGACCCTCACGCTCGACGGCCTTGTCGAAAAGCCGACCAAGCTCGATTGGGCCGCCTTTCACGCCCTGCCGCAGGTCGAGGACGTGAGCGACTTCCATTGCGTGACCACGTGGAGCAAATACGACTGCCGCTGGGGCGGCGTCGCGTTCACCACGCTCTACGAACTCGCCCAGCCCAAGCCCGAGGCGCAGTTCGTCTACTTCACGAGCTACGACGGCTACTCGACGAATCTTCCCCTCGCCGCCTGCCTCGACGACGACGTGCTCGTCGCGACACAATTCGACGGCGCGCAACTTGAGCGCGAGCACGGCGGCTTGGCCCGCGTGATCGTTCCAAAACTTTACGCCTGGAAAGGCGCGAAGTTCGTGCAAGCGATCAGCTTTCTCGCCGAGGACAAACTCGGCTTCTGGGAAGTCCGAGGCTACTCCAACGGCGCCGACCCCTGGACGGAAGACCGCTACGCGTGAATCCGGTTCTCAAACCACGCGGTCCCGCGAGCGCCGGTCCCACGCACCACGCCACAGCCGACCCGATCTTCTAACCTACCTTGGACTTTGGCCGCGCACCGAGACGCACCGCCGCGGCGCGCCTGGGTGCCGGCGGCCCATGGGGCACCGGTTTGGCCCGCCAAAAGAGCTTCGTCAGAAGATAACCCATCACCCCAAGAATCGGGCCAAGCACCACGGCCCCGAGATAGAGCGCGCCCAGATTTCCCTGCCATCCGGTCACGATCGCCATCGGGTCGGCCCACACCCGATGCCATTCGGCGCCAAGATCCGTTCCAAGAACAACTTTTCCCGCAAGGTAGCACATCGGCAGGTGCACGATTGCGGTCGCCGGCGTGGAAAGAAACTGAAGCAAAAAACTCACCGGCAAATTCGCCCGTGCCCAAAACGCAAACGTGCAGGCGAACAGCGATTGCGCCGGCAAAAAAGGGATGATCGTCACCGGCATGCCCACCAAAAACGCCCGCGCCAAGCTCTCGCGGCTCGGCACCCACAGTTCCCGTTCCAACAACCGGTCGCCCAACCGCGTGTGCAGAATCCCCCCGCGCAGTTTGTAGCGCGAGAGACCCCACTGGTTGAGTCGGCGCAGTGTCCAACGGAAATTCATACTCCCCGCCATTCACGCGGCCCGCCGGCCTTACGCCAGCGAAATCATCCGGAGCTCCACTTCCCGTTGGACAACTCCCGTTCGTCCTGCTCATCACATTTCCATGTCCGAATCCAACCGCCCCCTTGCGAATCGCATCCTGATCGGTCTTGGCATCGGCGTCGTCGCCGGGATCGCGACTCTCATTGTCGGCCGTTTCTCGCCGGAGTTTCTGACGTTCATGCGTAACGTCTCGACCACCTACCTCGATCCCCTCGGGCAAATTTTCCTCCGTCTGCTTTTCTTCGTCGTCATTCCCCTGGTCTTCGCCTCCCTCGCCGCCGGCGTCGTGCAACTCGGCCGTCTCGACAAACTCGGCCCCCTCGCCACCCGCACATTCGCCTTCTTTTTTCTCAACATGGCCATCGGCGTCACCCTCGGCCTGCTGCTGATGAACGTGCTCCAGCCCGGCAGCTATCTCTCCCCCGAGGCCAAGACGAGCCTCATGACGGAATTCGGCGGGGCCGCCCAGCGGACCATCGCCACTCATCAGGCCAGCCAAGGCTTTGGCCTCACCACGCTCGTCGAGATGTTTCTCCCTAAAAATCTCTTCGGCGCTTTCGTCGGCAACAACCGCACCACCCTCGGCGACGTGCTTCCGCTCATCGTCTTCGCCATTATGATCGGCGCCGTCGGCACGCAGCTCGTCGCCGCCAAACGCCAGAAATTGCAGGACTCCCTCGACCTCGTCTGCGAGCTCATGACGGGCATCGTCAACTTTGCGCTGCGGCTGGCACCTTACGCCGTGCCGCTCATGATCTACAGCGTCACCGTGAAAGTCGGCGTCGATATTCTGATCGCTCTCGGCGCCTTCGTCCTGGGCGTGCTCGGGGTGCTCACGCTCCACCTCTTTGGCTCCATGAGCGTGTTCCTCAAGATCTGGACCAATCGCTCACCGCTTCAGTTTTTCAAAGATGTCCGCCCCGTCCTCATCACCGCGTTCTCGACCAGCTCCAGCAACGCCACTCTCCCGACCGCGATCACCTGCGTCCGCGACACGCTCAAGGTCAGCCCTTCGACCTCCGGCTTCGTAATCCCGCTCGGCGCCACCATGAACATGAGCGGCACCGCCCTTTACGAGGGTTGCGTCGTGCTATTTGTCGCCCAGGTCTTCGGCGTCGATCTCACGCTCATGCAACAAGGCACTTTGCTCCTGCTCTCCGTCATCAGTGCAGTTGCGGTCGCCGGCATCCCCGGCGGATCACTCCCGTTGATCGCCGGCTTGCTCGTGACCTTCAACATCCCGCCCGAGGGCATCGGTATCGTCCTCGGCGCCGACCGTATTCTCGACATGGCCCGCACCACGACGAATGTGGGCTGCGATCTCGTGACCGCCGTCATCGTCGACGAGCAGATCGAACGCGCCGAAGCGGCCAAGTCCGCCTGATCCCGCAGGCAATGCCCGGGCGGTTCCGGTTTTAACCGCCCCCGGGACTCGGGCGAAGGCGCCATTTCGCAGCGTCCGATTGCACCGGCCTCGGCCAAAATTACCCGCACCGCACGCTTGCGCCCCGGAGGTCGATCCGCGTCAACTCCGCCCGCGCCCACGTTCTGAGGGCGCGTTGTCGCTTACCCCCGCCATGCTTTTCCCGACTCTGCCTCTCGCCGTCATCACGCCGCGCACGCTCTCTTGGCCCGACTACGTCGCGCTCACGCTCTATTTCGCGCTCAACCTCGGGATCGGCTGGTGGTGCACCCGCCGCAAACGCGCCTCCAGCGGCGACTTCTTTCTCGGGGGCGGTCGCATCGCGTGGTGGGCCGCCGCGATCAGCTTTTTCGCCACCGCCACCAGCAGCATCAGCTTCATGGCGCTCCCGGCCAAAACCTATTCGACCGACTGGGGCGTCTTTCTCTCCGCTCCCGCCCAAGCCCTCGCCGGCTGCGTCGTGGGGCTTTTCTTCGTCAATCTCCTGCGCCGTCTCGGAGTGGTCTCCATCTTCGCCTACCTAGAGCGCCGCTTCGACAAACGCGTCCAACTCGTCGGCGCCGGCCTCGGCATGACGCTCAAGATTTTTGGCCGCATGAGCGTCGTCATGCTTTTGCCCTCGCTCGCCCTCAGCACCGTCACCGGCCTCAACGTTTACGTGAGTATCGCCCTCATCGGCATCGTCACGACCCTCTACTCCCTTGAGGGCGGCTTCGAGGCCGTCATCTGGACCGATGTGCTCCAGGCCTTCGTCATGCTCGGCGGCGTCGTGGTCGCGCTCTCGTTCCTCGGCGCGGGACTCCCCGGCGGATTGGGCGGTCTCATACCCGCCGCCACGGAGGCCGGCAAATTCAACCTGATCAACTGGGCGCCCAATTTCTCCCAGCCCACCGTCATCGTCTTCGTCGCGCAGTTTCTTGCCACCGTGTTTATCCAGATCGGCGACCAGCCGCTCATGCAGCGGATGTTGTCCGCCTCCAACGAAGCCGAAGCCCGCCGCACCGTCATCCTCGGCAACCTCATCGGCGTCGGCAGCTCCGTTCTCTTTTTCTTCGTGGGCACCGCCCTCTGGGCCTTTTACCGCGCGCACCCCGACCGCCTCGCCGCCGGCCTGCCCAACGATTCCATCTTCCCGTTCTTCATCGCCAACGAACTCCCGCCCGGCGTCGTCGGCGTGATCATCGCCGGTCTCTTCGCCGCCGCGATGGGCGCACTCTCCAGTATCCTCAACAGCACCGCGGCCGTCGTCGTCTCCGATTTTCAAGGCACCTTCCAACCGCACGCCACCGAGGCCCAACGTCTCCGCCTCGCCAAGCTCTCCACGCTCATCTGCGGCGCGCTTGGCATCGCGATGGCGAGCTGGCTCGCCGCCCAGAACGCCGCCTCACTTTGGGATGAATTCATGAAGTTGATCGCCCTGCTCGGCGGCGGCTTCGCCGGCGTATTCGCCCTCGGTCTGCTCACGCGCCGCGCGCACTCGGTCGGCGTCATGATCGGTGCGCTCGCCAGCATCGCCGCGACGTGGTCCGTCCAAAAATTTACGACCACCTCACCCTTCGCCCACGGTTTCGTCGCCGTCGCCTCGTGCATGGTGATCGGCTACCTCGCGAGCCTCTTGCTCCCCGCTCCGGCCAAAAAATCCCTCGTTGGTCTCACCCTCTGGGACCCCGCCCCGGTTCGTCCGTCGTAGGGCAGAGTCTCCGACCTGCCCTCCTCGCCCACGCCCAAGCCCGTCTCCCCTCCCGTCACACCCGACCCTTCAACCCCTCGGCCGCCGCGAGTTTTTTCTGATTCGCGTCGAACGTCAGAAACTCCGCCGCCTCGGGATGCAGCGCCGTGGCGACGTGCAGAATATCCGCCAGCCGATGCCCGCCGCTCTCCGTGTGGCGCGCGCTCAACGCCTCCGCCTGTTGGTGCACGTCCGACCAGCCGACCGACACCATTTGGATCACCTCGTTCGCCAGGTCGGACTGCAGGTGTCGAAGCATCGATTGCGCCTCGGTTCGCGAAAAACCTTTCTTCCGGTCGTGCTCGTGAAACCGCGCCTGAAATCGTAACGACTGGCGAGATTCCAGCAGCAGAAAACTGGAAACCCACAGCGGCTTGGTCCTCGCCTACATAAACGCGTCCGCCCGGTCCGAATGGGTCTGGGTGCGATACACCGCACACAGAAAGGAGGTGTCCGGGAACGCGCTCATCCGAGATCACCAGCGAGTTCGGCATCACGCATCGCCTTCACTTCCGCATCGTTGAATACCCGGTTGCCCCAGATGGTTTTCCGCCGCGCCGCAAAATCCGGCATCTTGATCCCCTTATCCTTTTTTTCGGCAACGCCGTGAGCAGCGCCAACGGCTCACCGCGTTTCTCGATGCGCACCGACTCTCCGTCACTCAGCCACGCTTCGAGCTTGGAGAAATTGTTGCGCAGGTCGCGGACGGTGGCGGTTTTCATGTGGACATAATTCGTTCACATTGAACGCCTTTCAATTTTGCCGCACCAGCCATTCGGCTGCTCCGAAAACGACCCTTTGTTTATCGACCGAAACCGTTTTCACTCCCCACCCATGCAACTCCCGCCGCGCTGGCCCATCGAAATCGGCCTTGATAGTTTTGCCACCGCGTTCCGCAAGGAATCCACCGACTTCGCCGTCGACGCTTCGGCCTCCCTTCGCGATCTCGTAACGCGCATCGCCCACGCCGAGGCCGTCGGACTCGACCACTTTGGCATCGGCGAACATCACCGCCCCGACTGCCTCGACTCCGCCCCGCCCGTCATCCTCGCCGCCGCCGCCGCGAAAACCTCGCGGATCCGCCTCACCAGCGCGGTCACCGTGCTCAGCGCCGCCGATCCCGTGCGCGTGTTTCAACAATTCGCCACCCTCGATCTGCTCTCGCAGGGCCGCGCCGAGATGGTCGTCGGCCGAGGTTCATTCATCGAATCGTTTCCGCTCTTCGGCCTGCAACTGAAAGACTACGACTCTCTCTTCACCGAGAAACTCGATCTCCTCCTGAAAATCCGGGCCCACGAAAAGGTCACGTGGTCCGGCCGTCATCGCCCCGCACTCACAGGCCAAGGCGTCTATCCGCGCCCGCTGCAAAACCCGTTGCCCGTCTGGATCGGCGTCGGCGGCACGCCCGAGTCCTTCATCCGCGCCGGCACACTCGGTCTGCCGCTGATGGTCGCCATCATCGGCGGCGAGACGCGTCGCTTCCGCCCGCTTGTCGATCTCTACCGCGAAGCCGGCGCCGCCGCCGGACACTCCCCGGCGCAGCTTCGCGTGGGCGTGCATGCTCTCGGCTACGTCGCCGCCACCTCCGCGCAGGCCGCCGAGGAGTTTTTCCCCGGCTACGCCCATGCCTTCACGGAAGTTGGCAAAGAGCGCGGCTGGCCCCCTGTGACGCGCACGCAGTTCAACTCCCTCATTGGCCGCCATGGCGCGCTCCTCGTCGGCGGCCCCGAAGACATCGCGCAGAAAATCTTGGAGCATAGCGCCGCTCTCGGCGGCATTTCCCGGCTCAGTTTTCAGATGGACGTCGCCGCCCTCCCGCATGCGAAGCTCATGCAGGCCATCACCCTCCTCGGCGAACGCGTCGCCCCGCTCGTGCGAGCGGCCGCTTGACGCGCCGCGCCGTTGACCGACCGTCCCGCATGCGCCTTTTCCGCCCCCTCGTCCCGGTCGTTTTCCTAACCGCCGCGCTGCCCGTCCTCGCCGCCGTCGCTTCGACCAAAATCCCGCCAGCCTCACCGCCGATACCCGCCAAGTCTGTAACCCTCTTCGAGTTCTCCGGCGCAGCCGACGAGCCCGGCTGGACCGCCGTCAACGATGGCGTCATGGGCGGCGTCTCCCGCGGAGGCGCAAAACTCTCAGAAGGCTCACTCCACTTTCGCGGCATTCTATCGCTCGACAACAACGGCGGCTTTTCTTCCATCCGCTCGGGCGGCCCCATCCGCGACTTGAGCGCGGCGCAGGAGATCATGCTTCGCGTCAAGGGCGACGGTCGCCGCTATCGCCTCCAGCTCGCGACTGACGCCCAATACCGCCGTTCGCGCGTTTCCTACCAAGCCGAGTTTCCCACCCAAATCGGAACGTGGCTCGAGGTCCGCGTGCCGCTCGCCACGCTCGTTCCGATGTTTCGCGGGCAAACCCTTTCCGGACCGAAGCTGGACCGCTCTCGGGTCGAGGAAATCGGCGTGTCGCTCGCCGACGGCAATCCCGGCGCCTTCGCGCTTGAGATCGACTGGATCAAGGCCGAGTAGCCGGCCCGAACGGTTTCACCACGTTCCATTGAGGGGGGAACGGACACCACCCAACGCCCGTTCGCGGGCTGAATTTTCAGCGCGGAATCTGACAGACCCGATTCCCTGCCTCGGCGCTTGCAGTCGTTGTCCCGCTGCCTTGATGCTCGCGGCTCCCCACTCCCGAAAAATGCTATTTCTTCGTCACCGAATCCGGTCTGTCTGCGGACTGTTTGCTGTCAGCGCCACCTTGTTGATCTTTCAGGCCAGCTGCAGCACCGGCACCGCTCCGACCCAACCCGCCGCCAAATCGGAAGCCCGCGCCAAGTTCCAAACCGTGGCCACCACCACGCCCGTGGCGAAACTCTCCTTCGGCACCCATATCCAGCCCATCATTTCCGAGCATTGCTACCATTGCCACGGTCCCGACGCCGGCACCCGCAAAGCCGATCTCCGCCTCGACCAAGTCGCCAGCGCCACGCTCGATCGCGGCGGCTACGCGGCCATCGTCCCCTTCAAGCCCGACGAGAGCGAGATCCTCGCCCGCATCGCTTCCACCGACGCCGAAGAAATGATGCCCCCGCCCGAGGCCCACAAACGTCTCTCGCCCGACGAGATCGCGAAACTCCGCCAGTGGATCAGCGAGGGCGCCGTCTACGAAGGCCACTGGGCGTTCGTCGTCCCCACCCGCCCCACTCTCCCAAAAATCGAGAACCCGAAATCGAAAATCCAAAATCCGATCGACGCCTTCATCGTCGCAAAACTCGCCGGCACGGGCCTCGCCCCCTCGCCCGAAGCCGACCGCGCCACACTCATCCGGCGTGTCACGTATGATCTGACCGGTCTCCCGCCCACGCCCGCCGAGGTCGCCACGTTCGCCGCCGATCTGAAGCCCGGCGCCTACGAGCGCGTGGTCGACCGTCTCCTCGCCAGCCCGCGCTACGGTGAACACCGCGCCCGCTACTGGCTCGACTACATGCGCTACGCCGACACCCACGGCATTCACTTCGACAATTTCCGTTCGATCTGGCCCTACCGCGACTACGTCATCCGGGCCTTCAACGCCAACAAGCCCTTCGACCGCTTCGTGCGCGAGCAACTCGCCGGCGACCTCCTGCCCAACCGCACGATCGACACGCTTACCGCCACCGGTTTCGTCCGCTCCAACCTCACCACCAACGAGGGTGGCACCGTCACCGAAGAAGTCTTCGTCAACCAGACCCGCGACCGCGTTGAATCCTTCGGCGCCACCTTTCTCGGCCTGACGACCGGTTGCGCCGCCTGCCACGATCACAAGTTCGATCCAACCTCCCAACGCGACTTCTACGCCCTCGCCGCTTACCTCGGTAACACCGCCGAAAAACCGTGGGACCTCAACATCGCCGACCCTGCGCCCGTGCTGCGTCTGCCGAAGCCCGAGCACGCTGACACCGCCGGGCTCATCATGGCCCAGCAATCCGCGCTGGTTGACCGGCTCGAACCCCGTCGCGCCCGCGCCGTCGATCTCACCGCCGCTTGGCTCGCCGCCGGCAACGCCCCAAAACCCGTCCCGACCGACGGCCTAGAGGTCCGCTTGAAATTCGACGAAGGCAAAGGCGACGTCGTCAAAAACTCCGCCCCCAAGGCAAAGGTCGCCGCCTTCAAGGCCGATACCAATCCCCTACTCTGGACCGAGAACAACTGGCTCTGGCCGTCGATGCGCATGGACATCAATACACGCATCAACTTGGGCGACCACGGCGACGTCGAAGCCGGCCAGGCGTTCTCCGCCGGCAGTTGGATCATGCTGCGGGCTTCGCCCGGCGGCGGCGTCCGGTCCGGCACCGGCAACGGCACGCTCATTTCCCGTATGGGCGACTCCACCCGTCGGGGGGGCGCCGGTTGGGACATCGCCCAAAACGGACTCCGCATCGTCGTGAGTTTGATGCCCGAGTTGACCGAAGCCGAAATTGCCGCCCAGGCCACCGCCGTGCCCCAGCCCGCGCCGGCCACTCCCCAGCCCGCCGCCAACGCCGCCGCCAACACCATACCTCCCGTCGCCGCCAACGCCGCCACCCCTGCGGCGCCGCCGGTAAGCGTCGCTCCGCCGCCCGCTGCCCTCCCCACCCGCGGCCTGCGAGTCACCACCCGCCCCGGCCAAATCATCCGCGACGAGTGGATCCACGTCTTCGTCACCTACAACGGCTCCCGCAAAGCCGGCGGCATTACGATCTACCTCAACGGCAAACCCGCCGAGACCGACATCACCCTCGACGCCCTCGGCGCGGGCGACTGCATCCAGACCGACGCCGCCATGCACGTCGGCCGGCGCGACGACTACAACCCGATGCGCGAAACCCGCTTTCAGGATCTGCGCTTCTACCGCCGCGAACTTAGCAGCGATGAAGTCTCCCGCCTTCCCTTTGAAGACGTCGCCGCCGAAATCTTCGCGCGGCAACCCGATCCCGCGAAGTGGACCACGGACGAACGCTTCGTCTTCGCGGACCGGTTTTACCTCGGCGAGAAAGACCCCGAAGCCATCGCCCTCTCCGCCGCCCTCGCCGCGCACGACCGCACGCTTGCCACCCTCACCAAAGACGGCACCCCCACGTTGATCGCCCTCGAGAAATCTACCCCGGCTTACTCGGACATTCTCAAGCGTGGCGACTACTTTGCCCGCGGCGAACGCGTCGAGCCCGCCCCACCCCACTTCCTCGCCCCCTTGCCCAAGGGCGCGCCCAACAATCGTCTCGGCCTCGCCGAGTGGTTGCTCGCACCCGACCAGCCGCTCATGGCCCGCGTCACCGTCAACCGCATGTGGCAGGAAGTTTTCGGCCACGGCATCGTCGAGAGCGCCGGCGACTTTGGCATCACCGGCGACCGCCCCACCCACCCCGAATTGCTCGATTGGCTCGCCGTCGAATTCCGCGAGAGCGGTTGGGACGTCAAAAAACTCTACCGCCTGCTGGTCACCTCCGCCACCTACCGCCAGTCCGCCGTGGCCACACCCGAGAGCCTCGCGAAAGACCTCGGCAACAAATTCCTAGCCCGCGGCCCGCGCTTCCGCATGGACGCCGAGATGCTCCGCGACAGCGCCCTCGCCGCCTCCGGTCTCCTCGTCGACAAAATCGGCGGCCCACCCGTGAAGCCCTACCAACCCGCCGGAATCTGGGAAGAAGTCGCGATGCCCGAGTCCAACACCAAAACCTACGTGCAGGGCAAGGGCGACGACCTCTACCGCCGCAGCGTCTACACGTTCTGGAAACGCGCCTCGGCCCCCGCGAGCTTGGAGACCTTCGATGCGACCTCACGCGAGGTCGCGTGCACCCGCCGCGCCCGCACCAACACCCCGCTTCAAGCGTTCGTCACGATGAACGACCCGCAATGGCTCGAGGCCGCGCGCAAGCTCGCCGAGCGCGCCGTCAAGGCCGCGCCCACCGCCGAAGCGCGCATCGACTACATGGCGCGCCGCACCCTCGCCCGCCCGCTCGCCGCCCGTGAAACCGCGATTTTGCTGCGCAGCGCGGAGACCTTCCGCACCCGCTTTGCCGATCGGGGCGAAGAAGTCGCCGCCCTCCTCACCATCGGCGAATCACCCGCCGATCCGAAGCTCCCTCCCCTCGAACTCGCCCAGTGGACGATGGTCGCCAGCCAGTTCCTCAACCTCGACGAGTTCCTAACCAAGTAACGCGCCCGATCCCATGAATCCCCACGCCCATCACTCAGCCGCCGACCACGATCTCTGCTCCGACCACGGCGGCGAACACCCGACCGTCCTCGATTTGCCCCACGTGCCCCTCGGCCTGAAACGCGAGTGGCTCGAACTCGAAACCCGCCGCCATTTCCTCGGCAAAGGCGTAAAGGCCCTCGGCTGGGCCGGCCTCGCGACTCTGCTCGCCAAAGCCACGCCCGAGCTCGCGGCCAAGGCAGCCCTCCAAGGCGCCCGCACCCACTTCGCTCCAAAGGCGAAACGCGCGATCTATCTCTTCATGGCCGGCGCGCCCTCCCAATTCGAGACTTGGGACTACAAGCCCGCCTTGCCCGGTCTTTTCAACACCGACCTGCCCGAGTCGGTGCGCGGCGGCCAGACGCTCACCGGCATGACCGCCAGCCAGACCCGTTTCCCGATCGCGCCGAGTTTTGCCAAATTCAGCCAGCACGGAAAATCCGGCACGTGGGTCTCCGATCTCCTGCCACACACTGCCAAACTCGTGGACGACATCTGTCTGATCAAGTCGCTCCACACCGATGCGATCAACCACGAGCCCGCCATCCTCCAGCTGACCACCGGCAACATGTTTCCCGGCCGCCCTTCGATCGGCTCATGGCTTTCCTACGGCCTCGGCGCCGCCAACGAAGAACTGCCGACCTTCGTGGTGATGACTTCGAAGATGCCCCACCGCACCAACGTGCAGGCGCTTTCCAACCGGCTCTGGTCCTCCGGTTTTCTCTCCCCCGAACACACCGCCGTCACCCTGCGCGCCGGTGCCGATCCCGTCCTCTACATCAACAACCCGAAAGGTATCCAGAGCGACGTCCGCCGGGCCATGATCGACGGCGTCAACGACCTGAACCGCCACCTGTTTGAGAGCGTTGGCGATCCCGAGATCAACGCCCGCATTTCCCAATACGAGATGGCGTTCAAGATGCAGACTTCGGTGCCCGAACTCGCCGATTTCTCGAAAGAACCGCAGTCCACCTGGGACCTCTACGGCGAAAAGGCCAAAGAACCCGGCACCTTCGCCTACAACTGCCTCATGGCCCGCCGCCTCGCCGAGCGCGGCGTGCTCTTCAGCCAGATTTTCCTCCGCAGTTGGGACCAGCACAGCAATCTGCCGAGAAACATCGGCCTCATGTGCGAAGACTCCGACCGGCCGACCGCCGCGCTTCTCACCGATCTCAAGCAACGGGGTCTCCTCGACGACACGCTCGTGATCTGGGGCGGGGAATTCGGCCGCACCGTTTATTCACAAGGCACCCTCAGCGGCACCAACTACGGCCGCGACCACCACCCGCGCTGCTTCAGCATGTGGATGGCGGGCGGCGGGGTGAAACCCGGCATCTCCTACGGCGAGACCGATGATTTCTCCTACAACATCACAAAGAACCCGATCCACATCCGCGACCTTCACGCGACGATCCTCAACCAGTTTGGTCTCAGTCACGAACGCCTCACCTTTAAATTCCAAGGCCTCGACCAACGCCTCACCGGCGTAAATCCGGCCAAAGTCATCAAGGAACTACTCGCCTGATTCTTTCCCGTCGATCAACTTCCCATTCCCCGCCTTCACCCTCCACCCGTCCCCCTATGCAAACTCGCCGCTCGTTCCTCACCCAAGTCGCCGCCACCGCCGTCGTCAGCACGATCTCCGCACCCTTCGTCCGCGCTCAAACGAAGACCGGTTCGGCTTCCCTGATCACGGGCACCGGCGCCCACACTTACGAGGTGATCCACGACTGGTTACCCGAGCCAAAGGGCCTCGTCTGGGGCGACACCCACGGTCTGGCCCAGGACAGCCAAGGCCTCATCTACGTCGCCCACACCGTTAACACCACGTCGATGCGCCCCGAGTCCATCATCGTTTATGATGCCAAGGGTAAATTCGTCCGCGCCTTCGGTGAAGAATTCCGCAGCGGTGCCCACGGCCTCGGCGTCCGCAAAGAGGGGAGCAACGAGTTTCTCTATCACTGTGACACCGCCCGCTGCAAAGTCGTGAAGACCACGCTCACCGGTGAAGTCGTTTGGACCGCCGGCTACCCGACGGCCAATCCCGCCTACAGCACCAAGCCCGTCCGCTTCATTCCCACCAACGTCGCCTTCGCCCCCAACGGCGAAGTCTTCATCGGCGACGGCTACGGCTCCAGCCGGATGCTGCGCTACTCCATCGACGGGAAGTTTATCAACGAGGTGTCGAAGCCCGGCAAAGGCGACCAGGAACTTAGCGGACCCCACGGCCAATATGTCGACCCGCGCGGCAAAGAGCCTGTGCTCGTTATCGCCGACCGCACCAACCGGCGCATCCAGACTTACACCCTCGGCGGCCAGCACCTCCGCACCATCAAGGACGACACCAAGCTACGCGAGCCGTGCCACTTCGACGTGCGCGGCGATCTCATGGTATGCCCCGACCTCGACAGCCAAGTCTGCCTGCTCGACAAAGACTACAAAGTCATCGCCCAGCTCGGCGACGGCATCGAGGAAAACGGCAAGCGAGGCTCCCGCCGCGGCCAGTCGCGCGCCGAGTTCACTCCCGGCAAATTCATCACCCCCCACGGCGCGATCTTCCTCAACAGCGGCGACATCCTCGTCGCCGAATGGCTACCGATCGGGCGCATCACACTTCTGCGCAAGATCGCCTAAGTCCGCAGTGGCACGGGCATCTTGCCCGAGACGTTTTCCGCCTCCCGCTCCCGCCAAAGGACCGGTGTCCGGTGTGGGCGATCTGCCGCCCGCGTTTCACCGTTGAATCGATTATTCCGCGTCTCACCTCCGCCCTCCCGTGGAACCCAATCCAGAATCCACCGAATCGCTCTCGCCCTTTGCGCCGGAGATTAGCCAACAGCGCATCTGGCGGGAGCACTTGGAGCTAGTTCGGCTCGCTGCCGGTGCTCGTCTTTTCAATCAGGGCGACGCCACCGACAGCGTCTACTTTATCGAATCCGGCAAGCTGTCTGTCTGGCTGGAACTGCCCGGCGCCGAGCGCGTCGCGCTCCATCAGATCAAAGCCGGCGAATGTCTGGGCGAGATGGCGCTCTACCGACACGGCACCCGCACGGCCACCGTCGAAGCCGAGACCGACGCCGTGCTCTGGCGGCTTACGGCCGATCAACTGGCGTCGATGGAAAAATCCGCGCCGGCGCTCGCCATCGCGATGCACCGCCATGTGGGAGGTCTCATCGCCTTCCGCCTGGCCCAGAGCAACAGCCACCTTAAGGATCCTCTCGCCCGGCTGGCCCAAGCCATCCGCGATCTGGCGGAGAGCGAGTTTTCCACGCCCCCGATCGCCGACCAACGTTTGGCCGACGCCGCCCGGCGCCACGACGAGGTCGGGGCCATCGCCGGCGCCATTCAGTTTCTCCAACACCGACTCCAAACGTATCTCGCCGACCTCCGGCGGGCCACCACCGCCCGCGAGCAGATCGAAAGCGAGCTCCGGATCGCCGGCCGCATTCAGTTGAGCTTCCTGCCCGATCCGCTCTCCGCCGCCGAGACCGGTCGGATTGACTTCGCGGCGTTCTCGCGCCCCGCCCGCGAAGCCGGGGGCGATCTCTACGAAGGGTTCTTCCTCGATGAAAACCACTTCTTCTTCGTGGTCGGCGACGTCTGCGGCAAGGGCGTGCCGGCCGCCCTTTTTATGGCCGTCACCGCCATGTGTCTGCGCGCTCTGGGCCCCGATATTCACCCGGTGGGACACCTGCTGCGGCGCGTCAACGACCTGCTCTCCCAACGGAACAACACCCTGCAATTCGTCACGATCTTGGCCGGTGTGCTCAACACCGCCGACGGCGAACTTTCTTGGACCAACTGCGGCCATCCCGCGCCGCTCATCATCGACCCCGACGGCCGCGTCACCGCGCTCGATCAAGGGCGAGGGCCGCCCGCCGGTGTCTTCCCCGGTGCGAATTACGAGACACAACATCGCCACCTGCAGCCCGATCAAATTCTGCTGGTTTACACCGACGGAGTTACGGAGGCCCTAAACCCGCAATCCGCCCTTTACGGCGAGGATCGCCTTTCGCGCCGCTTGACCGAGGCTCGGCCAAACTCGGCCCAAGCGTGCGTCGATGCGGTGACGAAGGATGTCGAAGTCTTCGTGAGCGCGGCGCCCCAGGCCGACGATGTCACGATGATCGCAATGCGGGCGTTTCGAAGGGGCTGATCAACGGCGTTATCCGCCGGCCTTGGCGCAAGCGGGCCTATTCTTTATCGGCAAGCACCGGGCCAAGATCCGGGACGATTTTGAAGAACGAGCCCAAACCGGCGATTTCGAAAAACCGCCGCACCGGTTCGCTCATTTGGCCGAGCACGAACTGACCTTGGTTGGCCAGCTGTTCACGACACGCTTTCATCAACACACGAAAACCGGAGCTCGTCACATACTCTACGCCGGCGAAATCCAGCGCCACCGCGCCACCCTTGGTCAATGGACTGAGCACCGCGCCCAGCTCCGCCGCACCCGTTTCATCCAAAGGACCGACCAACGTCAGCACAACCCATGAAGTCTTTTGCGATTGCGAGATTTGCATAGAGATGGTGATGGGGGGCGTTCGCCTGCGGAAGAGGAATCAAATTTCCAACCACCGATGCAACGTCGCAAGGCACGGCCATTGTCACAATTGGGTTACGTCCCGTTAACCACTTGGTCCGCACGAAGCCGGTCTCGATTTAGGCGCAAAATGAGAATGTTGCGTGTGCCCTCCCGCTTGTAATGCATGGACTCCACCAGATTTTTGACCAAGTGAACGCCCAGACCTCCAATGGGACGCTGCTCCGGCGGCAATGAGACATCCACTTCCACGCGGCTGGTGGGGTCAAAGGCGCGCGCCTCGTCTTCGACGATAATGGTGATGAAGCGTTCGTCGGAATCCAAGGTCACAGAGATCTCATTTGCCCCCCCGGCCTCACCGTAGCCGTGGGTGATGATGTTCAGGGCCACCTCTTCCAAAACCACCTGGAGTTCACCCCGCACCGGGGCGACCAACCCGATCTCGGCCGCGAATTGATCGGCCCATCTCGCCAATCCCGCCACCTCGTGCCGGCCGCTCTTTAGACGAAAAGTCCGGGGATTCATGTGGGGCGTTGGGTTGTGCGAATGGGCTAACGTGCCATCATCCAACCCCGGCCCGCGACCGCGTCCAAGCCCGATTCGCGCTGTCTAGACATTGTAACGCGGATTTCCCAATTGGCCCCCGGCCAAGTCCTGCGACGCGAATTCACTTCACGGCAAATTCGTCGCCCATCCGCTATTCTCCCCAAACACCGGAGCATCCTCGCCGCCGACAGGCGACCCGTTGGGCGCAGCTCGCGCTACTTCTTCACCTCGGGCTTGGCCGGCGAGAACGTCCCGTCTTCGGCCGCGCGCACGAAGCCCTCCGTCACGCTCTTCAGTTCCTCCCAGCGCGCGCGGATTTTCTTGGCCTCTTCTTTGGTGATCACGCTGTCCGATGAGGAAATCGCGATCGTCGCCAACATATCTGCAAACTCCTGCACAATCCCGTTCGTCAACGGAACCAAGGGTTGGTTGGGCGGGAAATTTTCCGGATTGCGGATGTAAAAGCCGCCCGCCTGCTCCGCCACCCACTGGGCGATCCGCACATCCTTCGTGCTCCGGATCAGTTGCCCCACGCGGTCCAGCGGATTATTGGCGCCCGCCGTATCGCCCTCGGGCAACTCCGCCCATTTGTAGATCAGTGAAAGCGAAAGCTGCAAATCCGACGCAATCTGCTTCGCGCTGGTTTTCTTCAAAACTTCCCGGATGACTTCGTGCGATTCCATTCGGCAAACTGTGAGCGGCGTTTTCGGCCGATGGCAATCCCGCGCATTGGGCCGCGTTCGGTGCCGCGAATTCGCTTTTGTGCGTGCCAGCCCCCGATCTCTTCTGCCACACCTTCGCCCTTTCCCTTTCAATAATGAACATCCACGAGTATCAGGCCAAAGCCCTCTTCGAAAAATTCGGTGTCGCTGTCCCCAAGGGCACCACCGCCACCACCCCCGAGGGATTCATCACCGCACTCGCGGCGCTGCCCGAAGGCCCGACCATGGTGAAATCCCAGATCCACGCCGGCGGCCGAGGCAAAGGCACCTTTACCAACGGCTACAAGGGCGGCGTCAAGTTCTGCAAGACCAAGGCCGACGCCCTCGACATCGCGGGAAAGATGCTCGGCAACACCCTCGTCACCGCGCAAACCGGCCCCGCCGGCCGCAAGGTTCAGACCATCTACTTCACCGTCGCGAGCGACATTAAGAAGGAATACTACCTCGCCATCCTCCTCGACCGCGCGTCCTCCAAGCCCGTGATCGTCGCATCCACCGAGGGCGGCATGGACATCGAGGCCGTCGCCCACGACACCCCTGAAAAACTCTTCAAGGTGCTCGTCGATCCCGCCTACGGCCTCGCCGATTTTCAGGTCCGCGACCTCATCACCCGCCTCGGCCTCGCCGGCGCCGAAGCCAAGAACGCCGCCAAACTCATCCGCAATCTCTACACGATGTTCTGGGAGACCGACGCCGCGATGCTCGAGGTCAACCCCCTCATCACCACTCCGACCGGCGACGTCCTCGCCCTCGATGCGAAGGTCTCCTTCGATTCCAACGCCCTCTACCGCCACCCCGAGATCGTCGCCCTCCGCGACCTCAACGAGGAAGATCCCAAGGAAATCGAGGCCTCCAAGTTCTCGCTCAGTTACATCGCCCTCGACGGCAACATCGCCTGCCTCGTCAACGGTGCCGGCCTCGCGATGAGCACGATGGACATCATCCAACACTTCGGCGGCACCCCGGCCAACTTCCTCGATGTCGGCGGCGGCGCCTCCAAAGACCAAGTCATCGCCGCCTTCAAGATCATCCTCGGCGATCCCAACGTGAAGGGCATTTTGGTTAACATTTTCGGCGGCATCATGGACTGCAACGTCATCGCCACCGGCATCGTCGAAGCCGTGAAAGAAGTCGGCCTGAAACTGCCGCTCGTTGTCCGCCTCGAAGGCAACAACGTCGCCGCCGGCAAAGCCACCCTCGCCGCCTCCGGTCTCGCCCTCGTCTCCGGCGACACCATGGCCGACGCCGCCCAGAAAATCGTGAAGCTGGTCGCGTAAGGCACACCCGCGAATCACCCGAATCCACGCGAATAACTTCCCCTCATCTCCCGCTTGAATTCGCGCCTATTCGCGTGATTCGCGGGTCAAAAAACTTCTCTCATGGCTATTCTCATCACTCCCACGACCAAGATCATCGTCCAAGGTATCACCGGCGATTTCGGCGGCCGCCACGCCAAGCTCTCCCTTGATTACGGCACCCAGGTCGCCGCCGGTGTCACTCCCGGCAAGGGCGGCCAATTCTTCGAACACGCCGGGCACAAGGTTCCGATCTTCAACTCCGTCGCCGACGCCGCGAAAGCCACTGGCGCCACCGTCTCGGTCATCTTCGTCCCGCCGCCGTTCGCCGGTGACGCCATCCTTGAATGCGTGGACGCTGGACTCGACCTCGCCGTCGCCATCACCGAAGGCATCCCGGTCAAAGACATGATCCGCGTGAAGCGCGCGATGCAGGGCAGCAAGACCCGCCTCCTCGGCCCCAACTGCCCCGGCGTCGTCACGCCCGGCACGGGCAAAGACTCCCACGGCGGCTGCCGCATCGGCATCGCCCCCGGCTACATTCACAAAAAGGGCCACGTCGGCGTCGTCTCGCGCTCCGGCACGCTCACCTACGAAGCCGTCTTCCAACTCACGTCGAAGAACATCGGCCAGACCACCTGCGTCGGCATCGGCGGCGACCCCGTCAACGGCACGAGCCACCTCGATGTCATCAAACTCTTCAACGCCGACCCCGAGACGCACGGCATCATCATGATCGGCGAAATCGGCGGCAACGCCGAGGTAGAGGCCGCCCGCTGGATCAAAGCCAACTGCACAAAGCCGGTCGCCGGCTTCATCGCCGGCGCGACCGCTCCTGCCGGACGCCGCATGGGCCACGCCGGCGCCATCGTGGGAGGCGCGGAAGACACCGCCGCCGCCAAAATCGCCGTCTTCAAAGAATGCGGCATCGAAGTCGCCGTCACCCCCAGCGACATGGCCGACGCCCTCCTCCGCGCCGCCAAAGCGAAGGGCGTGACGCTGAGTTAAGATCGGGCACGTTACTCTCAACGCGCTTTTCTCTACACCCACATCCTGAAATCCGGTCTCTGCAGCAGAATCAACTCCGGCGTAATATGGACTCCGGAATCGAGATCGGCAGCGACAAGTTAGAGTGCCTGCGTCCGATCTTGCGCGAGTGGATAAGTCTAAACGAAAGGTTCGGTGAGGAATGGTATGAGGTTGGCGACGCGCCATGGTGGCATATCGAACGAGCTTTGGTCAGCCTGTTCGCCGGCGCTATCTGGCGCAGCGAGGGCGATGCCTTTGAAGAGTATGCGGAGGATAAACGAGGGAATCGAAACCGAGTGGGAGGTCGTATCGATTTGTGGTTTTCGCTCAGACGCGGAAAAGACTTCAAAGCCGAGGCGAAGCAATGCTGGGTGGAGAGTCACACAAACGAGAAAAGTCTGCGAAGGGTGATCGGGTGCATGGATCGAGCTCGACGCGATGCTGGAAATTTATCGCCAGACGGGATGCGCCGTCTTGCAATTGTTTTTGGCGGAGCCTTGGTGCCGAAACACCTAAGAAAAGACTTTCCTGGGCAGATCAATTCTCTGGTGGCACTGGCTCGAAACAAGGCAGTCAACGCAGACGCAGCAGCTTGGGTGTTTCCGAAACTCAAGCGCCAACTCACCAGCTCCGATGGATTCTTCGTCCCTGGGATCGTCGTTTGGTTAAAGGAAGTTCACCGATCACCCCGACAGTAGGGCTTCAGGCCGAACCATCATGCTTGGCCATTCTATACTCGTTCAACGTTGATCCAAAACCGGCCAAAAAAACCGGCCAAAAAGGGTCGAGCTTAGCTTCTTGTAGTCAGCTGAAAGTTTTCCGCGGTCCGCGCCGGCCAAAGACCCAAGCTTGAGCCAAAGCAATCAAGGTAGGCTGCGGATTGCGTTCAGGATTCGATCGACCGGCGGCGTTAAGACAGTTCGCCGTTCTCTGACTCGGCCTGAACCCGTTGACCCGGCGCGGCCGGTCAGTCAGCGCGGGTGAGTGCGCGGCCGACGGCAGAGACGAAATCCAACCGCCCTAACCAGGGATCAAACAAAGCAAGGGCCTTCGCTCTTCCCGATCGGCCCGCCGGTCCCAGTCACGGGCCGTCGTCGGCCCGCTCCAGGTTCACGATGTGGATCTGCACCGCGGCATGATCGCTCCAGTAAGTTACAAGCCAGTCACCGAGCAAAATGACCTCGTTGGTGCGCCCGCTCTCATCTTGCTGTTGGAAGTCGCCGCGCCGAAACGGCTGGGCTTTTACTTCATCGAGCCGCGCCAGCAATTGCTTGGTTTCCGCGCCGCGGGTCGATGCGAGTTTCTCCCACGCACACTCGTGCAAAATCACCTCGTAGGGCTTCACCGGCAGCGATGCTCAGCCGCGATCCAAACGCTGCTTCGCCTCAGTGAGGCTTACACCGCGGCCAGCTTCGATGTCGGCGTGACGTTGCGCGAGTTCACGCTGATAGGTGGGATTCTCGGCGCGCAGAAGGTGCTTCAAGTAAGCCATAGCCTTCAACAACTCGTCGTGCGGGAGCTGTTCAATCTGCGGCTTAATCTCGGCGAAGATCATCGCTCGAAGTTGGCCGTTCATTCCCCGCGCTGCAAGTCCGGCGTCGTCCGTGAGCGAACGTGGCCAAGCCGGTTCCCAAACCCCAAAGCCCGACCCACTCTCGGTGCATCGATCCCTTCAAGACAACTGCTTCGATTTCCAGAATAAGTATGCCTTAAGAAGAAAGTCATCATTTCTATCTCCACGCAGAACGCCGCATATTTCGCCGATCACTCCGAAAATTGGATCGAGCGCGATATGAAATCCGGCGAGAATGGGTAAATTATAGGACACCGCGTTTTTAGGCTTCCTCAAAATGGTCCAGCGAACGTTTGGTGTGCAGTCACGTTGAAGCACACGAGCCAGTAGCAGTCCACTATCTGCGGCAATTGCACGTCCTTTAGCAGTTAGTGCTAAATCACCGTTTTCGATCTTTGTGAACGCCGGATCTTGAAGCGAACGCACAACTCCCTTTCCGATCGCGAGCAACTCGAAATCGATTGGACGAACCCCAAGTTTTTCATCGAGAAATTCCAACAAGAAATCTGTCCGAGGAAGTATAGAGCGACCGATCCATTCACAATAGTCCTCAGCTTCTCGCTTCGTCCATAACGGCGCGGGCTTTGTCGCTAAAGCGCCTGGGGGCACAAAGAGAGGGTATTCAGCCTCCATATCGATAGAACATGCAGGTTTTACTACTGACCATGAGGCGTAACCCAGGGCTTGGACCTCCCTAAACGAATCGACACGGCAGCAGCGCGGCATCCGTCATGCCGTGGATGATTTTTTTGTCGGGCGGGCAGAAGGTGGCGAGGGCGCCCGAAAGACGGGTTTGGCCGGCAACGACGAAATAATAGGGACAAAGGCGGAGGCGGCCGGCGGTTGGGCGGGCGATAAACGCTTCGCCTGTTCCCGGCGAACCCACGGGCGGGACGCCCGTGCCACTTTCCTCCCGATACAAACGGTGTTCGAGGCGGCGGGGTTTTTTAAACGTCTGGAGAATGTGCAGATTGGTCGGCGCGAGGGCGATCGCTTGGTCGAGACCATTTTGCCATTCCTCGCGCGAGCAATCACTGCCGAGAATCACGCTGCGGGCGCCCCACGCGGTCTCGTGGTAGCCGGAGATTTTGATGATGAGATCGCGTTCTTTCTGCGTGGCATTGGCCAGATCGCGCCACTCGCTCAGCGGGCGGCCGGCGGCGTGGGGCGCGTCAAGGATCGCTCCCGGCGGCAGCGGCGCGGGGTCCATGATCCACGAGGGCGGGATCAGCGCGCGAAGGAGTTTGAGCGAGCGGCCGCCGAGCGCCTCAGCCCAGTAATCGGCGAGCAGGTGATGGTGGAAGAGCGCGAGGGCGAGTTTCTCCTCTTGGAACGGGCGCATGGGCGGCGCGAGGGCGACTTCGCCGGCCGCCCACGATTCAAAGACAAACTTCTCCGTGCGGATGTTGGCCAAATCGAAGAGTTCGAAGAAGCGGTAGATGACGTCGATTTTTTCCGGGTTGCCGTCGGCCGAGAAAAAGAGGGCGTTTTCGAGGGGAAAAATATCCTCGGGCTTCAGGCAAAACACGCGGTGGCCGAGGAGTTGCAGTTGATGCGCGAGCCAGTGCATCTCGGGGCGGTAGGTCGCGGCTTCGTCGCTCACCACGAGCGCGATCAGGGGATTGCGTTCTCCGGGACGCAGAGCGGCGAGCGAGGCGTGGAAGTTTTTGATCATCGCATCCCCGGCGCCGAGGATGGGATTGCGGGGTGGAGTAACCCCGCCCACACCGGAAGCGTCGGCGGCGTAGAGGCGATTCAGAAAGGCGGTGAGGCCGATGCCGCCCGGCACGGAGTCGAGCTCGGTCATGACGAAGCCTTCGTCGGTCAGCAGGAGGTCGGGCCGGAGGACGGTGGGAAACGTGCCTCGATTCTTCGGATCACGGGCGTGGGCGATGAGATGCGCGGGCTTGCCGCGGTCGAGATAGTCGGCGACCCACGGCGCGAGCAGCGGCTTGTTGCGCAGGAGATTTTTTCCGGCGGCGGAGCGCAGGTAGAGATTCTCGAGCGCTTGGTGAAACTCGAGGCAGGCAACGCCGATGGCTTCGAGTTGCGCGACTTGCTCCGCGGAAAGCGGCCATGCCTCGGGCGAAAGTTGCCAGGTCTTGTCCTCAAACAGCGACTGCGCGGCGAACGTGGAGCGGAGGTGTTCGTAGGACAGGTCGGCCATGATGGATCACTCCACGCTCACCCGATAACTCTCAACTATCAAGCGGCGGAACGAGGACACGATATGGGGAACTCAAACGTCCAGGATTGAACGTCAAAAAATTGAGCGTTCGCGGGGCGGGAGGACCGCGCTACTCGTCCATCTGGATATCTTTGTTGCGGTGACGCGGGCATCCGGCGCGGAGCCAGGCGTTGACGAAGCGGTCAAGGTCGCCGTCGAGGACGCCTTGCGTGTCGCTCGTGCTGATGCCGGTCCGCAGGTCCTTCACCATCTGGTAGGGTTGGAGCACGTAACTGCGGATCTGGGCACCGAAACCGATTTCGCCCTTCTCGCCGTAGAATTTGTCCATCTCGGCGCGTTGCTCGTCCTGGCGTTTCTCGTAGATGCGCGCCTTGAGGACGTTCATGGCGGTGGCTTTGTTTTTGATCTGCGAACGTTCGTTTTGGCAGACGACGACGATACCCGTCGGCGCGTGGGTAAGGCGGACCGCTGAGTCGGTCGTGTTGACGCCTTGGCCGCCTTTGCCGGAGGAGCGGTAAACGTCCACGCGGATATCGGATTCGTTGAGCTCGACGTCAATGTCTTCGGTGATTTCGGCGACCACATCGACGGCGCAAAACGACGTATGGCGGCGCTTGTTGGAATCGAACGGGCTGATGCGCACGAGGCGGTGGACGCCGCGCTCGGCCTTGGCGTAGCCGTAGGCGTTTTCGCCTTTGATCAAGATGGTGGCTTTGCTGATGCCGGCGGTGTCTCCGGGCTGCACGTCCATGAGCTCGACGGTGTAATTGCGCCGCTCGGCCCAGCGGGAATACATACGAAACATGATATCGGCCCAATCGTTGGACTCGGTGCCGCCGGCGCCGGCCTGGATGGAGAAGATAGCGTTGTTGCGGTCGAACTGGCCGGTGAGGAATGAGGCGATCTCGAGCTCGTCGAGTTCGGTCGTGAGCGCGGCGAGGGTGCCGGTGAGCTCCTTGTCGTAGGTTTCCTGAGCGGCGGCGTCTTCGCCGGCCATGAGCTCGTTCATCATCGCCATGTCATCGAGCTTCTTTTGATACGCCACGACGGGAAACACGGCTTTCTTGAGGCCGTTGAGTTTCGCGATGTGTTTCTGGGCGCGGTCGTTGCTGTTCCAGAAATCCGGGTCGCCCATTTGGGCGTCCATCGACTCTATTTCACGCTGCTTTTGATCGCAGTCAAAGAAACCTCCATAGATGCCCGGCGCGCTTCTTAATGGCTTCGATCTGGTTGTTGTTTTCGGTGGAGACCATGATGGGAAAGAAGAAACTCGCCGACAACCGGTGACGGCGGCAAACGAAAACGCCTGACGGGTGAAGCGAACGCCGAGCCCCGTTTATTCGGGTGTGGTTCTTTGGAGACGCGACGCCCTCGTCGCGTTCAGCGTCCTTTAGGCCCGAGGGCAAAGGAGCCGGGGCGAGATAAACCTGCCTTTACGCGCGCAGCGTGCCGGCGGCCTGTTCCGAGAGAAAGGCGGCGTAGGTCTTTTCGACTCCGGACCGCAGGGCGATTTTCGCGGTCCAGCCAAGGCCCGAGAGACGGGAAACATCCATGAGCTTGCGCGGCGTGCCGTCGGGCTTCGTGGCATCCCAGACGATCTTCCCGGCAAACCCGGTGACGGCGGCGACACATTCGGTGAGTTCGCGGATGGTCACATCGGTGCCTGTGCCAACGTTGATCCAATCGGGCGGGTTATCCATCCCGAGCAGGAAGGCACAAGCATCGGCGAGGTCATCCACGTGGAGAAACTCGCGCTTCGGCGTGCCGGTGCCCCAGGCGACGACCTCGGGCCGACCCGCGACCTTGGCCTCGTGAAATTTCCGGATCAGGGCGGGCAACACATGCGAGTTCTGCAGGTGGTAGTTATCGCCGGGGCCGTAGAGGTTGGTCGGCATCGCGGAGTGATAGAGCACGCCGTATTGCTTGCGGTAGGATTGGGCGAGCTTGAGGCCGGTGATCTTGGCGATGGCGTAGGCCTCGTTGGTCGGCTCGAGCGGTCCGGTGAGCAGGCAATCCTCGGGCATCGGCTGCGGCGCGTGCTTCGGGTAGATGCACGAACTGCCCAGAAAAAGCAGGCGCTTCACGCCCGCGCGGTAGGCGCCGTTGATCGTGTTGGCGGCGATCGCCAGATTTTCGAAGAGGAACTCGGCCGGGTAGGTGTTGTTGGCGTGGATGCCGCCGACCTTGGCCGCGGCGATAATGGCAACATCGGGCTTTTCGGCGGCGCAAAACGCGTCGACCGCGGCCGCCGAGGTGAGATCGAGTTCGCGGCGCGTGCGGAGAAGCAACGTGGTGCCGGGCTCGCGCGAGAAGCGACGGACAAGCGCGCCGCCGACCATGCCGTTGTGACCTGCAATGAAGAGCTTCATGGGAGAACCTTTTTAATGACCACGAAACACTCAAAACACACGAAAGCCCAAAGCGAGTCCGGTTAAGCGAGGGCAGGTTTCGTGTCGTCCGCGTAGTTCGTGGTTCCAAATCAGGGCAACGGCAGTTTCGCGATCTGAGCCTCGCGCTTGGCCAGTTCGAGGTCGGCCTCGGTCATGATTTTGACGAGCTCCTTGAACTTAACTTTCGGCTCCCAGCCGAGTTGCTTTTTGGCTTTGGCGGGATTGCCGATCAGGAGTTCGACCTCGGCGGGACGCTCGTAACGGGCGTCGTAGCTCACGTATTTCTCCCAATCGAGATTCAGCAGACCGAAAGTCTCTTGGATGAATTCCCGCACCGTGTGGGTCTCGTTGGTCGCGACCACGTAGTCGTCGGGTCGGTCCTGTTGCAGCATGACCCACATCATCTCGACGTATTCCTTCGCGTAGCCCCAGTCGCGCTGGGCGTCGAGGTTGCCCATGTAAAGACGGTCCTGCAGACCGAGTTTGATCCGGGTGGCCGCACGGGTGATTTTGCGGGTGACGAAAGTTTCGCCCCGGCGCGGGCTCTCGTGATTGAAGAGAATGCCGTTGGAGGCGTGAAGGTTGTAGCTCTCGCGGTAATTCACCGTGAGCCAGTAGGCATACATTTTTGCGCAACCGTAGGGCGAGCGTGGCCAGAACGGCGTGGTCTCAACCTGCGGGACCTCTTGGACTTTGCCGAACATCTCGGAGGACGAAGCTTGGTAAAAACGGCATTTCTTCACCAGCCCGGCCTCGCGGATCGCCTCGAGAATGCGCACCGAGCCGAGCCCGACGACGTCGCCCGTATACTCCGGGATATCGAAGGAAACGCGGACATGGGATTGGGCACCGAGATTGTAGATCTCATCCGGCTGGAGCTCGTAGAGCAGCTTTACCATCTGCACGGAATCGGCGAGGTCGCCGTAGTGGAGATGGAGCTTCACGCCATTGACGTGCGGGTCACGGTAAAGGTGATCGATCCGGCTCGTGTTAAAAGTCGAGGCCCGGCGAATCACCCCGTGAACTTCGTAGCCTTTGGCGAGCAGGAGCTCGGCGAGATACGAACCGTCTTGTCCGGTGATGCCGGTTATCAGGGCTTTTTTCATGCAATGAGAGAAAAGGCTAAGAAGCCGCGCCCCGCTGCCGCAAGTCTTGACCGGTTACATTCAGAAAAAATCCCGGCCGCCGGGCCAAAATCTATCTCGGGCATTGACGCCGATTTTGCACAATCGTTTCCTCACCCTCCATGCATGCCAACAAACGTGTCGCACTCGGCGTGAAGTATAAACGCATCGTCCTTAAGCTTTCCGGCGAAGTCCTGCGCGGCGGCAAAGCCGGCGATCCCATCGACGCAGCCACTCTCGAAAAAACCTGCTCCCAAGTGAAGGAAATCGCCGATCTCGGCGTCGAAGTCTGCGTCGTGATCGGCGGCGGCAACATCTTCCGGGGCCTCCAGGGCTCCCAACGCGGCGTCGACCGCACGACCGGCGATTACATGGGCATGTTGGCCACCGTCATCAACGCCCTCGCCCTCATGGACGGCCTGGAAAAAATGGGTGTCACAACCCGCGTCCAGAGCGCCATCCCGATGAACCA
>CALSBN010000019.1:0-38885 GCA_943373185.1 Opitutus sp. GAS368 | reverse complement strand
GGCTGAACGCGTGGCGATGCAACACGCTCGGCGCGTGGACGGGCCCGGAGTTTTGCGACCGGGGCACGGCGGATCTTGAGCTGTTGGATTTCGGCCGCGTGCGTCCGGAGGTGATGATCCGGGATGCGGGGGCACGCGTGCCGGACGTGTTTGATCCGCGCTGGGTGGAGGCGTGCGACCGGCGCGCGGAGGAGCGGTGTGCGCGGCGGGCGCTCAGCCGGGACCTGATCGGCTACTATACCGACCATGAATTGAACTGGGCGCAGCCCGACGGTGACAACGGCGTTGAACCCGAAGGCACGGTGCGGGTGGAGCGGCCGACGTTGTTTCAGATTTGCCTGAGTCTTGAGCCGAGTTTTCCGGCGTATCACGCGGCGTGGGAGTTCGCGCTCGCGGCGCATGGCGGAGAACTCGCGACGCTGGCCCGCGCTTGGGATGCCGAGTTGCCCAACAAAGAAGCACTGCGGCAACTCACGCGGGCCGAGGTGGCGTTGGTCAGCCCGGGTTACCGGCGGGATCAGGAGCGATTCGCGCGGGAGTTTGCGCGCCGGTATTTTTCGGTCACGGCGGCGGCGATCCGGCGGCACGATCCCCACCATCTCGTTTTGGGTTGCCGGTTCGACGGAGGACCGGGGGCGGCGATCTTGGCCGAGTGTGTCGCGCCGCACGTCGACGTGGTGTCGGTGAACGAGGCGCGGGAGACGCTTTGGGAACGGATCGAGGCTACCCACGAGGCGCAGGGTATGCCGGTGTTGGCGGGTGAATTTGGCTGGACGGGCGGGGCGTTTACCGGGCGGGGCCGGGCCGGTGAGCCGGTCGGTCAGACGACGGTGGAGCGGATGCTGGCGCGGGGTCGGGCGGCGTTCGAACGGGCGATGGACCACCCGGCATGGGTCGGCACGGCGTGGCCGCGGTGGGCGGATGCGGGCGACCGGGTGCCGCCGTTTGCCGAAGGCTTGGTCCACGTTGACGACGGCGAGGCGCGTGAACATACCGAATTGCTGGCCGATTTATACGCCCGGGCGGCCGCCCGGCGGCTGGAAACGGCCAAACTCCCCAAACCATGAAAAAATCGCTCCGACTGCTGACCGGCCTGTGGCTGCTTTTTTTGGCCGGCTGTGTGCAACTCGACCTCACGCCCGAGGGTGATCCAAATCGGGTGATCTCGGGCACGGTGAATCTGCGGATGCCGACCGATCTGCCGTCGGATGCGAGCGTGTTGGTGCGGGTGATCGATGCGAGTCGGCCCGAGAAAGGCCGGCAGGTGCTCGGCGAGCAGGCGATCCCCCGCGCGGCGGTGGTGCCGGTCCCCTACCGCATCGAGTTCCGCGCCGATGACGCGTTGCTGCGGCGGGGAGTGAGTGTCGAGGCCCGGGTCTCCTACGGTGGCGGCCTACGTTACTACAACATCAACGCCGTCGCGGTGAACCTGGGCAATTTCGACCGGCCCGTCGTCGTGGTGGTGGACCCCGTCGCGCGCTAGGCCCGGGTGTTTTGTCCGGATATTGTTTCGCCCTCGCCGCTTTCTTCTCCGCAATTCCAAGCATTTATGGTCAAGCCCACGCTCTCCGATTTCCTCAAAGCCCGCGTCCGCACCATCCGGGGCTGGCCCAAGGAGGGCGTTAACTTTCGCGATGTGACCACGCTCTTTCATGATCCCGAGGCGTTCCGCGTGATGGTCGAGGCCTTCGCGATCGATTGCACGCAGCAGCGGATCGATCTGATCGCGGCGGTGGACGCGCGCGGGTTCATCGTGGGCGGCGCGCTGGCCTACCAGTTGCACAAGCCGTTCGTGCTCGTGCGCAAGAAAGGGAAACTCCCGCACAAGACGATCTCGGCCGACTACGCCCTCGAATACGGCACGGCGACGGTCGAGATCCACGCCGATGCGTGCAAGGCGGGTGACCGCATTTTGATCTTGGACGACTTGATCGCGACCGGCGGCACGTTGCTGGCGGCGACGGAGCTTTTCCGTCGGCTGGGCGGCGATGTCGTGGGCGTGGCGGGCATCATCGATCTGCCGGAGCTGGGCGGTTCCGCGAAGCTGCGCGCCGCCGGGCTGAACGTGCATACGCTCTGCGAGTTCAACGAGACCGAGTGACCGACCGATTTTTTCATGAGCCTAACGATCTGGACCAACGGCAAATTTAACCCCGCCGCCACCCAACTGCTGCACGACGGCACGCGCGCCCATCGCCTCGTCACGGCGGCAACGGCCAGCACTTCGGTGCTTGTCGCGGGCCAGCCCGACCCGGCGTTGGCGGAGGCGGACATCGCCTTTGGCCAGCCCGACCCGACGGATTGCCTGCGGCAGTCGCGCCTGAAGTGGGTCGAGGTCTCGACGGCGGGTTACACGCGCTACGACACGCCGGAATTCTTGGAGGGATTTCGCGCGCGGGGCGCCGCGTTTACGAATGCCTCGGGCGTCTTTGCCGATCCCTGCGCGCAACACGTCATGGCGATGATGCTCGCGTTTGGCCGCCAGCTTTTGCCCTCACACCGGGATCAGCTCACGGACCACTCGTGGCATTATGAAGAGCGGCGCTACCACTCGCGCCTGCTCACCGGGCAGACGGTTTTGCTGCTCGGCTACGGGGCGATCGGCCGCCGGCTCACCGAGTTGCTCGCGCCGTTCGGGATGACGTTTTACGCGCTGCGCCGCCAGACGCGCAGCGAGACGGGCGTGCGGATCGTCGCGGAAACCGAGCTCACGCGCGTGCTGCCGTTGGCCGATCACATCGTGAACATCCTGCCGGCCAATCCGGCGACCAACGGCTACGTCAACGCGCGCCGCCTCGCCTGCTGCCGGCCGACCGCGAAATTCTACAACGTCGGTCGCGGCAGCACCGTTGACCAGCCCGCGCTCGCCGAAGCGTTGCGCACGGGGAAGATCGCTTCGGCCTACCTTGACGTGACGGAGCCCGAGCCCCTGCCGCCGGAGCACGAGCTGTGGACGACGCCGAACTGTTACATCACGCCGCATACGGCGGGCGGCAGACACGATCAGGACGAGACGATCGTGCGGCATTTCCTGGGAAATCTCGCCGCGTTTGAAAACGGCGGGACGATGACCGATCGGGTGGTGTAAGCCGCGCCGATCAGACCTTCACCACTTTGGTGTCGGCGATGTGGTCGTGAATGCAGCGGCGGTCGGCGCGGAAGATGAAGCACAGGTTCACGATCGTGAACACGTTGCCGACCATGGGCAGCATACCGATGAGTCCGACGACAAACGACCGGAGCAACCACGCACGGGCGAAGCCGGGATTGCTGCCGTCGCCCTGGCGCACGATGCGGATGCCGAGGAGACGTTTGCCGATGGTCTGGCCGCGCATCGAAACCATGATGATTTGGACGAGCAGGAGGGAAAATGTGCCGAGCCCGAGCAGGGCCATGCCGAGCAAGAGGCGGCCGGGATCGATCTCGGTAAAATCGGGCTGAAGGCCGCGGCTGGCGTCGATCACGATTTGGAAAAACGCGGTGCCCAGCACGAGGGCGCCGGGCATCGCGCAGAGCGCGCCGATGGCGCTGTCGATCAGCACGGCGAGCAAGCGCGTGAGACGGTCGGCGGGCGTGAGTTCGACGGGGGCGACAAACGGGACCGATGCCGCCGTCGCGAAGGCGGGCGCGGGATTGAAATTCCCGGCAAGCGGCGGAGGTTCGGCGGGCGTGGCGGGACCCCCAAATTCGGGGAAATCGCCGAGGCGGCGGAACTCCGTTTCGCCGGCGAGTTTGGCCTTGGTCTCAAGATTGGCCCGACCGGCGTTGATCCAGCCGCGCAACTGTTCCGCCGTAGCCGGACCGTATTCTTTGCCGTCGCCGCCGATGATGGTGAACATGGCGGGGAGGACAACAGGGGTCGGGCACAGTGCCAAGAAAAAGCCCGGCGGGTGGTCTTCGGGCGGCGCGGAACGAAAGGGGAAGACGACCGACGGTTGATCGAGCCCGAGTTTACTGAAAAAAACAATGGGGCGCCGGGGACGTCGGGCCGGCGAGGAAGCCCGCCTCATCAACAGAAGACCCTTGCAGGTGGTGCCCGAATTCTACCGCGATAGGAGCGAGAGCCCGCCACGCCTAGGCACGCCGCGGGACTCAAATCAGGCGACGGGCAGCGAGGATTTGCTCGGGTCGCTGGCGGGTTTGTAGAAGAGCGCGGTGGCCCCGACGGCGCCGACGCAGGTGCAGTGGCCGGCGGCCTCGATTTCGGCCGTGAGCGCGGCGCGGGCGGTGCGGTCGGACTCGCCGACGAAGCGGAGCTTGATGAGATCGTGGCCGCGGAGGGCGCGGCTCAGCTCGGTGATAAACGTGGGCGTGAGGCCTTCTTTGCCGACCTTGAGGGTGGCGTCGAGTTTTTGGCCGAGGCCGCGCAGTTTGGATTTTTGCGCGCCGGTGAGAGGGAGGGATTCCATGTGTGAAAGACGCATGACAGGCGCGCGGGCGGAGGGGAACAGGTTTTTCTGAGGGTGCGTTGTGGGCCTGACGCCCCGCCGGTGGGAGCGCGGGCGAGCTCGCGCCTACGGTTGAGACGGAAGTCGCGACATAAAGCCGCTCCTACAGTGGGGCGATCAGGCGGGGTCGAAGAACTTGAGCGGGAGCTCGCGCCAAGTGCCGGGCTTGAGGTCGCCGAGATCGAGATCGCCGAAACGAGAGCGGTGGAGCGCGACGACCTCGTAGCCCACGCAGGCGAACATGCGGCGGACCTGGTGGTAACGCCCCTCGGTGAGGGTGAGCTCGGCCTCGCGTGGCGAGATCATGGTCAGGCCGGCGGGGGCGCAGGGCGTTTTCTCGCCGGGGAGGACGAGCGTGCCGGCGGCGAAGAGCGTGGTGATTTCGGCGACGCGGGCGGGCGGGATGTCGGCAGCGAGCGTGGCGCGGTAGAGTTTCGGGACCTTGTGCTTCGGCGAAGTGAGGCGGTGGACGAGCGCGCTTTGGTCGGTCAGCAAAATGAGGCCGGAGGTGTCTTTATCGAGGCGGCCGATGCTCGTGATGACGGGGTTGCGGCGCTGCCAACGCGGCGGGAGGAGGCTGTAGACGTTGGGGCCCTCGCGGAGTTCGTGGGAGCAGACGAGGCCGAGGGGTTTGTGCAGGAGGAGAATGAGACCGTCGGGGTGGTCGAGCGGCTCGCCGTCGACGAGGACATCGGCGGCGTGGGCTTTTTGGGACGGGCCGTCGGCGGGCTCGCCGCGGACGGTGACGGCACCGGAGTCGATCCAATCGCGGGCTTCACTGCGGGAGCAGTAACCGAGGTTGGCGAGGAGTTGGTCGAGACGGCGCATGAGTGATTGGCGCGAGAGGCTGGGGCGCGGCGGCGGCCCGGGGAATGTTAAAAGCGCGGGGTGGGACGGCTGGGACAGAGAAAGGGAGAGGCTGGAAAAACAAAGTGCCGGAAAATTTTTTCGCCACGGGCGACTTTTTTGGGCCAGTCGGCGTAGTTATGGGCATGATCCGTGGATTTTTGTTTTTGTTGGCCGGAGTTTTTGTGGCGTTGGGCATGCTCACCGTGCTGCGTTCGCCGGACTGGCTGAACTGGAAGCTGGCGCTGGTGGCGGGCGAGTTTGGGCACTGGCTGGCGCTCGTGGCCTTGGCGCTGGGTGGCGCGGCGTGGGCGCTGCGGGCCGGACATGCGGGGCTCGCGTGGAGCACGGTCGCGCTGAGCGTGGGCGCGGCGGGGCTGTTGCTGAAGCCGACGTGGGAGGCGGTGCAAATCGGGCGGACGTTGCCGCAGGAGCTGGAGCGGGCGTTTGGCGGCGGGGCGCCGCGGCGGGCGGCGTTTTCCGTCGGGGGATTCGTTGAGTCGGCGCCAACGGCGGTGGCGGTCGAGACGAGGGAGTATGCGCCGGGCTTGAAGTTGGATCTCTACCGGGCGACGGGCCCGGGAACTCCGGGCAAGGCGGCGCCGTGCATCGTGATGATTCACGGTGGCGGCTGGGACAGCGGGGACCGCGAACAATTGGCGGGGTTCAACCACGGGCTGGCGCGGTTGGGCTACGCGGTGGCCGCGATCGATTACCGGTTGGCGCCGAAATTCATCTGGCCGGCGCAACGGGAAGACACGTTGGCGGCGCTGGCGTATTTGAAGGCGCACGCGTCGGAGTTGGGCGTGGACGCGACGCGGCTGGTGTTGTTTGGCCGCAGCGCGGGCGGGCAGATCGCGTCGGCGGTGGGTTACGGGGCGAACGATCCGGCGATCCGCGGGGTGGTGTCGTTCTACGCGCCGCACGATATGTTCTTCGCCTACACCTACGCGGTGGAGGATGACATTTTGAAATCGCCGAACCTGATGCGGCAGTATCTGGGCGGGCCGCCGGCGGCAGCAAAGGCGAACTACGAGAGCGCGAGCGGGCATCAGAAAGTGAAGGCGGGTTCGCCGCCGACGCTGCTGGTGCACGGGACGATCGACACGCTGGTGTGGTATCGGCACAGCGTGCGGCTGACGGCGCGGCTCGCGGCGGCGCGGGTGCCGTATGTGTATCTGGAACTGCCGTGGGCGACGCACGCCTTCGAGTTCAACCACGCGGGGCCGGGCGGTCAGCTCGCGGGGTATGCGCTGGAGCATTTTTTGGCGGCGGTGACAAAGTGAGGCGGGGACCGCGGCGCGATTTGGCTCGGCAAGCGCGGCGGGGTTTGGGATTCATGGCGCTTCGCGTTTAAAGCAAAAAATTTTATGTCACTCTGGGAATACAAGATGATCACGAGCGGCCGGGGCGGATTCGCTTCGCCGGCGCTCATGGAAAAGTTTCTGAACGATCTGGGCAAAGAGGACTGGGAGATCGTCTCCTTCCAAATGCAGCCGGACAACATTCTGGCCTTTAACGGCCTCGCGCGGCGCACGACGCAGCGGGATTGGACCTTGCAGGACGCGGTCGCCGCCGCGGCCAAGGCCGAGGCGGACAAAATCCGCGCGGAGTTCGAATCGAAGTTCAAGAGCGCCGCCGGCACTGGCGCCTACTCGGCCGGCGCCGAGGAAAAGGCCGACGCGGCGTTGGCGGAGAAAGCCGCGCCCGAGGACGGGTTCCGCAAACCGCGGGACACCGAGCGGGATCACGATCCGGAGGCCCATGAGGAGGAACAGGCCAAGGACGAGTGGGACAAGATGGGCGAAGAAGACGAGTTGCCGTCGTTTTTCGACGCGATGAAGCCCCACATGCGCCGCAATCAGCGCGGCCCCGGCATGTCGGTGGGTGTCGATTACCTCGCCAAGAAATGGGATTTCAGCGACGCCGACGTGATCGGTGCGCTCAAAGAATGCGGCCTCGTGGTGCCCGACGACGAAGACGCACCGGCGGTCTACGTGGAATTCGACGGTGATCTCTTTTGGGTGAATCTGAACCGCCGCGGAGAGCTCTGGATCAACACCAAGGAGAAACCGCGTCCGGTGTTTCGCACGGTAAAGGCCACGCCGTTTGCCACGCCGGAAGGCGAAGTGCCGGCAAGTGCGCCCAGTGCGGCGCCAACGCCGCCGGCTTCGAGCGGTGGTGAAATGTCCGACGCGCCGGCACGCCGGGCGGAGGCTCCGGTGTTTGTGCCGCGTCCGCGCGAGCAGGCCAAGGCGCCGGTGGCTGTGGCTGCGTCAGACGCGCCGGCGGTGCCTGCGCCGGAAAGTGCGCCGGCAGTGGCCGGAGTGCCGCCGGTCGCCGGGCCGGAGTTGCTGGATCGGGTGCGTCCCTTGATGCGGCGAAATCGGCGCGGGCCGGGCGGTTCGGGCAGCGTGCCTTTTTTGGCGCGCGGGCTGCGGTGCTCCGAGGCGGATTTGATGGCGGGATTTTTGGCCCTCGGGCTCGTGCTCGAGCCGGGAACGACCGGGGAGCCGTTGAACGTCGAAATCGGCGAATACGTGTGGTGGTTGAACCGGGATTCGAACGGCGGCGTCTGGATCAACGGACGGGAGAAGGGTCCGGGCGACGCGCCGGCTCCGGCGGCGGCTCCGACCGCGCCTGCGACCGAGGCAGCTGCGCCCGCCCAGCCGGCACCGATCCCGGAAATCATGGCGCCGGTCGCCGCGATTCCGCCGCCGCCCGCGCCGGAGAATGTCTTGAGCGGCGTGCGGCTGCTGTTGAAAGAGACCAAGACGGGGGGCTTTGCGGGTAAGCTCGACCGCGTCGCCGAGGACCTCAAGAAATCGCCGGATGATTTGCTCGCGGCGTTGTTGGGCGCCGGGTTGAAAGTGCCGGAGAAGGCGCGGGAAAAACCGGTCTTCGTCGAACATGCCGGGGAGATTTTCTGGCTGAACAAAAACGCGAAGGATGAACTTTGGGTCAACGCGAAGGCCTCGAAATTTAACGCCGATGCAGGGGCGGAAGGCGACGAGGCGGGCGCGGGCGAAAAGAAAGGCGGCGCGCGCCGGCCCCGGCCAAAGAAGCAGGCGGAGTGAGCCCGGCGCGGGCGCGGACGAGCCGTGCTCCTGCGGCTCGCCGGCTGGAAATCGGAACGCGGAATTCTGCGATGAAAGGTTTGGCAAGAGACCCCGGCTTGGCAGGTTGACGCCATGTTGTTGGTTGCCGATCTCACCAAGTCCTTTGTCACCCCGGAGGGTGGGCGGGCGGAGATCGTGCGCGTGGGGCGGTTCAAGCTCGCGGCGGGAGAGCAGCGGGCGTTGCGCGGGGAAAGCGGCTCGGGCAAGACGACGTTTTTGAATCTGATCGCGGGGATTCTCGCGGCCGACGGCGGGCGCGTGGAGCTCGACGGGACCGATATGGCGGCGTTGCCCGAGGCGAAGCGCGACCGGCTGCGGGCGGACAAGATCGGTTACATTTTCCAGACCTTTAACCTGCTCCAAGGCTACACGGTGTTGGAAAACGTGCTGCTCGGCATGAGCTTTGGTCCGCGCGGCGTGGATCGGGCGCGCGCGGTGGAGCTGCTGCGGCGCGTGGGACTGGAGCACCGGCTCGGCCATTTTCCCCGGCAGCTTTCCACCGGCCAACAACAACGAGTCGCGGTGGCGCGGGCGTTGGCGAACCGGCCCAAGCTCGTGCTGGCCGACGAGCCGACGGGAAACTTGGACCGGACGAGTGCGCGCGAGGCGTTGGCGCTGATCCGCGAAGTGTGCCGGGAGAACGGCGCGGCGTTGCTCCTCGTGAGCCACGACGACGGCGTGCTCGCGCAGTTTGAGGGCATGCAGGATTTCGCGGTGATCAATGAGGCCAGGGCGGTGCGGGTTGGGGTCACTCCGCCCACAACAACGGAGGCGGCGAAATGACGCTGCCGCTCATCGTTTACCGTTCCCTGCGGCAGCACGCGCTTTCGACGCTGATCACGGCCGGCAGCATCGCGCTCGCGTGCGGGTTGTTGATGACGGTGTGGGTGGTGAAGACGCAGGCGCAGGCGGCGTTCGTTTCGACCTCGACGGCGTTCGATGCGGTGTTGGGCGCGCGGGGTTCGAAACTGCAACTGGTGCTCAACGGCATTTTTCATCTGGAGGCCTCGCCGGGCAATCTGGCGGCGAGCGACTACGAACTGATCCGGAAACACCCGGCGGTGAAGACGGCGATCCCGATCGCGGTGGGCGACAATTTGCGCGGCTACCGGATCGTGGGCACGGTGCCGCAACTGTTGACGAATGTGGAGTATGCGCCGGGGAAGAAATATGCGGTGGCGCCGGGCGGGAAAGTGTTCGGCGAGGCCGCACGGGAGGCGGTGGTCGGAAGCTTCGCGGCGGAGCGGCTCGGGCTGAAAGTGGGCTCCTCGTTCCAACCGTTTCACGGACTTACCTTCGACGAAAAGGCGCTGCACGAGGAGGTGTTCACGGTGACGGGAATTCTGACCCCGACAAACACGCCGGCCGACAAAGTGATCTGGGTGCCGATCAAGGGGGTGCAGACGATGAGCGGCCATGATCCGAAGGCGGCGACCGATGTGAGCGCGGTGCTGATCCAGCTGCGGGCGGCATCCGCGGGCGTGATGCTCGACCTGATGATCAACAAACAGGGCAACCGGATGACCTTCGCCTATCCGGTGGGCGCGATCATGGCGGATTTTTTCGGGAAGATTTCGTGGTTCGACCGCGTGCTCGCGCTGGTGGCGTATCTGGTGGCTTTGGTCGCGGCGGGCTCGGTGCTCGCGAGCATCTACAATTCGATGAGTGCGCGGCAGCGCGACCTCGCGATCTTGCGTGCGCTCGGGGCCCGGCGCCGGACAATTTTCGGTGCGGTGGTGGCGGAAGCCGCGTGCATCGGCGCGCTCGGCGCGGCAGTCGGTTTCGCGATCTATTTCGGTCTGCTGACGCTGGTGGCCGGGGTGATCCGCGCGCAGACGGGCGTCGTCCTCGACGTGACCGAGGGCCATGCGGTGCTGTGGATGTGTCCGCTGGCGATGACGGCTTTGTGCGCGCTGGGCGGCGCGGTGCCGGCGGTGAAGGCGTATCGGACTCCGGTGGCGGAGACGCTCGCGCCGGTTTCCTGACCCAACGCCTCGGCGCTCGACACGGGGCGGTCGGCGCGCAAAGCATCGGCCCCGATGAAAACACGATTTGCTTTCTTGCTCCCCGCGCTTGCGCTCAGTTGCGCGGCGCTTCAGGCCGCCGACAAAACCTCCGGTTGGACGACGATGTTCAACGGCAAGGATCTCACCGGTTGGAAGGCCAACGATGAAACCCCCAACGTATTCAAGGTCGAGGACGGCGTGCTCAAGGTCGACGGTGGCGGACGCGCCCACCTCTTTTATGGCGCGGACGGCGCGGCTTCGTTCAAGAATTTCGAGTTCAAGGCCAAGGTGAAAACCACGCCGGGGTCCAATGCCGGGATCTATTTTCACACGGCGTTTGAGCCCAAGGGCTGGCCGAGCAAGGGCTACGAGTGCCAGGTGAACGCCACGCATAAAGACGTCAAAAAAACGGGCGGCCTTTATGCGGTGCAGGACGTTTTGAATGTGGCACCGAACACCGACGGCGTGTGGTTCGACTATTACATCAAGGTCGAGGGCAAGCGGATCATCATCCAGATCGACGGCAAGACGACGGTCGACTGGACCGAACCCGCCGACTGGGATCCGTCGAAGACGCTGAAGAACATGAATGGCCGCAAGCTTAGCTCAGGCACCATCGCGATCCAAGGCCACGACCCGAAGAGCATCACGTATTTCAAGGATCTCATGATCCGCGCGCTGCCCTGAGCGGCGCGCTGATTTTAGAATCTCGGCCGGTGCGATATTCGCACCGGCTTTTTTGTGGGTTCGGCTCAGCCGGAACGATGCATTTAGGGAACCGCGAATAAACACGAATGAACGCAAATTACAGAGGAAGGCAGACGTAATCTTCCGCTTAGATTTTGGTTCACAATTTGGTGAGTTCTTAAGTTCAGAGCGGTGGTCACGGAATCAATTCGCGGCTATTCGCGTTCATTCGCGGTTCAATTGCCTGAATCCGGCTCAAAACAGCTCGCCGAACTGTGCGAACCACGCGTCGACGAAGTCCCGGAAAACCAAAAAATAGAGCACGGCGGCGATGGCCAGCATCGGGCCGAACGGCACCTGCACGCCGAAGCCGAGCGCGGCGGGTTCGCCCTCGGGCGTTTCGGATTTCAGCGCGGCCGGGGCCGGGGACCGGCCGGCGACTTTTTGCCAAACGAGCGCGATGATGAACCACAACGTGCCGACGACCGCGCCGCCGAACACCGACGTCACCGCTCCCTGCCAGCCGGTGAACGCCCCGATGGCGCCGACGAATTTAACGTCGCCGAAGCCCATCGCCTCTTTCTTGAAAACAAACTCCGCCAGCAGCGCGATCCAGAGCACGAGCCCCGAGCCGACCAGCAGACCCTGCAGCGAGGCGGTGGCGGAGCGCAGACTGGCGAGGGCGAAGAATTCGTGTTGTTGGCCGTGAAGCGCCGGCACCAACAACGAGAGCAGCACGCCGAAAACGCCGAGCCCGAGGGTGAACACATCGGGGATGATCATGTGATCGAGATCGATGAACGTGGCGCAGACCAGACACGCGACAAACACCCAGCCGACGGCCGCGACGGCGGGAGGAAACGTCAGCCAGCACGCGAGAAAAAGCCCGGCGGTGAGCAGTTCGACAAATGGATAGCGAAACGAAAACGGCCGGCCGCAGCAGCGGGCCCGGCCGCGCAGGAGCAGCCAGGAAAGCACGGGGATGTTGTCGCGCCAGGCGATCGGTTGGCCGCAGCCGCAGTGCGAGCCGGGCGTGACGATGGATTTCTCCGCCGGCACGCGGTAGATGACGACGTTGAGAAAACTCCCGACCATGGCCCCGAAGACCGCGACGGCCGTGGGGAAAAACCACGGCAGTTGGGCGGAAAGTTCGGTGTAGGCGGAGAGGTTCATCAACGGTGGCCGGCCCGCTCCGACGGTGCGGGGAAGGGGCCGGTCAGTAGTTGGCGCCCCACTTTTTGCGCGTGAGGGATTTCACGAAATCCGGGTAAGCGGTGACGTGATAGATCTCGGTGGTCTTGCCCGACGTGTCGGTGAGCACGAAGTGGTAGACGCGCATCGAGGTCGTGATCGTGTAGACCCACGCGAGGCGTTCATCTCCGGCGCGCTGGGGTTCGGAGGTGCCCTTCCAAATGCCGGCCTCAAGTTTCGGCGCGGCGTCGTTCACGAGGGAAACGGCGGCGGCTTCCTCGGTGACATCCGAGACCTGCACCCGCGAAAGGGCCGCGCCGGCCGGGGCGGAGAACGAGAATTGATAGCGGATTTCCTGACCGTCCTCGGAGGGCAGATAGACGGCGGATCGGACCTCGTAGCCGTTGGCGCGGCCGGGTTCGGCGCCCTTGGAGCCGAACGTGAAGGGGACCACTTTTCCTCCGGTGATCGTGATTTTGCTGATGATCTGCGGGGAGACGCAGCTCGAGAGCAGCAGCGGGAGGCAGAGCAACGGGAGGGCGAAGAGGGCGGAAGATAAGGGAGAGCGACGCACGGGCCAAGCGTCGGGGCCGGCGCGAAAGGAGGCAAGCATCGGGTCGCTCGGGGCGTCGGACAGACGTTTTTTTGGCCGCCCAAACGCGGCGATCAGGAAACCGCGGCCCGGCTGGAGCGGGCGCGGGTGGTGGCGCCGTCGACCCATTTGCCCTCGACGAGCACGATTTTGGGGCATTTGGGCAACCCGCGCTCGTGGCGTTGGAGTTGACCGATCACGAGGTCGATCGCGGCCGCGCTCACCTGTTCGTTGTTCTGCCGGATGCCGGAGTAGGGCGTGTCCGACTCGTTGTCGACGTCCAGATCGGCGAAACCGCAGGTCTCCGGCACCTTCGCGCCGGCGGCGGGCAGCCACTCGCGCACGACGGTCTTCACGCCCCGGTGGGCTACGACGACATCGGGACGCTCGGCGCGAAACCACGTCCGAAAGGCCGCTTCGTTGAGATCGGGGGTGAAGAGCGGAGGAATCCGGCGGGCTTCGGCCCAGTGGCGCTGGGCGGCGAGAAACGCGGCCGACCAGTGCTGCATCGTGCGTCGGTCGCTGTCCTCGGTCAGCACCAAGCCGGGCCGGCGATACCCGAGCGCCTCGAGGTGTGCGAGGGCGATGAACATCTCCTGGTATTGGTGTTGGCAGGAGCGGTGGAGCGGCGTGCGCAGGCTGTAGCCGGTCGCGGCGCAGGCGAACGGGCCGAAGTCGAAGTCGATGTTCTCGACCCACTGCGGCGTGCCGAGCACGAGCAAGCCTTCGATGCCCCGGGCGAGTAAAATGTCGCGTTTTCGGGCTGCGGTCATGCCGGGCTCGGCCAGCCAGCACTCTTCCAGTTCGTAGCCAAACTGGGCCGCGCGCTCGGTGGCGGCGGTGTGGATGCGACGCAGTGAAGGGTTTTCCCGCCAAGGTTTGGCCGTGGGGAAAAGGTGGAGGACGCCGATGATTCCGGTGGCCCGCGCCTGGGGGCGTTGGCGCAGATAGGCCATGAGACGGCTGACGTTGGGGTCGACCCGGTAGCCGAGCTGGTCGGCGAGCCGCTTGATGCGCGTGCGGGTGGCCGGTGGAATGCTGGGGTGATCGCGGAGGGCGAGGGAAACGGCCGCGCCGGAAAGCCCCGCCTTGGCGGCGATGAGTTTCACGGTGGGGCGTGGCTTCGGGCCGGGGTTCACTTAACGGGTAAGTTCCGACGCGGTTGCGCGGGCGGCAAATCTAAAACCTGTTTGACCCCAACCCACCCCGAGCGCCCCACGTTCGGAGAAATCTCGTTTAGGAAATTCCCAACATGAACCCTGCCAAACTCCTCCTTGTCCTCACCCTCGCGGGCTCGATCGGCTACGCTCAGGCACCCTCGGCACCCGCCCGACCCGTTGCAGTGGTCGAAACGCCAAAAGAAGAGGTGCTCACTCTTTCCGAGTTCCGCGTCGATAGCTCGAAAGACACGGGCTATCTCGCCACCAATTCCGCCGCCGGCACGCGGTTGAACACGCCGATCAAGCAGCTGCCGATGCAGCTCGAAGTGATCACCCGTGATTTCATCGAGGACATCGGAGCCGTCGATTTCAAGGAGGCCCTGTTGTATAGCGCCGGCGTCGTTCAGGACACCGTGCAGGGCAGCAACAATTTTCTCTTCAGCCCCTCGGGCACCGGCCAGAGCGGTTCGCTGACGGAGGACGGCACGGCGATCAGCATCCGCGGTTACAACACCCGCTTCTTGCTTCGCAATGGCTTCCGCCTCGATACGGTGGCGGATACGGTGAACGTCGGTCGCCAAGAACTCGTGCGTGGCCCGCAGGCGTTGCTCTACGGCGTGTCGGCGCTGGCGGGCATCGTGAATGTAGATCCGCGTTATCCACGGAGCACGCCTTCGACCACGCTCCGCTTTACTCTGGGCAGCTATGATTTTTACCGTGCGGAGGGTTTCACCACCGGGCCTTTGCTGCGCTCCAAGGATTTTTCCGTGAACTACGGCGTGGGTCTGGTGTTCAATCGCCAGGGCTCGCCCAACGATTTTGGCATCCGTGACCGCGTGTTGGTCACTCCCTCGTTCGACATCGCCTTCCGGAGGAACACCAAGCTCTTCGTCGACTTGGAGCTCGGGCGTTTCAACCAAAGCGGCACGGGCGTGGGCGACTTTGACGAGCCGAACATCGGCAACATCCGCAACGAAAACGGCCTGCTCCAGGCGTCCAATATCAACGCAACCCGCGACACCGTCCGCGTCGCTCGCGATCGTTTTGGCAAGTCACGTTTCTTTCGTTGGACCGGCGACGACTCTTATTCCAAGGCCGATTACTTCAACGGCACGGCGCAGCTCTCGCAACAATTCGGCGACCGGCTCGAGATTCTCGCCGGCACCAATTTCAACCGCACGGAGACCGACTTCCGCAACATCGGCGCGAGTGTCTCGCAGTCGCTCTCGGCGACCGTGCCGACCACGCCCGGAATCTGGGTCGATACCGGTGCGAATCCCCTCGTGGCCAGCCAACGCGTTTACCGCACGTTGTCGTATAACTGGAGCACGCCGTATCGGCTCAAGGACATCACTCAGACGCGCGTGGATGCGCTGTATAACTTCGAACTTTTCGGCAACCGGCAGGACCTCCTGTTGGGCCGGCAAGACGTGCAGATCCGGCAAAAAGATAACGGAAAAAACCAAGTTCGAAACAACCTCGGTGTGGCCAATTCCGCCAGTTTCAAGGCCTACAACGATCTCGGTTACTTCGGCTACGGTGGAGAGCAGGTTCGCCCCACCACCGACTCGGTCTTTTGGGAGTGGAGCACCGGTCACTACGCGGTGCTGCAGAGCAAGTGGTGGAACGAGCGGATCAACGCCATCGGCGGCTACCGCTGGGATCGCTATCACGTCCGCGCTTTGGATTTCGATTACACCAAAGCCAACGCCGCGCTGGGTAACGAGGTGATCGAGAATTGGGTGAAGAGCCCGACGCCACGCGGTGGCGGCAACTCGGCACCGGGTAATGTCCCAATCGTCAACGGCTACCGTTTCGGTGGCAAAGTCCAGACCGATGCCAACGCAACTTACGGCGTGAACGTCAAAGTCACCGATGCGATCAACGTCTTTGCCCTTTCGGGCTCGGGCATCTTGCCCAACACCGGCCAGCGTGACGGCGCGGGCAATCCGTTCGGGGCCGAGAAAACCAAAGGTCTCGATATCGGCATCAAGGCCGATCTCTGGAAAGACCGGGACGGCAAACCCAAGATTTCACTCCAAGCCGGCGCCTATCGCGTCGAGCGCGAGAACGGCGTCTACAATGTCTTCTGGGCGCCGCAGCCGCGCTCGAACAACCGGCGGCGTGAGATTGCCAACGTCCCCGTCGGCGGGCGCCAAGCTTCGGGCACCGGCCCGAATGCTTACTCGGTGTATTCCTCCGGCTGGCAAGATTTCGAGACGGCTCTGCCCGTGACCTATCTGCTGCCCGCATCCTACGTCGCGGCCGCCGACCTTACCAGCCCTCGCGTGACGGGCGCGCCCCAGCTCGACGGGTTTATCTTGGTCGATTACGCGTCCCTCGGCACGGCGGCCAACGACCCGCTGCGCCGGGCCATGAATGCAGCCGCCAACGACCCGGCAAACATCACCGCCCTCCAATCTGGAAACGTCGGCGCAGGTGCGACCGGTCTGTTCGCAAACAACGGTTACGCGCGCAACCGCAACTCCGACGTGGCCTACGACGACAAGAGTGAAGGCGTCGACCTCAGCATCGTCTTGAACCTCTTCAAGGGCTACTCCGCCACCTTGGGCTACAGCTACATCAAGCAAGAGGTGACCGGCGGCTTCCAAGTCGTGGATCAAACGTCGGGCACCGAATATGACTCGTGGTGGAATTTCATGGGCGTGCCGTTGGCCGAACGTCAGTCCATCGGCGGCAGCCGGACCGGCAGCGTGAACTTCGGTGGCACGGCCGTGGGTAACCGCACGATCGACGCTCCCATCCGGCAGTTCACGATGTGGAACAAGTATGAGTTCTCCGGCGGCCCGCTCAAAGGGCTCTCGACCAGCTTGGGCTTCATCTATTCCGGCGAGCGTCAGAGCGAAATCGCCCTCGACAACGGCGTCCGCACCCGCGCCGATGGCCGCGAGAACCAACGCTTCCGTCCGCCGTATCCGGCAGATTTGAAGGCCAACATGGCGCTCGGCTACAAGATGAAAATCGCGAAGCGCGACGTCCGGTTCCAACTCAACGTGAACAACCTCTTCAACGATCAGAAGGACGAGGCCTTTGGTAGCAGCAAGATCTGGATCAATCCGGCCACGGGCGCGACGGTGGCGTCCACGGTGGCCGGAGCCCAGCAGATCACGGTGCCGGAGCGGGCGCGGATTTATTTCACGCCGATCACGTTCCGCTTCTCGACGTCGGTTTCGTTTTAAACCGGAGATCGGTTCGATTTCTCATCATCAAGGGATGCCGCGAGGCATCCCTTTTTCTTGATCACCCCGCCCGTGTGCGCCCAGTAAAGCCCGTTGGCCATGCTTCGGAATTCAATGCTCCCCCGCCGGATTCGCCTGCTCGTGACGGGGTTGGTTGCGACGATCGCATTCGCGCCGACCAGTCAAGCGGTCGACTGGTTTGGGAAAGCTTACGAGAACCACATGGAGTTCTCCGTGATGTCGCGGTCCTACGAAACCTCGATCGGCGGGGGCCAACCGAAGCGCTACGTCTTGCTCAACGCCCGGCCGGGCGGGCCGATCGTGCGCCCCCGGCCGCTCACCTTGCCCGACGGCGAGGTGCTCGCGATCGCTCATGGTGCGCTGACCCAAGCGGGTTTTGTCGCGGCCGGGTCTGCCGCCGAAGCGGAGATCGCCATCGTTGTTCACTACGCCCACGGCGAGTATCCGCCGCCGTTTGATTTTATGGGGGTGGATCCGGTCGTCGTCCCAAGTTTCCGTTGGCCGGCGATGCTCCAGCAGTATGACCAGCGTTACTTTCGCCGCAATTTTTCGGACGCCGAACATCTGGGCGTAGTTCTCTCCGGCGCCGCCAAGGAAGAAGACCTTTTCAACTTTATCGCGATCCGGGCCTTTGACGCGAAGAAACTGCGCGACTCCCAGAAATGGGTTCTGCGCTGGGAGACGCGGGTAACGATCGACGCGATGAACCGGCCGTTGGAGAAAAACTTCCGCGCCATGATTCTGGCCGCGAGCGATTCACTGGGCCGCAATAACCGCAACGGTGTCACCCGTTCGGCCCCGATCCGCAACGGCGTCGTCGAGATCGGCGAGTTGCAGGTTGTCCCGAGATAGGGACTGTCGGGAAAGGACTTCGAACTCTCGGGCAAGAGGCCCGTGCTCCTCCGGATCGAGTAGGCGTGGCGCTATACGCGCACGAGCAGGTCGCGTTCGAGGTGCGCAGGGGACGTGCGGCCGGAGAGCGTCATCGTGAGGTCGAGCTCGGTGGTGAAGTTGTCGATGACCCAGCCGACGCCCGCTTCGCCGCCGGCGGCGAGGCCGTAGACGCACGGGCGGCCGAGGCCGAGGTAGTTCGCGCCCAACGCGAGGGCTTTCACGGCGTCGGCGCCGGAGCGGATGCCGCTGTCGAGGCCGATTTCGAGTTGTCCGCCCACGGCGTCGACGATGGCGGGGAGCGCGGCGATGGCGGAAATGCTGCCGTCGACTTGGCGGCCGCCGTGGTTGGAGACGATCAGGCCTTGCATGCCGCAGGCGAGGGCGCGGCGCGCGTCATCGGGGTAGAGAATACCCTTGAGCGTGATCGGCAGTTTCGTCTGCGCGCGTAGCCACGCGAGGTCGTCCCAGGTGATCGCGAGGTCGTTGAAGACGGTGAGAAAATGCTTGGTGGCGGCGAGGCGGTCCTCTTCGGGCGGGCGGGCGAGGGCGGCGCGGAAGACCGGATCGCTCGTGTAGTTGGCCTGGCCTTTGCCGAGGAGAAACGGGTTGTGGCCGAGGTCTAGGTCGTGCGGCCGCCAACCGAGCAGGCGGGTGTCGAGGGTGACGACGAGTGCGGAAAAGCCGGCGGCTTCGGCGCGGCGGATGAAGCTGCACGTGAGGTCGCGGTCGCGGCTCCAGTAGAGTTGGAAAAAACGCGGCGCGTCGCCCATCGCGGCGGCGACGTCCTCGATTGTGCGCGAGGATTGGCAGCTGAGGGTGAAGGGAATTTTGCGGGCGGCGGAGGCGCGAGCGGCCGGGAGTTCGCCTTCGGGGTGGTAAAGCTCGTGGAGGCCAATGGGCGCGATCATGACGGGGGCGGAGGTGGCTTGGCCGTGGATCGTCGAGGCGAGGGAACGCGTCGAGAGATCGGTGAGCATCCGGGGCACGATGCGCCACGCGCCGAAATCAGAGCGGTTGGCGGCCATCGTTTCTTCGAGGCCGGCGCCTCCGATGTAGGCGAAGGCCGCCGGCGGGAGGGCGGCGCGGGCGAGTTCCCGGAGTTTCTCGATGGTGACCGGTAGGGCGGGCGGACCTTGGTCGCGGCCGTCCCAATAGATCTTCATCTGATGGCCGATGCCGAAACTGCTGACGGGGGGAGTTTTCATGGGGAGGGGCGGGCGAGAGAAGGAATAGAGGAGCAGCGCGAACGAGGTGGCATGGGCGTCTCGCCCATGAGTTTGAAGGCGAGCGGGCAAGATGCCCGCCCGCCCACGGGCGGGACGCCCGTGCCACTTCAGGCGGCGAAGGGGTTGAGGGGGAAGGTGTGCATCTTGCCGGGGTTCATCAGGCCGCGGGGATCGACGGCGTGTTTCAAGGCGTGGCGGGCGACGGTGCCCTCGGGCGTGGTCGCGGTGAGGTGGTAGGTGTGGGTGTTGCCGACGCTGACGCCCATCTTCCGCATGTCGGCGACGATCTCATCGAAACGCTCGGCGGTCGTGTAGCGGATGAGCGGAATGCCGCCGACGCCGATGGCGTCGGGCGAAGCGTTGGGGCCGACGGCGCGGGCGGGATCGCGGGCGCCCCATTCGAGGTGGATGAGCACCTCGTCGGGGTAACGCGCCATGAGCGTGGCGATCTGGTTTTTGAAATCGTCGGTGAAGCCGGTCTGCACGTAGGTGAGCGCGGGGTCAGTCTTCATCGCCCAGAGCGTGGTGTGATTGTAGGTGAAGTCCGAAAGATAGGGCGGCTTCGGCGGGTCGAGGAGTTCGCGGTTATACGTGACGGTGAGGCCGGCGGCCTCGGCGGAGGCGACCATCTCGGCGGTCTGGGCGCGGTCGGGCATGAGGAAGCTTACGTGCTCGCCGTCGCGGATGTATTTCTTGATGGGTTTGAAATACGACGGGATGGGCCACTGGAACTGGGTGGCGACGCGTTTGCGCCAGGTGCCGTTGCGCATGGCGGCATCGGTCCACGCGAGCAGTTTGTCCCAATCGGGGGAGCTGAAAGCCAGTTGGTCGTAGTCGATTTTCGGGGCGAGGCGCATCTCGATCTCGGTCATGATGCCGGTGGTGCCAAACGTGCGGAGGGCGACCATGGCCTCGGCGCCCTCGAAGCGGAGCGTGCGCGGTGCGGCTTCGCAGGTGAGGATCGTGATGGATTTGACGGTGTCGCCCGAGGCGATGCCGCCCCAACGCACGCCGCCGATCCCGCCGGCGCCGCCGCCGAAGAAGCCGCCGAGGGTGGCCTTCACCCAAGTCGAAGGGTAGCAACGCAGTTCCCAGCCGGCGGGGCGGGCAAGGGTTTCGATGGTGATGAGGCGGGCGCCGGGCTCGGCGCGCACGACGCCGTCGGCGACGGAGTGGATGCGGTCGAGGCGAGAGCAATCCACCACCACGCCGCCGTAGATGGGCATACATTGGCCGTAGTTACCGGTGCCGCCGCCGCGCGGGGTGACGGCGACGCCGGCCGTGAAACAAGCGGCGAGCACGGAGCGGAGTTCGTCGACGGTGCCGGGCTTGGCCACGACATCGGCGCGCTTGGCGTCGAGCAGCGGCCGGAGGGCGGGGGAATACCAGTAGTAATCCTTGGAGAGCGTCTCGAGCGTGTCGCCGGATTCGACGAGATTCTCGGCGCCGAGGAGGGCGCGAAGTTCGAGGCGGAGGGAGTCAGGAAAAGCGGGCATGAGAGGAGAGAAGCGGAGAGCGTGAAGAATGCCAACGGACTAGGTGGAAGACGGTGATCGAGCCGGCAGGACCGGGATGAACGCGTAGGTGGGGTCGGTGTCCTGGCGGCGGAGGATGGGGAGAATCTCGCGCCAGGTGGCGACGAGGCCGTGGGGCGCGGGCGGGAGATCGGCGGCGAGGGCGGCGCGGAGTTTGGGCAGATTGTAGAACGGCACGGCGGGGAACATGTGGTGTTCGACGTGGTAATTCATGTTCCAGTAGAGAAAACCAATGAGGGGCCCGCAGGTATAGGTGCGGCAACACAGGCGGAAATCCGGGACATTGGGCGAAAGGCCGATGTGTTGCGGGATGCCGCAGAGCGCGGCGAACCAGAAGCAGTAGAACGAGCCGCAGTTGACGATGAGGATCAGAAACGGGTGGCCGGTGGCGATGAACGCGGCGGCGAGCGCAGCCTGGCCGAGGAGGACGGTCCAGGCCCAGCGGCGGTGTTCCGCGCGGAGGGCGGCGTTGGTCTCGGGGAGGACGCGTTGGAGCCAAGAGCCGTTGAGCTCACCATCGACGATCCGGCCGCGCGTGGCGGCGACCAAGGCCCAAACGCGGCGGGCGACGAGGCTGGGGCGGACGGTGAGCAGGCCGAGGTAGAACGAGACGAAGCCGAGGTTGAGTTTGCGGGGGAGCACGACCTCGCCGTCGTGGTCGGTGTGGACGGTGACTTGGTGGTGTTTGACGTGGCTGGGTCGGAAACCGATGTAGTCGCTCCAGCTCAGGAAGGAGAAAATCTTCAGGAAAAACTCGTTGAGCCCCTTGGAGCGAAACGGGGTCTTGTGGCAGAGCTCGTGGACCGGGCCGACGGAGCCGAGGAAGCTGGAGAACGTGCCATGGACGAAGAGCGCGGCGAGCAGGAGCGGCACGGCCCAAGGCCAGTTGGCGGAGGAAACGTGCAGGTAGGCGGCGTAGGCGAGAGCGCCGGTGGCGGCGAAAAGAGCGAGTTGCGGGAGGACTTGGAGGAAACCGCGGGCATCACTGGTCCGCATAAGCTCGCCGAGGACGGCGCGGTCGACCGGAGAGCGATACCAGTTGATTTTGATCGGGTCGTTCACGGGACGCGGGAGCGGGAAAGAGTTCGAGGATTACGAGCAGGACCGGCCGGTTGTCCACCGCCGGGCCGGCGCGGATGGGATGAGATAGAATTCGGATTGGCCCGGATAGGGCCGAAAGCGCGGGGAGTGGAGCGTGGTGCGGGCGAGCGCGTCGCCGACCGCAGGGGCGCTGGCAGCGGGAACGCCCGGGTCGATTTACGTGGATGATTGAGGCGATGGAGGGCGGCCCGCTCCGGTCGAAGCCCGCCGCCACCCTTGAGATGCAACCCGGCTCAGCCGCGGCGGTTCACGACCCCACGGCTGCGGGGACCCGAGCCAACCTTTCCCTCTCGCGGGCTGGGTGGATTGGCTTTCCGGAATTGAATCGGATCTTGCCATGAAAATCCCGCATTGACTGCGGGAATTTCATGGTGCTGTTTCGGGCGATGTTGGCCCGCACGACTGACCTTGCCCTCGTCCGCACCGCGTTGCGCCGCAGCCGGGTTGTTGCGTTGCTGGGTCCGCGTCAGTGCGGCAAGACGACCCTTGCCCGCGAATTCGTCCCGGCGGATTCGCCGAACTACTTCGATCTCGAGGATCCCACCAGTCTGGCGCGTCTCGCGGAACCCGAGACCTCGCTGCGTCCGCTCAAAGGCCTCGTCGTAATCGACGAGGTGCAGCGCCGGCCCGAATTGTTTCCGATCCTGCGCGTGTTGGCGGACCGCCGTCCGCTGCCGGCGCGTTTCCTTCTGCTTGGCAGTGCGGCGCCGGAGTTGCTCCGGCAGGCTTCCGAATCGCTCGCCGGCCGTATTGAAACCGTGCCGTTGGAGGGCTTCCGCCTCGCCGATCTCGGTGCGGGCGCGCAGCCCCGCCATTGGCTCAGGGGCGGCTTCCCGCTCGCGTTTACGGCGCGCAGCGATGCCGACTCCTTCGCGTGGCGGCGGCAGTTTTTGCAGACCTTCCTCGAACGCGATCTGCCTCAACTGGGTTTGGGCACGCCCTCCGCGGCGTTGCACCGCTTTTGGAGCATGGTGGCGCATTACCACGGACAGATTTGGAACGCAGCCGATCCCGCCCGCGCCCTCGGCGTCAACGAATCCACCGTGCGGCGCTACCTTGATCTGATGACGGGCGTGTTCATGGTGCGCCAACTTCCGCCGTGGTTTGAAAATCTCGGCAAGCGCCAGGTGAAGGCGCCCAAGGTTTACGTGCGCGACAGCGGCCTGCTCCACGCGCTCCTGGGCCTCGGCACGCAGCGCGATCTGGAGCATCACCCGAAGCTCGGTGCTTCTTGGGAGGGCTACGCCGTCGAAGAAGTGCTCAAAGCGCTGCGGCCCGACGAAGCCTACTTTTGGGCCACGCACAACGGGGCCGAAATCGACCTTCTGCTGTTTAAGGGCGGCAAGCGCATCGGCGTCGAATGCAAGCGCGCCGACGCCCCAACGCTCACGCCCTCGATGCGAATCGCTCTCACCGACCTTAAACTCGATCAACTGATCGTCGTTTATCCCGGGGAGCGTCGTTACCGGTTGGATAAACGCGTAGAGGTGGTGCCGCTGGCGGAACTGGTGGGCGCGACGTAACCGCGAGACGATCCATCGACCCAAAAACCGCAAAAGGAAGAACCGCTAGTTTCCGCTTACCGGCGCGAATCAATGCCTGTGGAGTAGAGTCCGACTAGACCGGTGATCCACCTGACCGGTGAATCAAAAATTCGGTCCCTCGCTGTTTCCCGTGGGTAGATCGAGTGTTTGGCATTTTTATGGCCCTATTTTTCTGACCTGCGCTTGGTCTGTAAGCGCCCGGGAGAGTCAGAAAGATAGGTGCCCGAAGACTCAGGCACGTCTTGATGCTTCCGGGACGCGGAGAACAAGGGTTGCGCGAATGGGGCGGGTGTAACCGGGGGTGAAGTCATTGCGTGCGCTGCTCGGGTGGCACGGTCGTCTCGTCCGTGAAGAGCGGCCATCTCGTCCGGCCGTTTCCGATCCCATGGGCGGGACGCCCAGGCCACTTCAATCACTGACGTCGCTTCTGGTTGCTCCCGCGTTGTGCCCGGCGAGCGGATGAACGTTTACGGCGGCACTTTGACCGGTTGAACTGGTCGCAAAAATTCCCGCATGAAACGTTTTTCCTTTTTTCTCGGTCTGGTGCTGGTCCTCCCGCTTGGTGCGGCGGAAAGCGAGACGCTCGCCCAGCGCACGCTCCGCCAGATCACGGAGACCCAACGCGCGCTCTTCGAAGACGCCGTGAAGCAGGGCGACAAGCTCGACGAGGAGTCGTTTCGCGTGCAGCTCCAGCGCCTCGGCCACAGCTACGAGCGGTTTCTCCAGGACAACCCCAACCACGCCGAAGCCTACGCCTCCTTCGGTTATTTGCTGCGCAAGGTCGATATGCGGAAACAGGCGGCGGCGATGCTGCTGAAGTCGAACCAGCTCGATCCGAACATCCCGCTCGTCAAAAACCAGATCGGCAATCTGCTCGCCGAGGACGGCCGGCCGCTCGATGCGCTCCCGTATTTCATGGCGGCGATCAAGCTGATGCCCAAGGAGCCGCTCTATCATTACCAAGTCGGCACGTTGCTGCACGAAGCGCGGGATGAGTTTCTCAAGAGCGGCGAGTGGACGCGGCCGGCGCTCGACCAGGCGATGCACGGAGCGTTCAAGACCGCGGCGGAGCTGGCGCCGGATCGTTTCGAGTTTGGTTACCGTTACGGCGAGTCGTTTTACGACTTGGCGGAGCCCAAATGGGACGAGGCGCTCGCGGTTTGGGCGGCGCTGGAGGAGAAAGCGGAGACCAGTCTGGAGCGGCAGACGCTGCGGTTGCACGCGGCCAACGTGTTGTTCAAGCAGGCGAAACCGGAGCGGGCCAATCTGTTGCTCGCGACGGTGACGGCTCCGGAGTTGCAGGGGCAGAAACAAAAGCTGATTGCGCCGCCGGCCGAGACCGAGAAAAAGTAACGGGATATGGATACCGGCTTCAGCCTCGCGGCGCTGCGCGAGGGACTCATGTTTTACATCGTGCTCATCGTGAGCCTGTGCATCCACGAATGGGCCCACGCGTTCACGGCGGACCGGCTCGGCGACGACACGCCGCGGCGGGACGGCCGGGTGACGTTGAACCCGATCGTGCACATGGATCTCTTTGGCTCTGTGATTTTCCCGTTGGTGTGTATTTTCGTGATCCCGGGCGGTTTTCTTTTCGGTTGGGGCAAGCCGGTCATGATCAATCCGTCCAACTTCGCCGACCGGAAGCGCGGCGATGTCATCACGACGTTGGCGGGTCCGATGTCGAATCTCGTGCTGGCGCTGTTGGCCGCGGTGATCGGTGGAATCGTGTATCGCTTCGAGCCCCGGGCGCTGGAGCTCGTCCAACTGGTGCTCTCGCTCAACGTGGCGCTCGCGGTGTTCAATCTGATCCCCTTGCCGCCGCTCGACGGCGGCGTGCTGATGCGGCACGCGGTCGGCATGAGCGAGGAGATGTTCTACAACATCTCGCGTTGGAGCATGATCGTGTTGCTGATCGCGATCAACATCCCGCCGATCCGGCAGCTGCTCGGCATGATCATGGCGATCGTGAGCTGGCCGTTTGCGGTGCTGTTTCAGCTGGTTGCCGGATGAAGCCCCGCGATCTGCTGGCCGGTGCGGCCCGTTGGGCGACCTTGGGCGACTGGCTGCGCGGCGCAGAGAAGCTTTACGCGAAGGCCGGCGCGACGCTGGGGCAGGTGGCGGCGAGCGCCCACGACGAGGCGCTTTATCTGCTCCTGCGCACGCTCGATCTGCCGCTCGACAGCAACGAAAGCGTGCTGAAAAAAAAACTCACGGCGGCGGAGCATACGGCGGTGACGGCGGTGTTCCGGCGACGGTTGGTCGAGCACGTGCCGGCGGCGTATCTCACGCGCGAGGCGTGGCTGGGCGAACATCGTTTCTACGTGGATGAACGCGTGATCATCCCGCGCTCGTATTTTTTGGAAATCATCCCCGAACAGCTCGACGGCTGGCTGCCCGATCCGAAGAAAGTCACCCGGGTCGTCGATGTGTGCACGGGCTCGGGTTGCCTGGCGATTTTGTTGGCGAAGCACTTTCCGAAGGCGGCGGTGGACGCCGTCGATCTCTCGCCGGCAGCGCTCGAGGTGGCGGCGATCAACGTGAAGGCGCACCGCCTCGGCAAACGCGTGGCGCTCCACCGCAGCGATGTCTTCGACGCCGTGCCGACCGCCCAGTATGACGTGATCTTGAGCAACCCGCCCTATGAGCCGAGCGCGCACTGCGATGCGTTGCCGGCGGAGTTCAAACAGGAGCCGCGCATGGCGCTCGACGGCGGCGGTGACGGCCTCGACATCATCCGCAAGTTGCTCCGACAAGCGCGCACGCGGCTGCAACCGCATGGGGTCGTGCTGATCGAGGTGGGCGGGCTGCGTGCGGCGATGGACCGGGAGTTTGCGGCGCTCGACCTGCACTGGCTGCACACGGGCGACGGCAGCGACTGCGTGTGCGTGGTGGGGGCCGCGCGGCTGAAAACGTGGCGGGGCTGAACCGGCAGTTTGTAACGTAATACGTTACAAACGGGGTTGGGCCGAACTCAGGACTTTTTCGCCGGAGCGGGTTTGGGCGCGGCGGGGGGCGCATCGGCGACGGTCACGCGGAGGACGCCGCGCCACGCGCCGGCGGTTTGTCACTTATTAGGTGACAAACGGGATTTGCTCCGAGGCTGGGGTGCAGTGGGTTTGGGTCGGCGCGCTATTCTGCGGTGAGCAAGTTTGCTGCGATTTGAAAGCCGATGAAGGCGAAAGAAAACCCGGTCACGAGTTGGGCGCCGAGGGGGAGGCCGAGCGTGAGTAAGCCCATCGCGGTGGCGGCGAGCAGCGTCATCGCGCCGGTGGCGCCGCCGAGGATGAGGCGGTTGCGGCCGGTTCGGAGAAACGTCGCGGCGATACAGATTGAGAGGACGGCGAAAAAGAAGGTGGCTAGCAGCCCGGCATCGCTGCCACGGGCGAGCCACCACGTCAGGCTGCCGAGCGCGGCGAAAAAGAAGGAGCCGAACCAGGTGCTCGCGAGGCGTTGGTCACGTGAGAGGACATGGCGGCCGAAACGGTCGAAGCGTAGGAGCAAGTTGAACATCGGGACGGCTGTCCACGAGAGGTAGATGAAGATGTAGAAGAGGGTAAGGAGCGGCCAGATCACCCAACCGAGATGGGGCTGGGCGGCGACGGTGTTGCGGGCAAGGCGTCCGCCGAAAAACGCGCCGATGACAAGGGCCCACTGGAATTTCGTGCTGAGGCGGCCCATCCACAAAAAGTAGGCGAGCATCGCGCGGTAGATCGGGTTGCGGGCCTTGAGGGCTTCAAGCATTCCGTTGCGCGCGTGTTCGAGATCGGGTTCGAGGCGGAGCGCTTCGTGGAAGTGGTCCTGGGCGCGGCGCGGGTCGTTGCGGTGGAGACAGGTCCAACCTTGGTTCGCGTGGGAGAAGGCATTTTCGGGCTCGCGTTGGAGGGCATAGTCCACGGTGGCGCTGGCCTCTTCTTTGCGGCCGAGGTTCACGAGGGCCATGGCGCGGAGGTTGGCGGCGTTGACGTGTTCGGGATTTAGCGCGAGGGCCTGTTCTGCGGCGGCAAGACCGGCGTTCCAATCGCGGCTAGCAAGCTCGATGGAGGCGAGAAGCGTGAAGCTGTCTTCGTCATCGGGATCAAGGCGCAGGGCTTCGTTGATGGCCGTGCGGGCTTCTTTGTGGCGAAGCAGGTTCTCAAGGGTGACAGCGTGGACGTAGTGCAGGTAGGCGCGGTCGGGCGCTAGTCCGATGCCAGTCCGGATAGCGTCGAGCGCCTCGGGGCCTTTGTTTTGTTCGCTTCGGCTAAGGGCAAGGAGGGCGAGGGCGGAGGAATCGTCGGGCTGCGCCGCGAGCGCCTGCAGGAGTTCGCGCTCGGCGTCGGCGGGGCGAAACTGCGCGAGCAACAACTGGGCTCGGGTGACGTGGGCGCTCATTTGTTGATTTTCAAGTAGGCGAGAATCTCGTCGTAGAGACCGCTTTGATTGGCGTAGAGGGCGTGGTTGCGGGCGGTTTGGAACCAATCGCCCACGGTCGGCTTCTGGCGCTTCACGGCTTCGAGCAGGTCTTTCGTGGCGATGGGCTGGAGTGAACCGCTGTTCATGGCGACACGGAGTTTCTCTTCGACGGCGACGTCGACGACGGCCTTTAGATCGGCGCCAGAGTAGCCGTCGGTTTTTTTGGCGAGGGCGTCGAAATCGATTTCGGCGATGGGTTTGCCTTTGAGGAGCAGGCGGAAAATGGCGGCGCGGGCGGGTTGATCAGGTGGCGGGACAAAGAGAATGCGGTCGAAGCGGCCGGGTCGGCGAAAGGCAGGGTCGAGGTGCCAAGGTGCGTTCGTGGCGCCGAGGATGAGCACGCCCTCGTTGGAAGTAGCGACGCCGTCGAGTTCGCTAAGGAATTGGTTGATGATCTGGCGGCCGCCGGACTTGAGCATGTCGGTGCGATTGGCGCCGAGGGCATCGACCTCGTCGAAAAACAGGACGCAGGGGCGATGGGCGCGGGCCTGCTCGAAGAGGGCATGGAGATTTTTTTCACTCTGGCCGATCCACATATCGAGCACGTCGCTGATACCGACGGCGAGGAAGCCGGCTTTAACCTCGCCGGCGGTGGCGCGAGCGAGAAAGGTTTTTCCGCAGCCGGGCGGCCCATACATCAGAATTCCGCCGCCGATTTTTTTGCCGTAAGCTTTGAACAACTCAGGCTGGCGTAGTGGGAGAATTATCTTCATGCGCACTTCCTCTTTTACGCGTTCCATACCGCCAACGTCGGCGAACGCGAAATCGGGGCGCTCCAGTTCGAAGCCGGCGTCGATCCGAAGGTCGCCGGCCGGGACTAGCTCAGTTTCGTTGCGGGCGAATGCTTCGGGTTCGAATGACGGTTCTGGGTCGGTCGGTTTAGGGGCTGGAGCTGAGGACGACGAGCGTGCCTTGAAATCCGGGCGGCGTGGCAAATGATTGCCGAGCGAGTGCTCTAGAGTCTCGTCCGCGAGCAGCGGATCGAGTTCCCGGGCCTTTTGATACTGACGTGCGGCGAGACGGGGTTCGCCGGCTTGGAGCGCAAGGCGCGCGTGAAGCAGAAAGGCACGGGATGAAGGTTTCGGTGCCGTAGTGAGTTTCTCGATGATGACGAGCGCGGCTCCCGGTTTGCCCTGTTGGAAGAAGGCGGAGGCTAGGCCGAGGTGGGCGGCATCGTTGGCGGGATCGAGGGATAGCGTGCGTTTGAAGAGAGCCTCGGCCTCGGCTAGTGCACCCTGCCCTAGGACGGTCTCCGCAACGTGTTGGAGGAGCGGAACATTGTCGGGCGAGAAACGCAGCGCCGCACGCAGTTCGGGAGGGATAGCCGAGGAGTCGAAAAAATCACTCACGCACCGAGCCAAGCTCGTTTGCGGCGAGTGGGCCAAGCTAATTGAGCGTAATTTGTTGGTGTGGTCATGCCGGAAGGCATCGGGTGCAAGCGGGAGTTTACGCGGCGCCGCGCGGCTGAAAACGTGGCTGGGCTGAACCGGCAGTTTGTAACGTAATACGTTACAAACGGGGTTGGGCCGGCGCGTTTTCGCGGGCGTCGAAACGAGCGTTTGAGAAAGGGGACAGCCTCAGAGACGACCGACGCTCGGTGGCGAAGGCTTCCCGCGCAGGACGAGGGAGATGGGCCGAATGGGAAGGGCGCTCCCGTTGCGTCGGATGGCTGGCGGAGCTCGTAGAATTACCCGTTCAAAATGACGGACCCAAAATTGACATACGGTCCGAGCCAAGGAGTTTGGCCTATGGATCCAACTCAAGTGAAAGGTCGTTCCGTCTCTATCCCCGGCTTCACCGCCGAAGAACTCGTGAGCAAGATCGGGTTCTGCGAGCAACTGAAAGGGGGCGTCATCATGGATGTGATCGATCCCGAGCAGGCGCGCATCGCCGAGGATGCCGGAGCGTGCGCGGTGATGGCGCTCGAACGCGTGCCGGCCGACATCCGCAAACATGGCGGCGTCGCGCGGGCCAGCGATCCCGACATGATCGCGGGCATCCAGCGGGCGGTCAGTATTCCGGTGATGGCAAAAGTGCGGATCGGCCATTTTGTCGAAGCGCAAATGCTCGAGTCGATGGAGGTGGATTGCATCGACGAGAGCGAGGTGCTCACGCCGGCCGACGACGAGTTTCAGATCGACAAGCGGGTTTTCAAAACGCCCTTCGTCTGCGGTTGCCGCGATCTCGGCGAGGCGCTGCGGCGCATTCATGAAGGAGCCGCGATGATTCGCACCAAGGGCGAGGCGGGCACCGGAAATGTCGTCGAGGCGGTGCGGCACATGCGCACGCTGCTGTCGCAGATCCGCGGACTGCGCGGGATGGACGCTTTGCAACTTGAGAAGAAGGCGGTGGAGCTGCGGGTGCCCCTCGAGTTGGTCGCATGGGTCGCCGAGCGGCAGAAGCTGCCGGTGCCCAATTTCTCCGCCGGTGGCGTCGCAACGCCCGCCGACGCCGCGCTGATGATGCAACTCGGCGCCGAGACGGTTTTTGTCGGCTCGGGTATTTTCAAGAGCGGGGATCCGGCGCAGCGCGCCAAAGCGATGGTGCGCGCCGTCGCGCATTTCAACGACCCCAAGATGCTCGTCGAAGTCTCGAAAGGTCTCGGGGAAGCGATGGTGGGCATCGATATCAACCTCATGCCCGCGCACGAGCGCATGGCCGGTCGTGGCGTCTAAAGCCGCGGACGGGGACACGCTTCCGGTCGGCGTGTTGGCCTTACAGGGGGATTTCGCCGATCACCAAGCCGCGTTGCACCGGCACGGGCTGCGCACCCGCCAAGTGCGCACCGTGGCGGATTTGGATTCTCTGGGGGGATTGGTCCTTCCCGGGGGCGAGAGCACGACGATGTTGAAACTGCTCGACGTCGACGGTCTGTGGGAACCGCTGGGCGCGGTGTTGCGCAGCGGGCTGCCGGTGTTTGCGACCTGCGCCGGCATGATTCTTCTGGCCGAGCAGGTCGAGAACCCCGTCCAGCGCAGTTACGCGCTCCTGCCCATCACGGTGGTGCGGAACGGCTACGGCCGGCAGTTTCACTCGGGCACCTTTGTTTTGAAATCCGCGGTGCTCCCTCCCGGCACTTCCGGCACGTTTATCCGCGCTCCACGCATCACCCGGGTGGGGGTCGGCTGCGACGTGCTTGCATCCCGGGGCGACGACCCGGTGCTGGTGCAGAAAGGTCCGATCATGGCCGCGTGCTTTCATCCGGAGTTGCAACCGGGGCCAAACCCGGTGGTCGACCGGTTCGTCGCGGCGGTGCGAAAGCACGCGATCCTCCCGGCTGGCGGGTCCTGACGGTATCGGGTCAGCCCCGCAGGGCCAACCGTCACGGGTGGTGGTTGACCGACTGGCTAAAGCTTCTTGTTCGGGGCGGCCGCGGGGGTGGCCGGTGTTGCCGGGGCGTCGGCGACGGTTACGCGGAGGACGCCGCGCCACGTGCCGGCGGCGTAGCCGGTCGCTTGATCTTCGGGGTAGTAGCGGCGCAGGATCACCCGGAGCGTTTCCGATTGCTCGGCGGGGTCGCCGTGGCACGCGAGGCATTTGGGCAGGGTGCCGATCGGTTTATAGACGCGCCACTCAGGGGCGGCGGGTGGGATTTCGGCCCGTTGCACGAGCACGGAAGGCGCGCCTCCATCGGTCTGCATTTGCCGCAGCACTTCATCCAACGCGAGGGCATCGGCGGCGTCGGGGGCGTTGACCGGGCTGCGCAGCCGCAGGCTGGTGCGCTTCATCGCGGTGATCCGCGGCATCCCGGCGACCGTGCCGTTGACCATCTCGACATCCTTCAGGTGGACGACATCGATCGCGCGCTCCGCTCCGCCGTCGGCGAGGGCGACGCTGACTTCGCGCACGAGGGAAACAGCCATGCGGCTGATGGCGCTTTCACCGAGCTTGCGGACCTCGGCGGACTCGGGGGTGTCTTGCGTGATGAACGTGGATTTGACGTTGGACTCGGCGGCCGCGAGGAGGGCGGCGGAGGCAGGGAGGACCAGGAGCAGGCGGGCGATGGGGTGGATTTTCATGGGGTGGGCGGGGGTTGTTCGGTTGAAAAACCGGGAAGGTCTTTCGCTCGAGGGGTGATGCGTTCGCTGCGTTCACGATGATGGAAAAAACGAGGACCGGGGCGAGCGGGAACCGGGGCGCGTCGCAGGTGTTAACGCGGGTAATGACGTCGAATAGATTTCGGCGCGAAGGAGCGTCGGGTGCGCGGCTGCGGCGCAGACAGGATTCGGAGCGTCACGCACGGTTTCGGGGAGATTCGGCGGTTGTCAGAAATTGGCGGGCGCGTTGGCATGAAGGGCGCTTTTTGCCCATACTCTTTTTTCATGGATGCTCATATGATGGAATTTCTCGGGATGCTCGTGCGGTGGTTGCACGTCATCGCCGGCGTGGCGTGGATCGGTTCGTCGTTCTACTTCATCTGGCTCGACAACAGCCTCGAGCCGCCGGCGCCCGGTTCGGAGAACGCCAAGAAAGGCGTCTCGGGCGATCTTTGGGCCGTGCATGGCGGCGGATTTTATAACCCCCAAAAATACGCGGTCGCGCCGGCGTCGTTGCCGGAGAAGTTACACTGGTTCAAGTGGGAGGCCTACACGACGTGGCTCTCGGGCACGGCGTTGCTGGTGCTCGTGTATTGGTTGCACGCGCAGTCGACGATGGTCGATCCGAGCCGCGCGGACATTTCGGGCGCGCAGGCGATCGGCATCGGCGCGGGGAGTATGGTGCTCTCTTGGTTCGTCTACGATGCGCTGTGCCGCTCGCCGCTCGGCAAGCGCGACGGGGCGCTCGGTGCGGTGGTGTTTGTGTTGTTGGGCGGGCTGACGTGGGCGCTGTGCCAGTGGCTCGGCGGGCGCGCGGCCTACATCCATGTGGGCACGTCGATCGGCACGATCATGGCGGCCAACGTGTTTTTTGTGATCATCCCGGGCCAAAAGAAAATGGTGGCGGCGATGCGCGCCGGCGGTCTGCCCGATCCGATCTACGGCAAGCGCGGCAAGCAGCGCAGCGTGCACAACAACTATTTCACGCTCCCCGTGATCTTCATCATGATCAGCAACCACTATGCGGCGACCTACGGGCACAAGCATAACTGGGCGATTCTCCTGCTGATCTCGGTTGCGGCGGTGTCGATCCGGCATTTCTTCAACCGCAAGCACAAGGGCGTCTACGCGTGGCAGTTCCTCGGGTTCGGCGCGGTGTTGCTCGGAATCACGGCCTGGTGGACCGGGCCGTATGGTCCGCCGCCCCCGATGTCGGCGACGCCGGTGAGCTTTTCCCAGGTGCAGGCGATCATCTCGCAACGGTGCGTGAGCTGCCACATGCCGGTGCCGACGTTCCCCGCCTACACGCAGGCGCAGGCGGGCGTGTTGTTGAACTCGGCGGCAGGCATCGAGCTGAACGCCGGGCGAATTTACCAGCAAGTCGCGGTGACGCGGGTCATGCCGTTGGGCAACATCACGGAGATCACCGAGGAGGAACGCGCGATGATCGCGCGGTGGTTCCGCGACGGGGCCAAGACGAATTGAGTCACGGCGGCGGGCGCCGGGTTTTGGCGTAGGCCAAAAACTGGCCCCACGCGCGGGGGCTGACCGAGAGTTTTTGCCGCAGGGCGTCGGCGGAGACGGCGCGGGCGAGCACGTCGAGCGCGGTGGTGGAACGCGTGGCCGCGAGAAATCCCGGTTCGCCGGCGAAGGCTTCGTGCACGAAGAGAAGCGTCTCCAGCGCGCTCTCGCGGTTCATGATCCCGAGGGCGGAGAACTCGGCGTTGCGCGTGACGAGGCCGAGCTGGAGCGAGCGCAGGAGCGCGGGGCGGTCGGGGTCGGCGGCCGGGAGCACGGCGACGAGCTGGGCGAGGGCGCGCAGCATGATGTAGTGGTAGGCGGGGCGGGCGTTGTGTGGATCGACCCAGCGGCCGGAGCGCGGGCCGCTGGTGAGCTGGCCGGGGATGACGCCGAGGAGGGCCTTCTTTTTGGCGGCGGCGAGGTAGGCGGCGTCGCCGGTGACAGCGTGGGCTTTGGCGAGCAGCCACACGGAGAAACTGTTGTAGTTCCAATTTGGGACGAGCGGCTGGCGGATGGCCCAATCGGCGGCGCGGCGGGCGGAGTCGAGAGCGGCGGGGTTCTTGGTGAGCTCGTGGTAGTCGAACATCGCGACGCCGCATTCGGCGTTGTCGAACTGGAGGCCGCCGTCGCCGAGATCGTCGACGGCCCAGCCGTTTTTCACGACGCGGTCGAGTTGGCCGGCACGCTCGGCGCGGGCGAGAAAATCGGCGCCGACCTGCATGGCGCGGTCGGACGACGACGCGCGGGCGGCGGGAAACGGGAAAAGTCCGGCGCCGGCCTGCGTCTGGGCCCATTGGAGGAAAACGGCGGCGTCTTTCGCAAGGGCGAGGCTGCGCTCGGCACCGTCGAGTTGGGCGCGGGCGGCGGCGACGCCGCCGGCGAGGACGGAGGCGGGGGCGCGGAGGGCTTGGGTGAGTTGGGTGGGATCGACGCCGACGCGCCACCAGACAAGTTTTTCAAGGCGCTCGAAATGCGGAGTGAAACCCAACTGGGCCTCGGCGGGCGTGAGCCAACGCGCGCCGGCCGGCGCGGGCGTGTAGCGATCGGCGACCTCGGGCTCGCCGGCCTTGTCGCCCAAGACGTGCACGGCGTTGGCGACGGCTGCGCGGATGGCGGCGGGGTCCTCAGCCTTGAGCGCGGCGGCGAGTTGGGCGCGGAGATTCTCCTTCGGCGCGGGAGCGGCGCCGGTGAACGCGACGAGGATGGCCCCGGCGGCGATAAGCCTGAGGAGGCGCATGTGCGGCGGGCGGGCGGAACCGAAAGGGGAGGCAACCGACCACCGGTCCGTGCTACAGTTCGGGCGGAATCCGATGCCTACTTCTTCGCGTCGGCTTTGCGCGTGGGCTGACCGGCGTCGGCCCAGGCTTTGAAGCCGCCCGCGTTGGACGTCTTCACGCCTTTGGCGGCGAGGGCGGCGGCAACCGCCCCGGCGCGACCACCACTGCGGCAATAAACGATGATTTCTTTGCCCGCATTTTTCTCGAGGAACGGCTTCCAGTCTTTTTGCGCGCCGTCGAAATCGCTCTTGGCGAGCGTGGTCGCGGCGGCGACGACGCCGGTCTCGGCCCATTCGGCGGGCTCGCGGCAATCGACGAGGACGGCTTTGCCCTCGGCGACGAGTTTGGCGGCGGCGGCGGGGTCGATCTTGGGAACCTCGGCGGCAAAAGCGGAGACGACGGAGGCGAACAGGACGGTGAGGAGGAGGCGGAGTTTCATGGGTGGAGGATGGGGATTGCCGGGGACGTAAGCGGTCTCTGCCGGCAATCGCAAACCGGGATCAGCCTGATTTAGGTTTTTTTGGTCGAGCACGTGCTCAGGCCGAACGGCACGTAGGCGGGGCAGAAGCGGAGCGTGGCGGTGAGCAACGGCACGAAGCCGATGAGGCCGAACCAGGATTTGTAGTAATAACCGGCGCCGAGAATGGCGAGGCCGGCGAGGATGCGGAGAGTGCGGTCGAGGGAGCCAACGTTGGGTTTCATGGAGGAGCGAGGGTGAGTTTTTGAACTGAGGTTGCGGGCAAAGTTACGAAGCGGCGTCGTGGTTGGCCATGTAGCAAAGGACGGGAACGGCCATGGGGCCGATGAGGTGGGAGGAGATCTCGCCGGCCACGAACCCGATCATCGACGTCGCGGTGAAGAACGCGCCCATCGCCCAGTGCGCGGGCAAGATGCCGATGAGCGAAAACGGAATCGCGGCCATCACGACGAGCGGGGTGATGTAGCTCTTGAACCAACCGACCATGAGCAGCGCGATGAGCACGAGCACGGCGGCAAAGCGAGGTCGAGGTCGCGGAAGACCTAAAGCGTGATGTGCCATTCGCCGTCCCATTTGAGGTCGGGCGTGAGGTTGTCGAAGGGTTGGTTGAGGTGGTAGACCGGGAGCTCGGCGGCGGTGGCGCCGAAGGTGCGGGCGTCGGTTTTTGGAGCTCCGGGTGCATCATGAAGAGCGCTTAGGCGGGGCTCTCGACGACGCCGGCGACATCGGCGGTGACGAAGGCGCCGGGCGTTTAAGGTAGGAGCGATTCGGCGTCTACATCGTGAAGTGCGTGGGCCCCGACGAGCTCAAAAGTCCCCTTGATTCGGTGTTTTTTGTTTAGCCCCTTCTTGGTGTGACGATAGGGAAAGTGAAGAATCAGAGATCCTACATAACGCTCATTCCACGCCATTATGCACCTCCGTCGTCTCATCAACACCCTGATCGCCTTTGTCGCGCTCGGTGCTTCCCTTCCGTCGGTCTTTGCCCAGCCGGCCGCCAACTCGCTCAACACCCTGCCGCCGGCCCTGCGGGCCGCCGTCATGAGCGGCAATTCTCAGGCAATCACGCAGGCCATCAACACCCTCTCGGGCGGTGACAATGCGAGGAGGGGCGCCCTCGCCGCTCAAGTCGTCGCCGCAGCCGAACAGATGTTGGCCACCAACCCGCAGGGCGCGATCCAAGTCGCTACTGCGGCGGTGAACATCGTTCAATCTGCCCCTGTGCAGACGGGCGCTCCGTCGCAGACCCAGACCGTCATAACCACCGCCGCTCGCATCTTTATCTCGCCAGCGGCCGCCCAGAATTCCCCCCTTCAAGCCTCTGCCCTCGCGACCCAAACTATGGCGGTTGCCCAAGCGACAAGCAACCCGACCGTCGTAGCGACCGTCGCAAACTCCGCGGTCACTCTGGCCGAAAGAATCGTCGTGACGAACCCCTCCGCCGCCGTGCAACTCGCGGGCCAGGCCGTGCAAGCCGTCGCCAGCCAATCGGTAAGCCAGATTTCTCCGGCGCAGACTTTGCAGGTCGCCACGGCCGCCGCTCGCATCATTGTGCAGCCGGCTGCGCAAGCAGCGTCGCCCCAAGCAGTGGCCGATATCTCCACCTCTGTTACCCAAGTCGTCTCAAACCCGGCCGTCTATCAAAGTTCGCCGCAAGCCGCGATCCAAGTGATGAGCAGTGCTTTCTCCGCCGTGACGAGTCAGGCTGTTGCCGCCGTTGCGCCGGGCGCTACCCAGACCGTTGTTCAAACCCTGAATCAAGCTTCTACCAATCCCCTGCTCAATCAGGTCAATACGACATCTACCGCCCAAATAAGCTCGATCCTCGCGCAGCAGACGCAGCAGCAGGGACAGCAGACGTCGCAGCAGACGCCGCTGCCGCTGCCGGTCATTACAGAACCACCCTTTTTTACTGTCAGTCCCAGCAGCTGAACCCGCGCCACGCCGGTTGAGGCACCGGTGGCGGCGGGTCGTCATGCTGGATCCTTCGCCGGGGTCTTTGGGCCCCGCCTTTTTTTCCAACGCGCGCTCAGGGCCGCGTCTTGGCGATCTGCTTCGCTGTCTCTAGATTCGGTCGAGCTGCTCCCAACGCTGTCATGCCAATTGAGGCAAGCGTGATCGATTGGGGTTAGTCCCGTTGAGAGGTTGGAGGCGCTTTTGGCTTATCTTGAGAATTTGCCGGGTTTGTGGGGAAAGGGCCGTCCAAAGCGGATGATGACAGACCTACCGCGGGAAGATCGTCTGACGCTACGGACTACTTTTTGCCCACCGGGTTGGCGCAGGTGCTCAGGCCGAAGGGCAGGTAGACGGGACAGAAGCGGAGGGTGGCGGTGAGCAGCGGCACGAGGCCGATGAGGCCGAACCAGGATTTGTAGTAGTAACCGGCGCCGAGCACGGCGAGGCCGGCGAGGATGCGGAGGATGCGGTCGATGGAGCCAACGTTGGGTTTCATGGATTTTTTAGGGGGACGAGTTTAGGTTGCGGACGAAAGGGCGGTGCGGCGCTCGGCGCGCTCGATGAGAAAGAAAACGGTGAGCGCGATGGCGATCAGCGCGAGGAACCAGACGAGGGCGGGAACGCCGGTGACGTCGGGCAGGCGGACTTTGCCGAGGGCGCCGAAGGGCAGAATGTTTTGGGCGATCCACGGAAAGCTGAAGGCGTAGAGCGTGCCGCCGACGACGAGTCCGCCGAGACCGACGAGCGCGTGCAGGCTGCCCGAGGCGGCGGCGGCGATGGCGGTGCCGGGGCAGTAGCCGTAGAGCACCATGCCGACGCCGAAGATCGCGGCGCCCGCGGTGACGCCGAGCATGTTGGCGGCTTTGATGTGGTAGTTGGCGAGGCCGGCGGAGTTGAGCGCGAGCACGCCGAAACCGCCGACAATGATGGCGGTGAGCATGATCTTGAGGACCGTGAAATCGCGGAAGCGAAACTGATTCACGATGACGTTATAGTTGGCTACCCCACCGCGGTGGAGCAGCACGCCGAAGATGGCGCCAAGGACGACGGAGGCCACGAGCGCGGCGGAACCGGTGACGGGAGGAGTGACGGCGGCGAGGAGGTGCATGGGCGGGGTAGGTTTAGTTTTTCGCCGCGCGGCCGGTGCCGAAGAGGACGAGACTGGTGAGGATGCCGAAGGCGAAGAGCGTCAGGAAAAACGTCCAGCCGCCGACGGCGAGTTGGAGACTGCCGCTGATGCCGTTGCCGCTGGTGCAACCGTCGGCGAGGCGAGCGCCATACATGGCGAGGATGCCGCCGAAGAAGGCGGCGACCATGCGTTTGGCAATCGAGCCGCCGAAGCGTTCGCGCCAGACGGAGGGAATGGACTCGGCGCGAAAGCTGCCGGAGAGGACCGCGGAGAGGAACGCGCCGAGGGCGATGCCGCCGAGGAAGAGCATGCCGTAGTCGAATTTGAAGAGGTGGTTTTTGAAGTAGGCGTTGGCGGCGATGGTATCGGCGCCGAGGAACGGCGCGGCGCAGGCGCCGGCGAGCCCGGTGAGGGACGTGGTGACGCCGAGAGGTTTGTCGACAACGGCGAAGGCGAGCCAGCT